>CALFEP010000161.1 GCA_937950125.1 uncultured Bacteroidota bacterium
ATTCCAGTTTCCTCAGCCAAACCGCAATCATTGCCAGTATTACACGCGGCCACATCAGCCAGAGCATAGGCAGGCCGATGGCCAGAAACAACAAGGGGTCTTCAAGTTGCGAATGTGAAACCGCCAGGTGGTGATTCAGCAAATCGGCCTGCCTGGTGGTAACCTGCCCTTCGTTCACCTGTTCTATCAATATCGCTGAGCCATAGGCCAGCCCAACGGCATTTCCCACAAACCAGCCCATCGCAACTTCGGGCGACAGCCCAAATAAGCGCATCATAGGGTGTAAAAACCGGTTTATTGCTTTCAAAAAACCAAACTCCTCCAGAATTTTCTGCATCAGCATTAGCGAAGTGACCAAAACAAGGATTTTAACAATCAGCCGCAACATCGCTAAAGCCCAGCCGGCTATTGCGGGCAGAAAATCCAGGTGTTCTTTCACGATGCCTCCTTTTACTGTTCCATCAAACGAAGGAAGAATCATGTTGAGAAGAAATGCCGCCACAAACGACATCGTCAGGCGCAATCCCAACATCCGCCAAAGGTTGGAGCCGGTTTTGCGCAGCACCGCCGATTCGATGATAAATCCGTGCGAAATCAGGCACATAGTTGCCAGGATAATTGCCTCGCGTACAGGAAGACCCAGCATCGAAATGATGGCCACCACCGAATAAATATTGGTGAAAATGCTGGTGATGAAAACCAGCGCCGCCTCGCCCGGCAATCCGGCATACCTGAAAACCGGGGCAACATAGCCCGAAATGAGCTGAAGCAAACCGAAATAGTCGAAAAGAAAAACAGCAAACGACACCGGAATGGTAATTTTTACCAGCCATTTGGTAGTTTTCCACGAACGTGGAAGCGCCAGCAAGGCACAATTTTTCAGCCGGGCAATGGTTGAATCCATCATTTCAAATAGTCTGTTTTTAGTAAAAGCAGTAATAATTGGGGGGCAAAAGTAGAAGGAAATGGGAAAAAAGCAGTTAAAGAGTCGGGAGAGTTCTTTTTGTTTTTATGAAAAGAGCGGTCGGTTTTGGCTAAGAAGTGACAAAAGTCACGTGTGTTTTAGCTGGAAAAGTGATAAAATACACCCTTCACTTTTTCATTTCCAAATTTGTTTTTAAAAAAATCGGCAGAAATCAGGATGATTTTTGAGGGTCTTTATTTAACCTGAATAATTCTCGCCTGCCTCAAATGGCAGACTTACCTCGTACGTTGGGGGTTCGTGTTCTATTAAGCTTGTGAATAAGCCTGATTAGATCAGGCAAAATATTCCGGTAAAATTTTTTTTGCACAAAAACCTTAAGCTGTTTCCAGGCACTACAACTTATCAGCGCCACCCCATCAACGCTGTTTCTCTTTTCTGCGTTTATCGCGATCAAGCTGCCGTTGCACCTTTTTCTGCTCCTTCACTTTTTGATGTTCATATTTTTTCAATGTCTTGCCCAAACCCGGCACCAATGAGCCTTTAACCCCTGAAATAACAGCTTTTACAATGTAGTTGAACACCGATTTGTTTTTATCCCGTTCAGCAAAAATGGTGGAAACAACAGGTCGTGTCGTTGTTCCAGTTTCAGGATTAAAACTTCTTACTATTTTGTTTCCCAGCCAGCTTAGCAATCCGATTTCCAGCATTCCTTTTTTCTCAGCATCTTTCTTCAAAACATTTATTTTCAGGTTTTTATAAATCATCATCATTTCTCCGGTTGCGTATTCTCTGGTTGCATTTGCCCAAAAAACAAGACTGTCAAGCTGTCCTTCCTCAATGCTTACGGCTGCGTTTAGTTCCGTTATCGAATTGAAGGCCCGCATGTCCATTGTCCCAATTTTTCCAGAAAAACTGAATTCTTCAGATGCAAGGTTTTCAGGAACATTGATATTCAGCACCAGATTGCCTTTATCGAACGCCATGGCTTTGAGTTCAAAAGCCATTGGTCCGTGTTGCGCTATGTAGCCACTGTCGTTTGAAACATGGCTAATTGTTATGTTCAGATCTGTTAGCCGGATGCTTCCCGCTTTATACTGCTCAGGAGCCAGTTCTTCATAAACAAGAAGCGAATTGTTGACCTCGATGGTGTCGATTTGGATGCAACTTTTCAGCTGCGACAGCATTTGCCAGGGCATTTTAGGAAACCTGGAAGTATCGAAGGGTACATTTTTGTCTCTGAAAATTGAGAGGTTTAAACCGTTGATTATTACCGCGTTTAACACTATTTCATCCGAAACGATAAACCTGTTTACATCAAAACCACGAATATTTAACGACCCGACTTTTGCCTCAAAACGGTCGGTTTGTTTTCCAAACTTTTTACCAAACAAGGCTTTGCTGTGTTTAGGCGTTAAGGCTAAGCTGCTGATTTCAAGATTGTCTTTACCCAGGTCAAGGGTTATTCCCCCGAGGTCAAAATCGTAAAATCCCTTTTCATTTTTTAAAAATGCATTGCCAACCTTCAAAACAGAACTTCCGTAGGTTTTCTGAAGTATGGTATGAATTGGTTTTTCGGGATCAACCAGCAACTCCGAAACCAGGAGTTGAATGGAGTCGGCGCTGAAAATACTTTTGCCTGTAATCCGGCTGAAAACTTCGGCTCTTCCCTCTCTGATTCTGAAATAGGCGAGATTGAAATGGTTGATGGGGTTTGGTTTGCGGGCAATGGTGTCGTTGTTTGGCTTGTGATTTTCACTCCTTTGCTCTTTTTCTTTTTCGGTAAGGTGATCGATCAGACGGATAAAGGGCTGGTTTATCTCAATTCCGCTAATAATAAGCTTTTTGTTGAGCAACAGCTCCGAAATGTCGAGTCCTGTAAGTGACAGATAGGGTATTTCGGCCTCAGCCATCAGCCGGTAATGCAACCGCAGTGTGTCGTGAGACTGGTAAAACTGGGTATCGGGCATCATCGAAAAATCGTGAATAATCAGTTCTCCCGAAAGAATTTTGAGGTCAAGTCTGCCGAAATCGATCCTGTAAACCTTGCTGATGTCCATTTTCTGTAGCTTTTCCCGGATAAGAACGGCAACGATTTTCCCCTGATTTTTGTCTAACCACGCCAGCCCAACAATTGCTATTACTATCAAAATGAGCAATATAGAAATGAAACCCACAAATAGTTTTTTCATAATTTCCAAGTTGAAATTTTTTATTATGGTAAATCTGTTTTTACGATAAACATTCAGAAATACATCCTGTGTGGATCACAAATTTATGCTGTTGGTCTATCAAATCGGACAATCGTTGAATTTATTCGTGAAAAATTTTCAAATACTGGCGGTTTTTGCAAAAACATTTTCGTAATACACTGTTATTTAATGATTAACATGAAATGAGTTTTCGGTTTGTGTACTACAGATTTTCACAACAATCAGCATTTTTAAAAAAGAATTCTGCGTTACCGAAAAACAGCTGGTTAATTAAAATTTGCGACTTTTGGAAAAACATTTTTACAGTATTGATGGAAAAAACAATGCCTGCTACAAAAAAAATCTGGTTGCGGATAATCAGGGTTTTTGCCCTGCTTGCTGTAACCTGGCTGGCTTTGCTGTTTTCGGTCATCCTGGTTTTAAACATTCCTGCCGTGCAGTTTTACATTACTGGAATTGCCGGGAAGTGGCTGAGCGAAAAAATTGACTCACAGGTAAGTGTTGGCGGCGTTAACATTGTTTTTCCATCATCTGTTTCTGTAAAAAAGGTTTTTGTGGCTGACCAACAGGCCGACACATTGCTGTATCTACACGGGCTCAACATCCGTGTTGATTTTTTCAGACTGATCAGCAACACAATCAGGGTTAAAAATTTGGAAATTGATGGCCTGGTAAGCCGCATCAGCCGCAAGGCTCCTCAAAATGAATTCAGTTTTCAGTTTATTGTGGATGCTTTTGCAACAAATGACACACTGCCCGAACCCGAAAATCCAGCTTCTAAACCCTGGACTTTTGATGTGCGCAATGTTGAATTGACCAACGTTTCAGCCAGATATTGCGATGATGTGACCGGCCTTAATGCCCTGCTGAACCTCGGTGGGTTGTTTCTTCAAATTAAAACCCTGAATCCTTACGAACACGAATTCAGAATCGACAGGGTTGAACTGTTGAATACGACTGTTTTGGTTGAGAAACAACATGTTGCAGCCTTATCATCTTTGCCCGATACAAACATTTCTGCCGCCCAAAACGCGGATTCAACCACCCCGCTTTTTCCCACCATTGGCCTTGATTTTCTTTGTCTCGAAAATGTGAAGGCAAGATACATTGACTTGGTCGAACAGATGGATTTTACGGCAGACATCGGAAAACTTGAATTCAGCCCGGAAAAATTTGACCTGAACCGGCGGGAATTAGACCTTGGGGAATTGTCATTAGAAAATTCATCCTTTCAGGCGACGTTGGCACTTTCAGATTCAACGGAGGCGGCATCGGTTGAATATCAAAATTCGGAGGCGGCCAACATTTTTCCAGACTGGAACATTACCATGAATCAAATCAGGATTTCGAACCTTGAAGCCTGTTTTGATGATATTTCAGCCCTAAAAGCCGGCGCAGGGCTCGATTATGGGCACATCAGGGTAAAAGGGTTTAACCTTGAAACCGGTAAACTGGGTGTTTCGTCAGATGGCGCTGTTGCGGCCATTGTAAATTTTGGTTTTTCGGAGCAAAGTGGGCTGGTTTTAAAAAAAATGTCGGGGCTGTTTGAAGTCACAAACCACAAGGCAGGAGTTCAGCAATTAGTGGTTGAAACACCCGGAATTACCGTGTTGGGTAGTTTCGCTGCACAATTTGCTTCGTTTGAGGCATTGCAAAATTATCCCGATCAAACAGAGATTTTGCTTGATGTGGAAAAACTGGAACTGAACACTGATGAAATATTCAGGCTCCTTCCGGATTTGGCAGCCGACACTGTTTTAGGTAAGATGAGGAACCGGATTTTTGTGGCCAAAGCCAGTGCTGAGGGCAAGCTAAAGGACCTCGCCATTCATCATCTCGATGTGTGGATGTCGGGGTTTACAAAACTTAAGGCCAATGGCCGGCTGACAGGGCTTCCGGATGTTTCACGGCTTGGTTTTGATGTTGCGCTAACCTCGCTTTCAACAAACCTTGCCGACCTTGAACTTTTTATAGACACCGCACTCACCAATCATCTGGTTTTCCCCGAAAACTACCTGGTTAAAGGTTCTGCCAAAGGAAACCTGAATGATCTGATAGCTGAAATTGAGGTTAATACAACCTTTGGTGATGTTTCGGCCAACGCATTTTTCAGGAAACCTGCGCTTTCCTGCGCCGACACATTCAATCTTGATTTCAGGATCGACGAACTTATGGCAGGCAGGATTCTTTCAGATACGGTTACAGGGAGTGTTAGTTTTTCAGGAATTATCGGCGGATCGGGGATAACAGGCGATACTTTGTCGGCTGCCGCTGACTTTTTACTTAGCGAGGCGTTTTACAACAATTATTCATATAAAAACATCGCCGCAAAGGCAAATCTGAATGGCGAAAAATTTGATTTTGAATTGCTTTCGGGCGACCCCAACTTAAATTTCGATCTGAAGGGCAACGTTGATCTTAACTCGAAAAATCAACAGTATGCCGCGCTGTTGGATTTGAAATCGCTCAACCTGGGGGCGCTCCATTTTTTGGACGATGCGTTGGTAATTTCATCGAATGTTTCGGCGCGGGCTGGTGTTGATTCAACCCGTTGCACAAAGGTAAACATTACATCACCCGGCACCATGCTTGCTTTGGGTACAACGAAGGCAAACATTGGTTCGCTTGCGCTGAATGGAGCTTTTTCGGCGCAATTTTTTGAATCAGACCTGAAATCGGATTTGCTGGATGCGGATTTCTCAGCCAATTTCGGACCACAGGAAATGGACAAAACATTAATGGCCATGCTGAGAAAATATTTCGGCGTTTCTGGTAAAGACACCGTTGTACCAGGGCGGGAGCTTACTTTCAGGCTCGATGTTCACCTTCCCGAAAACATCAGAAAACTAATGGGGAGCGACTTTTATCTTTCAGACATCAGCAATATGAACGGCTTTTACCGGAGCAACAACAATGAGTTATCTGTTGAAATGCAATTGGATAGGTTGGCTTTGGGCAGGGCACAGATAGATACCATTGTTTTAACAATCGACGGAAAGAACGACAGTCTTTCTTTTTGGTGTGGTTTGGACAAAATGAGTTACGATTCGCTGAAAACAGAAAACGTCAGCCTATCTGAAATTCTTAAAAATGGCGCTGTGAGGTCGGAATTGAAAATTGTGGATAAAAATGGCTTGCTGCGTTACCGTTTTGCGAACGAACTGTATTTTTCGGATACGGCCATCTCCGTCACTTTTGTTCCGGACGGGCTGATTCTGGATAGTAATCCGTGGCAGGTTGCTGCCGGAAATAAACTTACAATCAAACGCGATGGGATGTGGACGCAGAATTTCAAGTTCAGCCGGGAGGACGAATTCATTGGATTTAATGCCGGAAAGAAGCCCCCCGAATTGTTTTTCAGAAATTTTGATGTCCAAAACATGCTTAACATTGTAGATGTCGGGCAACAAAATGGGTTGTTGAGGGGCTGGCTCGATGGTCGCCTGATTTTTGCAGAAACTGGTTTTCAAACGTTTTTCGACTGTGATTTGAATATCGACAGCCTTTACCTGCTTGATACGCTGGTGGGACACATTTCATTCAGGGCATTGGCCGACAGCAATAACCTGACGCTCGATTTCAGCCTTAAAAATGAACAAAACAACATCCATGTTTATGGAGATATTGCCGATCCATATCAAAATCCATCCTTCAACATGGGTGCAGTGCTCGATTTTGAAAGTTTGCAAACTTTCGAAAAATTCAGTTTCGGGCAACTTTCAGAGATAAGCGGAAAAATGAAAGGCAACATCGAAATCACCGGAACGTCAGCAAATCCTGACATTACCGGCGTTTTGATGTTCGACAATACGTGTTTCAAAATCAACAGCCTCAATTTTCAGGTGTTGATGAGGAATGATAAAGTTACGTTTAATAAAAATGGTCTGCTTTTCAACGACTTCATTGTTGAAGACGCAAGAAATCAAAAACTTATCCTCAATGGTACTGTGTTGACAGAAAATTACAGCGAATTCATTTTTGATCTCAGCATACTTGCGAAAAATTTTCAACCTGTAAACAGCGCTGCTACTGACAATCCGATATTTTACGGCAACCTGATTACTGACACCGACGTAAAACTGAAAGGCACTTCCGACAGTCCCGAAATTGATGCCACCATCAAAATCAATAAAGGAACAAATCTCACCTACGCCCTTCCGGGTAGCGAGCTTCAGCTGATTACCCCCGAGGGCATTGTTCATTTTATTGATCCGGTTTCTGAAACTGATTCGCTGATAAACAGTGCAGCCGGAAATTACTTAATCGACTCGGTAATTTCCCGTATTTCAGGAATTGATCTCCGCACAAACCTCGAAATTGACCAGGAAGCCGTGTTTACTGTACTTATCGATCCCAGGTCAGGCGATTATTTATCCCTTGGCGGGAATGGGCTGTTTAGTATTGCTGTAGATCCGGGTGGAACCCAAACCATCACCGGAATTTTTGAAGTAAAAACGGGCGTTTACCAGCTTTCGTTCTACGGCCTTGTAAAAAAGACATTCACCCTGCAACAGGGGAGCAACATTTCGTGGTCGGGCAAACCCATGGATGCGAACCTTGACATTACCGCCCTGTATGAGGTAACCACCAACTCGGTGGCGCTGGTTGCCAACGAAACTTCGACAATGAGTGAAACGGAAAAAAACATTTACAAACAGCGGCTTCCCTACACAGTGTTGCTCAATATCAGTGGTTTTTTAATACAGCCCGAAATAAGCTTCAACATCACGCTGCCCGACAAATACAAGGCAAATTACCCGCAGGTGGCCAGTAAGTTGGACCAACTCAACACCGAAGACATGGAGTCGGAGCGCAACAAACAGGTTTTCTCGCTTCTGGTTACCGGCGGTTTTATTGCCGACAATCCATTTGCCTCAACCGGAACTACAACAGCAAACATTGCCACCACCGCAGCACGCAACAGTGTGAATGGGATTCTGGCCGACCAGATGAACAGAATTTCGGGTAAATACATTAAAAATGTTGACCTGAATTTTGGTTTGAATTCCTATGAGGATTATTCGGGTCAAAACAGCGAAATACGCACCGAACTGGAAGTACAGGTTACAAAAAAACTTTTCAACGACAGGCTTACCATCGAGGCCCAGGGGTATTTTGATGTGGAAGGATCGAACAAAAACAACTATGGCAATCAGTCGTCGCAGCAAATGTGGGGCGAGTTTGCCATTATTTATTCACTCACACCCGAAGGAGATTACAAACTCAGGGCATTCCGTGAAAATGCCTACGATTTTTTCGATGGCGAAGTGGCTTACAGTGGTATTTCATTCATCATCGAAAAAGAATTTGACAACCTGTTGCAGCACAAAACCAACAACAGCCGAACCGACACCCTTGAGCCAGACCTAAAAGAAGTAAAAACCAACAAACCAAAACCTGAAAAAAAATGAAGCCTGCAAAAAACCATATCCTGGCGGGGGGGGTGCTGGTCATCAGCATGATTTTTTCGGGTTGCACGGGGCTGGGAAAAATCGGCAGCGAACAATATCTTTACACCGGAGCTGCCATCAAATTCGACACTTCCGGCAATATTTCGAAAAGGAATGAAGTTGAAAACGAATTGCTCGATTTGATCGAGTTGAAACCCAACACCAAACTGCTGTGGATGCGTCCGTTTCTGAGCATTCACAACACCTTGCCCAAACCCGCCAAAGACAAGGGTTTTTGGTTCTGGCTTAAATATAAGTTCGGCGAACCACCGGCCCTGGTCGAAAATTTAAATCCTTCAAATCTGTCGCTAACCATGGAAAACCGCCTTCAAAACCGCGGGTACTTTCGAGCAACAGTAGCTCATCAGGTTTCATTTAAAAGAAAAACCGCCAGCATCTCCTTCACTGCAAGTACTGGAAAACCTTATATTCTGAACGCCATTGATTATCCGGACGGGGAATACCCTATTTTGCGCGAAATTCACCAACTGCAGGCAGGCTCATTGTTAAAAACAGGCGAACAGTACCATTTGAAGTCGTTTGAAGACGAGCGCTCCCGGATTGACGAACAACTTAAGGACAAAGGATATTTCTATTTTAGCCCCGACTACCTTCTCTTCGATGCCGATTCCACTGTTGGTAACCGCAACATAAACATTGAAATAAAACTTAAACCCGGAATTCCTGAAGATGCCTTTTTGCCTTACCGAATCAACAATGTTTACATTACCGATGATTATTCGCTGCTCAACTATCGTCCCGATACAACCCTGATCGGTGGCTTCTACTATATTTCGGGCGGGCACCGGTTTAAACCTAAAACCATTTTGGATGCGGTTTTTCTTGAAAAGGACAGCCTTTATTCGCGCACAAATCACTACAACACGCTTCGCTACCTGATGGGATTAGGTGTTTACAAATTCACCAATGCCCGCTTTAGCCTGACGGAAACAACCAAGGGAAAAATAAATGCAAGCCTGTTGTTGACACCGGTAAAGAAAATGTCGCTCAGCTCGGAGATGAGTGTAGCTACCAAAACAAATAATTACGCCGGTCCGGGGATTAACCTGATTTTCAGGAACAGGAATGTTTTTGGAGGCGCCGAGCTGTTCACCGTAAATCTTGGAGGGCGTTTTGAAGTTCAGGTGGGCACCGACAAAAAGGGACAACACAACTACGAAATAACCTTAGACGGATCGCTTACATTGCCTCGCATTGTTCCGCGCAACCTGGTGAAGAAAACATCAAGCCAGTTTGTTCCCAAAACAATTTTTACAGTGGGCGGTGGGGTTTTTTCACGGGTTGACCTTTACGAATTGTATTCATTCAATGTTTCGTTAGGTTATGGGTGGAAATCTTCCGGCAAGGTGTCGCATCTGCTCCGACCCATTGACATTAGTTTTACCCAGTTAGCCAAAAGCTCGCCCGAGTTTGAGGCATACCTCGACAAGAATCCCAACATCCGGAAAAGCATGGATGAGCAGTTTATACCCGGAAGTTCTTACACTTTCACGCTGAGCAACATGCACCAAACCTGGCGACAAACCAATTTTTACATAAACCAATCATTCAATTTTGCCGGAAACCTTGCCGAACTGATCATGTCCACAACCACGGGCGAAAAGGCCACCTCCGAAAATCCCCACAAGCTGCTGAATGTAGCTTTTTCGCAATTTGCCCGACTGCGTAACGAAATCAGGTATTTCTACAAAACGGGGAGACAAAGCCTGTTGGGCTGGCGTTTCATTGCCGCCGCCGCAATACCCTACCGCAATTCAAGCACCATACCTTATGTTAAGCAGTTTTATGTGGGTGGCACCAACAGCCTGAGGGCATTCCCTGCACGATCGGTTGGGCCGGGAACCTACTCTCCTGCCGACAGCCTCACAACAGGTTACATCGATCAAACTGGTGATATTAAATTTGAAACATCACTCGAATACAGGTTCCCGCTTTACGAATATTTCAGAGGAGCTTTGTATTTGGATGCCGGCAACATCTGGTTGGTAAACAACGACGAAAACCGACCCGGTGGGGAATTCGATATAAAAACCTTTTTCTCCGAATTAGCCGTGGGAGGTGGTTATGGGCTGCGTTTCGACTTCAGTTACATTGTCCTGCGATTCGACATGGCCATTCCGCTGCGCAAACCCTGGCTCACAGGCGGCAATTCGTGGACGTTCAACGACATCAACTTTGCCAGCAGTGCATGGCGCAAACAAAACATCATTACAAACATTGCTATCGGGTACCCTTTTTAACACCCAATTTGTGGGGCAATTCGCTTGTGCGCCAATATTAACAAAAACACATTATCAACGATCCCAGGAAATTTCATGCATTGAATCGGCTTACCGGAATCTATTTTTCAGGATTAACAAAAGCCGCGATATGACGGCAGGAAGTGCTGCACCAAGCGGCCGCACAACAAAACCACATCATCTAAAAACAACCAGACCGCTAAAAAACCCTGTTTCACGCGTTTTGTCTCATTTCAACCGAAGAAATTCGTACTGGTTTTTCTTTTCCCCTGAAATTAATTTCACCAAGCGATTGAACAATAAAATCATCACCAGGTTTCATTTTTTCAATCAGCCAGTCCGAAACCAGCAGGTTTTTCCCAAACTGGTTACACGACGATTCCATGCGCGAAGTGGTGTTCAACACATCACCCAGGAAAGTAATTTCTTTTTTAATAAAGCCCATTTCGCCAGTAACCACCGTACCTCCGTGCAGCCCGGCTTTAAATTCAGGAACAACTCCATATTTTTTTAAGTAGCTGGTTCTGTTTCTTGCTATTTTATCACGAAGCAAAAAGAAACACCTTACAGGATTTTCGTTTTTCATGCCCCATTTCATGGTCCAGGTTATAATAGCCTGGTCGCCAACGTATTTGTAAATTTCACCATGCGTAGTCGAAACGGGTTCAGTAAGGTCATAAAAAAAATCATTTAGCATCGACAGGAATTTTTTGTGCCCCAATTGTTCAGCAATTCGTGTAGAGGATGTGAGATCGAGAAACATAAAAACCCGTTCTTCTTCGAACGGGGTATGATACCGTCCGGTGAAAAGCTTTAACAAAAAGTTTTTTCCCAAAAGGGTTTCAAACATGTTGTAGGAGCTGAAAAAAAAGCTTAAGGCAAGGCCAAAAATCAATCCATAGAGTATGGATTGGCTCATTAAAATCTCTTTGAAATTATTAAAAACAGAACCAATATTAAAGCGGTTAATAATAACAATGGAAATGAAAACGGCAAGAATAATCAGAACTACATTGAAAAATGTGTTGATAATCAGAACAAATGAAAAATTGAGCTGATGGATGCGCGGCTGAAGCAGCGACACATACAGTAGGATGTAAAAGTAAGACTGCATCCCAATCATGAGCCCCATGATAAAAACCAGATAATGTTTGTTAAAGGCAAAATAGGTAAATAGCCCGGTTATTAATCCTGCAATTAAAATGGCGAAAACATGGTTTTTGATTTCTGTCAGGATATTGGTTCTCATTTGAAGTCAAATGATTAGTACTTGTCTTTTATTGTTTCAACACCATCCCAATCTTCGGGAATACCAAAATCGAGGATGTTTTTGCAACGTATGATGTAGAGTGAGGCTGCCCGGTCGTTGGGGTTAATTTTCAACACTTTGTTAAAAAGAATCATGGCGCCGTCAAATTCTTTGTTTTTGTAAAGCTGAATGGCTTTTCCGAAATCGAGTTTGGTTTCGATTTTCAATTTTTTGATTTCCTCGGGTTCACCATCCAGGATTTCAAAAATGTAAACGGCTTCTTTTTTACCTTTAACTTTCACCACGTCAAGAAAGCGGTAGTTGTAACGCGTTGGGTCCTGAAGTTTAATAAGTGTGTCCTGGCTGATAATGATGGAGGTTCCATACATTTTGGTTAGTCCTTCAATTCTTGAGGCAAGGTTGACGGCATCAGAAACCACGGTTCCGTCCATGCGTCCATGCCCGCCAACAACGCCGAGCATCAGGTTCCCGGTGTGAAGTCCGATACCACTGTTGATGGAGGATTTGTTTTCGAGCTTGCGCTGAAGGTTATAATCGGAGAGGGCTGCGCGCATTTCGATGGCAGCATCAATGGCGCTTTCGACGTTTCCAACAAAAAGTGCCATGATCGAATCGCCGATGTATTTGTCGATAAAGCCGTGATTGCGCGATATTACAGGTTCCATGCAGGATAAATACTCGTTGAGGAAGTCGAAGTTTTCTTTGGGGGTCAGTTCTTCCGACAGCGTAGTGAAATCGCGGATATCTGTAAAAAGTACAGACATTTCTTTCTGCACCTGATCGCCCAGTTTTACATCGAGGATACTGTCTTTTCCCAAAAAATCGAGAAACTGTTTTGGCACAAACCTGAAATAAGCCTCATTCATTCTCGAAATGTTGCTGATGTATTGGTCGATTTTCCCCGACATTTCGTTAAATTCTTCCGCCAGTTCTCCAATTTCGTCATTGTTTCTTACGACGGTGTAATTGGTGGTTTTACCTTCTCCGGTCTTTTGCATGTTGTACAAAAGCTCCTTTACCGGATACACAATGTCGAGTGTTGTCCACTTCACAAACAGGAGTATGTAAACGAATGAAACAAAAATACCAAGACCAATACCAAAAAACATGATTAAACCATCCATTACATTGACAAACACCAGGCCGCCCATACCGCCTGCCGGATCGGGGTTTTCGACAACCATTTTCATCAGGTTGCTGTATCGGCCAAATAGTATTTTTATCTGATCTTCATTAAGTGTTGTAAGATTCAGGTCGCTGATTTTGGTCAGGCTCATAAAAAGGTAAACGATTACAATAGACAAAGGAAGCAGGGTGGTCATGGCGCTCGAAATCCAAAACCTGTTTTTGATTTTTCCTTTTGCAACTTTAAAAACCCGCTGCCTGAGTTCTTCTTTTGAATAAAGATGATCGAGGTATTTGATGTGAACCCTGTGTTTCTCCCAGAAATAAACGAAAAGCAATGTGAGCAGGGACGAAAACAAAGTGATGAAGAAAAACCTGATAAACAGTGTTGTACCAAAGTCGTATTCAGCAGGGGCCGAATAGATGAGAAAAATCATGTAAAAAAGTGTTGAAATAAAGGCAAGACTAAGTATTGCCATGTTTATCCAGGGGGAGACGAGTATGTATTTCTTGCAAAACCTGAACAGCTTGTCAGGAATTTTTATCATGTTTCGCTTTCGCCTGAAATAGCGTTTAAACGGGTAATTGAAAGCAAAACCCAGCAGGAAACTCACCAGCAACGATTTGAACAGGAAAGCAAAAGATTTCGAAAGCATTTCGTTTTGCTGGTCGGTAATTTCCTGTGATTCGTTGTCAACCCTGATATTCAATATGTTGTTATTTCCGGCATTTGCTGAAATTACCAGACCCGTGGTATCTTTTTCTGAACCTTTGGGAGGTGGAAGTGTTTTTTCGATGGTTTCGGTGCCATCAGGTTTTATGAGCGATCCGCTTTTTTCGAGGATGGTGGGAAGGTTTTGTAACAGAAGAAAACCTGCAAAAGGCAACACCAATAAATAAAAAAGCAGGGTGGAAAGGAAATAAATACGAAAACCATAGAATTTTGGGATTCTCTTCAAATATGTCATTTTGCCTTAGTTATTTATTTAACACTTTTACGCTTTCTTCCCTGTGTTGATAAGGCAATTTCTGATTTTGATGATCAATTCGTTGGTACGGATAGGCTTTGCAATGTAATCGTCACATCCAGCATCGATTGTTTTTTGCATTTCGCCCGACATAATAAACGCTGTTTGTGCTATGATAGTTACATCGCTCCTGATTTTTTTTATTTCACGTGTGGCAGCCAGGCCACTTAAACCCGGCAGGTGAAGATCCATCAGCACAAGGTCTATATCTTTATTATTCAGACATTTTTTGACAGCTTCGTATCCATTTGTTGCAAATTCAATTTTTGCATGTGTCCCTTTTAGCGCTTCAATTAAATATGTACGGTTTGGTTCAATGTCATCAACCACCAGAATTGTCCGGTAATTCCAGTCTACCTCAGGATTCAACAAGTCAAATTGAGCAATCATTGTATCGTTTTTTGCAAGGTTTAAAAGTTTTTTCAATTCTATTTATGATCTTGGGCAAAGCAAAAGTAAAAAAATTCATCTTATGTACAATCACAGCGTTCATTTTTGACTAATTAATTGCTAATTGCGTTGAACAAACTCCGGATTATCATTGTTTCCGGGACAAATAAAGTTTGTTTCTTATGAATAAAAAATATGTCTGAAATAAAAAATCCTTGTATTGAAGTTTGTCAATACGATGACAACGAAATTTGTATTGGTTGCAAACGAACCCGCAAAGAAGCCAAAACCTGGTGGAAAATGACAGATAAGGAAAAGCTTGAAGTTCTGGAAAAAATTAAAACCCGGCGGGCCGAAACAACAGATTATTATGGGCACTATGTTTAAACCCGATTTTTAACTATTTTTAAAATTCTTCCTGCTTTAACGCATCAAGCAAAACCTTTTCGATGACTTTTGGATAAAATTCGTACTCCAGCGCATGTATTTTGTTTGCCAGCATCTGGGGGGTGTCACCTGAAGATACCGGACATCGTGCCTGAAAAATTATTTTTCCATGATCATATTTTTCGTCCACAAAGTGAATCGAAATTCCGCTTTCCATTTCTCCCGAAGCGATTACTGCTTCATGAACAGCCATTCCATACATGCCTTTTCCACCGTATTGGGGCAATAATGCAGGATGAATGTTAATGATCCGGTCAGGATAATGTTTAATAAGGTGTGCTGGTATTAGCCACAGGAAGCCCGCCAGAATGATGAAGTCGGTGTTGAAATTCCTGAGTTGGTCGATAACATAATCGCTATCATAAAATTGTTGTCTGTTGAAAAGGCAAACAGGGATGTTTAGCTTTTTTGCCCGCTCCACAACTAAAGCCTTGCTGTTGTTGCAAAACAAAGCAGATACACTTGCTGATTTCGTTCTATTGAAGTACTCAGCAATGTTTTGGGCATTAGTGCCACTTCCGGAAGCAAAAACTACCAGATTTTTCATTTGATGTGACCCTTTCGTGTGTTGTATAATGTTTTTTAGAAAAAATTAAATTTATTATACTGATAATCAACGCTTTTTTAGCCATGTTGATCTGGATTTCGGGAACCCAGCTAAAGAAAAAGATTCAGGAAACATTTTCAGATGCCGGATTCCTAAAATCAGCTCCATTTTTCAGATCAAAAGTAAACCATCTTTTCATTTTCATACCAACCAGAATCTTTCTGATGAATGTTTTTATGAATCTTTCTGTAAATCTGATAATTGCTCTCTTTTAAAACAAAAGCTTCTATGTAATAAACTTTATTGGCAGACTAAAAAACTGAAAAGCCATAAACCCGGATATTCATGAGAAAATTCGGCTTTTTTTGCGGCAAATTTTCCCGCTAAAAGTACTTGTCCGAAACAAAAAGTTACGATAACAAGAATCGCCAATTACGCCAAATAACTGATTTTACCCCACTTATCGAAATTGCGTGCAGTATTTCTTTCAAAAAAAGTTTTGTTTGTATTAATAAAAAATATTTCCTTTGCCCCCTGTTTAACTAAAATAGAATAATTATGTCTGATATTGCAACGAGAGTAAAATCTATCATTGTTGATAAGCTTGGTGTAGATGAAAACGAAGTAACACCTGAAGCAAGTTTCACAAACGATTTAGGCGCTGATTCGCTCGATACCGTCGAGCTGATTATGGAATTTGAAAAAGAATTCAATATCGCTATTCCAGATGATCAGGCTGAAAAAATAGGCACTGTTGGCGACGCCATTGCCTACATTGAAAACAACACAAAGTAATTCATTTCCGCTCGATGAATCTGAGACGAGTAGTTGTAACCGGATTAGGCGCCATAACCCCATTAGGCAATACTGTTGACGAATTATGGCAGAATTTGCTCAATGGGGTTAGCGGTGCTGCTGACATTACCCATTTCGACACATCGAATTACAAAACGAAGTTTGCTTGCGAAGTAAAGAATTTTGATCCGTTAAAGTATTTCGACCGCAAGGAAGTTCGTAAGGTTGATCCCTTTGCCCAGTATGCCATGGCCGCATCCGAAGAAGCCATTCTTGATGCAAAAATCGACAGCACACTCGATCATGACCGTATTGGGGTTATTATGGCCACCGGAATTGGAGGATTCACCTCTTTTTTACAGGAAGCCATTGAATTTGGAAAAGGTGGAGGCATTCCTCGGTTTAATCCGTTTTTTATTCCTAAAATAATTGGTGACATCGCTGCAGGCCATATTTCGATAAAATACGGTTTCAGAGGTCCCAATTTTGCCACCACCTCAGCATGTGCTTCAGCAGGTCATGCAATTATTGATGCATTTCATTATATCCAGCTTGGAAAAGCCAATATAATTCTTGCCGGAGGCTCAGAAGCCGGAATCAATCCGGCCGGAATTGGAGGATTTAATGCTATGCACGCAATTTCAACAAGAAATGACGACCCAAAATCAGCCTCAAGACCTTTTGATAAAGACCGTGACGGTTTTGTTCTTGGCGAAGGCGGAGGCGTCGTAATTCTTGAAGAGCTTGAACATGCCAGAATGCGTGGCGCAAAAATTTATGCTGAGGTCGTTGGAATTGGTAGTACCGCCGATGCCAATCACATAACCTCGCCACATCCCGAAGGATTGGGCGCAAAACTTGCCATGCAGTATGCCCTTGAAGATGCAGGGCTGGCTCCCGAAACCGTTGACCACATCAACACACACGGAACATCAACACCCGTTGGCGACATTGCTGAACCAAAAGCCATTGTAAGTTTGTTTGGTGATCATGCCTATAAAATTAACCTGAATTCAACAAAATCGATGCACGGACACCTGTTAGGTGCCGCTGCAGCCGTTGAACTCATTGCAACGACCTTTGCTGTAAAATACGATATTGTTCCTCCAACAATAAACCATTTTACTGACGACCCGGAAATTGACAATAGGCTGAACTTTACTTTCCACAAACCGGTAAAACGCACTGTAAACGTTGCCTTGTCAAACTCGTTTGGTTTTGGAGGCCACAATACGTGCATAGCCGTAAAAAAATACATTGAATAACAATTCTTTGTTTTGAGCCTTTTCAGACTGCTTAAAGTTTATTTTTCAACCGACAAAGATTTCATCAGGTCTGTTAAAAATATTTTTGGCTTTAGTCCGTACAATGTTTCTCTTTACAAACTGGCCTTCCTTCACAGGTCGGTTGCTATTGAACAAAACGGACACAAAATTTCAAACGAGAGGTTAGAATACCTTGGCGACGCTGTGCTTAGTTCCATCGTTGCCGATTATCTTTTCAAAAAATTTCCTTACAAAGATGAGGGCTTTCTTACCGAAATGCGCTCAAAACTTGTCAGCCGTGAACAGCTCAATAAGTTGTCACGAAAACTTGGTCTCGATCAGTTAATCCGCTCCAATCAGGACTCCAAAGCCATTTATCGCTCTATGGAAGGTGATGCTTTCGAAGCATTTATTGGCGCTCTTTACATAGATCACGGATACAACTTTACCCGAAAAGTAGTCATAAAACGAATCATCAATGTTCATTTTGACATCGACGAACTCGAAAAAATGGAACTTAACTTTAAAAGCAAGCTTATCGAATGGTCTCAAAAGGAGCGAAAAACCATTGAATTTAATACAGTAACTGAAGTTGGAACCGGAAACAACAAACAATATATTGTTGAAGTAAGGGTTGAAAGCGAAATTTACGCTACTGGTCAGGATTTTTCGATAAAGGGTGCTGAAAAAATTGCAGCAGAAAAGGCGTATTCAATCCTTCATCCTGATGAATACGCCGCTGTCTGATTTCCGTTTTTTTTATCTGAATACTATTCCTGTATTCTTTTTTTAATTTCCGCTGTTTCCTTTTCAAATCCGGGTTTGCCCAATAAAGCAAACATATTTTTCTTGTAAGCCTCAACACCAGGCTGGTCGAATGGATTTACATCTAAAACATAGCCGCTGAGTGCACAACCGAACTCGAAGAAATAAATCAACTGTCCAAGGTAATACTCGTTGACCGCGGGAATCGAAATGCGGATATTGGGAACTCCACCGTCAACATGGGCAAGGGTGGTACCAATTTCAGCCATTTGATTGACGTGATGAACTGATTTTCCGGTGATGAAATTCAGCTTGTCAAGGTTTTCATTATCATTTGGAATGTTCAGGCTTCGGGTGGGTTTTTCGACAGACAAAACTGTTTCAAAAATTTTTCTTTCGCCCTCCTGAATGTATTGTCCCATCGAGTGTAGGTCGGTGGTATTAATTACACCCGCAGGAAAAATTCCCTTTCCTTCTTTACCTTCACTTTCGCCATAGAGCTGTTTCCACCATTCCGTAAAGTAAAAAAGGTTGGGCGAATAATTCACCATTATTTCAACAAACTTACCCTCCTTGTACAAAGCATTTCTGGCTGCAGCATAAAGAGCGGCAGGATTTTTATGAATGTCTGGTGATGAAAAAAGCTGCTTTTGCATTTCAACAGCACCCTTGACCAGCCACTTAATATCAAATCCAGCAACAGCAATTGGGAGCAATCCAACGGGTGTAAGCACCGAAAAACGCCCTCCGACATCATCGGGCACAATGTATGTTTTGTAACCTTCGGTGTCAGACAACTGTTTCAGTGCGCCCTTTGATTTATCAGTCGTTGCTATAATCCTGTGTTTTGCTCCTTCTTTACCGTATTTTAATTCAAGATGGTTTTTTAAAACCCTGAATGCTACGGCGGGTTCGGTGGTGGTGCCCGATTTTGAAATCACATTAATGGAATAATCTCTTTTATCAAGAATTTCAAGCAATTCAACAAGATAATCCTCCGAAAGATTTTGTCCGGCATACAAAACAACCGGCTTTCGGCGCTCATCATGCGAAAGAAGCATGTCAAAATTGTGTTTTAACGCTTCTATTACTGCGCGGGCGCCAAGATAGGAACCTCCAATCCCAACAACAACCAATATTTCGGAATGGGTGCGGATAGTCGAAGCTGTTTTTTCGATATCAGCCAGAAAATCGGCATCAATTTCTGCTGGTAGGTTCACCCAACCTAAAAAATCATTGCCTTTGCCCGATTTGTTCAAAATGGCAGAATGACTTTTATCAATGGCACTTTGCCATGATTCGAGTGATTTCTGTGGGGGAAAACCCAACACATTATCGATGTTTGTCTTAATAAATTTGAGCATGATGTTAAATGTTTATTCGCAGCAAAAGTATTGAATTTACCAAAACCCCTGACCTAAAAAAAATGCAGCCTGTGTGGCTGCATTTCAAAACCAAAAACCAAAATTTATGAATCAGAAATCTTTATCGTTCTTATATTTCCAAATCATTTGGTGAATTTGGAAATGTTGTGTAGTTATACGCGGCAAAATTAATATGTAAGAATTTGCATACAAGTTAAAGGACATTAACAAAAGTTAAAATTAGTTAATCATTGAAAATGAGGCGATTTCAAAGATACTTTTGCGGAATACAGAATGAAAGTTTTCCTTGTTTTTTTGGAAAACCAGAAAGAAAGAACAAGATTTAGATGAATAAAAACCTGATTAAGGTAATAACATGGGGAGTATCCATTGTATTGTTGAGTTTAACTGTGGTTCAGCTTTATTGGGTGAAAAATGCCATATCGGTTGAGCGCACCAATTTCGAAAACATGGTGAACGATGCTGTTTCAAATGTCATTTATACGCTCGAAAAGAACCTGATTTACAAAAACCTGAAAAAAACAGTTCAATCCCAGGAGAAAGTCACCAGCTTTATTCGTTCGATGGACTCGATAAATCAGGTACTGTTTGATGAAATGCAGGAAATTTCGCGCCCTGATGACATTGAAAAAATTATCAAAAAGTCATTTATGGCTCGGGAAGTACTCAACGACATGCAAGGCGGAAACCAGCCATTTGAAATTGAACGATCGCTGGACCGGCTCACGCTCGACTCTTTGCTTAACAGCGAACTCAGAAAAAAGGGAATTCAGACTACTTACGAATATGGCGTTTTCAGTTCGGCAAAAAACAAAATGATTATTGAACGATCGGGTCAATATAAATCGGAGCTCATGAAAAAAGGGTATGTTTTTACTTTATACCCAAACGAACTTTCTTCCCGCCCCGATTACCTGATGATTTATTTCCCATACGAAACCCGCTTTTTGCTAAAGCAAATGACAGCAATGATTCTGATTTCGGCTCTTTTGATCATCATCATTCTAATGCTTTTTGTTTTTATCATTAAAATTATCGTGTGGCAAAACAGACTTTCGGAAATGAAAAACAACTTCATTAACAACATGACCCACGAAATTAAAACACCCATTTCCACCATTTCCCTGGCTTGCGAAGCATTATCCGACGAGGCTGTAAAACGGAATGAATTACTGGCAAACAATTACCTGAAAGTAATTAATGAAGAAAATAAGCGACTTGGCGGAATCGCTGAAAAAATACTCCAATCAGCAATTCTTGAGGATGGAGATTTTAAACTCAACCGGGAAAAATTCGATCTGCATAAAATAATTGACCATGTAATCAACAACATGGGTATTCAGGTAGAAGTAAAAGATGGAAAAATTATCCGGGATTTCCAGGCCAAACGCACATGGCTGAATGCCGACAAAATGCACATCACCAATATGATTTTCAACCTTTTGGACAACGCCAACAAGTATTCTCCCCGCAAACCGGTAATAAAAATCAATACACAAAATTACCAGGATGGCATAAAACTTACGATCGAAGACAACGGCATCGGCATCAGCCACGAAAACCAGAAAAAAATTTACGATAAACTATACCGCGTTCCTACCGGTAATATTCACAATGTGAAAGGTTTCGGCCTGGGATTAAGCTACGTTAAAGCCATTGCTGAAAAACATGGTGGTTCAGTTACCGTTGAAAGTGAAGTTGACAAGGGATCGAAGTTTATTGTCAACATTCCCTTTACCACCAAATCGGAATAGAATTATGAAACCCATCTTAAAAGCCCCCAAGTGCTGATTTTAGGCGATTTTTACTCTTGACCCTAAAGGGAGAGACCCTAAATATCAGCAGGATGCAAAAGGCTCACTTTTTGGAATTTAGGATTAACTACCTTTTTAGACTGGACTCAAATAATATTTTGATTTTCTAATGGTTATGTCTTAATATTTGATGAAGGTCCGGTGGCTTATGGATTGGTTTTTTGCATAAAAGGCCATCACGTAACAACCTGGCAAAAGACTGGAAACATCAATGAACTGTTCGGGACGAAAATGACCAATACAAACTCCGGAAAGATCGAAAATACAGATTTCATTGTATAAATCAGAGATTTCATTACCAGTAATAGGTGAAACCATAATCAGGTTGGAAGAAGGATTGGGAAAAAGTTTTATTTGATCAGCATTATCAAGTTTTGAAACCAACATAAACGGATCGTCATAACGAAGTACTTCACCAATCTGCGAACAAATAAATCCACTGCCGGTGTTGGTGAAATCAATGCTGTAGAAGTTCTGTGTTGAAGCGGCTGTCATCATTTCCCAGCTTTGTGCTCCATCTGCCGAGCGCATCACCTTACCTGCAAATCCACATGCGTAGAGGAGGTTTTCGGTGAGTGCCGTCATTGCCTGGATGGATTCTGTGGTTGGGGAATTTGGCATATATTGCCAGTTTTTTCCCCGGTCGGTGGTTTTATAAATCTGCCCTATGTCGCCACAGACATAACCGATGCTGTCGTTGGCAAAACTGATTTCGCGGAGCCACCAGTTAACCGTGGCGCCAGGGAAATCATCGGGCTCCAGCCAGGTTGTTCCCCCATTTGTGGTGTAATAAATCAGGTTTAAACCACATATGAATCCGAAATCTTCATCAAGAAAACAAATATCTTCAATGGCTGAAAGATACGGTGGGTCAACCTTTGACCATGATTCGCCCAGGTTTGTGGTTTTATAAATGGCTCCGCTATTACCACAAACATAGCCCGTGTGTCCTACAAAAGATATCCCAAACAGATGCTCACCGGCTTCGGCAACCGTATCAGCTATCCAGTTTTCGCCACCGTCAAAAGTGCGGATTACCAATCCATAGTTGCCACACATCATCACCGTGTCCTCCGAAAATGTCCAGATATCTTTAAACCGGGTGGCCGTGTAACCCGAACTCTGATCTACCCAGGTAATTCCTCCATCGGAGGTCTTGTGTATGTTGTAAGTACTTCCGTTGTACAACGATGATACGGTATAGCCCACCTGATCGTTTGCAAACCTGATACAATGCAGGGTTTGTGCAGGCTGAAAGGTTTTAATTTTCATCCAGTCCTGCGAGTTCAGGGTTGGAACCATTAGAAAAAGAGAAAAACAGCTGAAAAGTAAATTTTTAAGTCCCTGTTGTAAAACATTTATTTTCATGCGATTATGTTTTAAATAGAATTGATAAAATGTAGTAGCAACAAAAATAGTGAATGTTATTCATATTGTTATGAAGAAATTTTCGGTAAAAGGTATGTCTGATTTTTTGAAAGTGCGGGCAATAACAAGGAATGGAATCCTGGTTGCTTATGGGCAAATTATGGTAAGACAGCATACCGGAAGTCGTCCACCCTTATTTCTCCTGCACCGCTGCAAAAAGCAGCAATTTTCAAACCCGAAAAGCCGCCAAGCATGTTGGTGTGATAACCCGAAAGGTCGAAAGATTCGGGATAGTTGAACCATGTTTTTCCATCAGCGCTGTAAGCCATTGCCAGGTTGTAGTGCTGAAGCCTGATTTTCAAAAAATGGCAATCGGGGAAGTCAAAAGTACTCCAGGCTTTTTTGCCTTTCAAAACCGAGTAAACTTGCCCATCTTTGGTGGCCAAACCAGAAAAAACGGACGAATTGTAAAATATCACCAGTCCCGTTTCCACTTCGCCGTTAGGCTCAAATTTTAGCATGGCTTCAAAATTTTCCTCCCCTGCAATGGCATGTAAAGCGCGGACTTTCTGAGCGTCAGAACGGAGGATCAATTGTCCGTTTTCGATGTTGAACTGATCAACGGCATCCAAGCCCGAAAAACACCATTGTGGTTTCAGTGTTTCACCCGAAAAGTCATCAGATTCAATTTTTTGATTCCTGAATGTCTTGTAGTCATTAGGTAGAGCCTTGTTTCTGTTTACCAGGGGCCAACCATCATCAGTCCAGCTTACTTTTTCAATCAGGGTGTTTCTACCAAAGGGTCTGTGGCCGTTTTTATAAGCATGATAAACGATGTGCCAATTGCCGTCTGCATCATCAAACAAGGTTCCGTGCCCTTTCGAAATCCATGATTCATCGCCTGTAAAGGTGTGTACAAGCGGATTGTATGGGCTGTTTTCCCAGGGTCCCTCCGGCGAGTTCGCCCTTGCCACCACGCACATGTGCCCGGTTGAAGGGCCGGAAGTTCCTCCTTCAGCCGAAACCAGGTAATAAAATCCTTCGCGGTAAGCCAACTTTGGCGATTCCAGACAAAAACATTCAACTGCCCAGTCGGCGGGATAATCCCATCCATCGTAAACTTTGCGGACTGAATCCGTAATCCGCAGGCCATCTGCTGATAATGGGGCCATTCGCCCGCCGTTTACGTAAAGGTATCTTTTGCCATCGGGCGTGGCAATGTGTCCTGGGTCAATCCCGTCAATGTCCAGTTTTACAGGAAGGCTCCATGGCCCTTCGGGACGAGGGGCGGTTATTACGAAATTTGATCCGCGGTTTGTTGGAAAATAAAGGTAAAACAGGCTGTCGTACTTTATGAACTCAGGCGCCCAAACCTCTCCAACATTGGTTTGCAGCGCACGACAAACCGGAGTCCAGGATTTGAGGTCGGTTGACTTCCAGATTTGCAGCCCGGGAAGATAAGCATATGAAGTGTGGGTCATGTAAAAAGTATCGCCCTCGCGCACAATGGTCGGATCGGCAAAATCACCGGTGAAAACAACATTAATTTCTTGTTTTTCAGCGGTTTGGCCGCAGGAAGTAAGAAACAAAGCCACGGCCAACAACAAAAAGGAATTTTTAAAAAACATCTTTATAAAAGGTATTTTGTAGGATAGAAAAACAAGGGTTTCCAAAAATAAGATTAGTCTAAAAACTGTTTTTTCGCCACAAAAACACAAAAACACAAAATTTCCCGAAACGTTAATTTATTGTATTCCATTACTTTGTGTTACTTCGGCAAGCCCAGTACATGTTTTGTGGCAAAACATAAAATTTGACCTTTTTAGACTGTACTCAAAAATCATTTTATTTGTCCTGACCATCTTTCAGTTCATATTCCGAAAGTCCCGCGTCCACAGCCTGCATGTTGGCCGTCCAGCGACCATGAATGGCAATCAGGTTTTTGCCCGGCTGAAGGAAATTTTTCATGGCGCCTAGTTTTACAACCCGGTGGTTGCTGAGCGCTCCGGCGTAGCTTCCAACCAGTTTTCCGTTGATAAAAACCTCTGCTTCGTCGTTGTACAAAATCAGCAATGCCAGACCATTGTCATTCAATTCTTTAACATCAAATTCATTCCTGATCCAGATGTTTTCCGATTCCCAAACGGTTTTCACAATGCCATACCCCGGAGAACCAAAGGCGGTGGTATCGCCTTGCCAGGAAGAATCGTCAAAACCCGTATTCATCCACTTTTCCGATGGTTTTTCGGTGGTGATTTTCCACACAAGTTTCTGTTCTTTTGCTGTGGGAAGGATGGTTTTTCCCAATTTTAACATGTTAAGCGGAGCCCATTTTCCTGAAATATTTGTCCCCTTGTTCACCCATTTTTTCCAAACAGTTTCGTCGTCAAGCATTTTAATAAAAAAGCCTCCCACTACTGATCTGGCTTGAAATCCAACCTTTTGGGCGTTATCAACATTGTACCAGTCGGAAAGGGGAACCCGGTCGGGAGTTTCATCAGCATATTTATACACCGGATGAAAAATTTCCTTAAAATCCTCCTTGTTATCAGCCAGGGTGGCTGTCCAGGTTATCCAGTCGTTTTTGGAGTATCTTTCACGGCTATCCAGCGGCAGACCATATTCGGCCTGAACGGTTTTGTAAAATTCAATTTCTTTTTTGAAAACCTCACCAGGAAATAAATTCAGATGGAGCAGTTTGTCCCAAACGAGGTTGTATTTCTGGCTCCAGGTCCCCGGCTTGTCGAAGGCAAGCAGTGTATGGTCATTTTCAGCAGATAGCCTTATCCAGTCTTTTGCCATTGTTTCGGCTTTAAGCCTGAATTTTTTTGAAAGGTCTTTCCTGCCTGTCATTTCGCAAAGACGTGCAAAGGAGGCGATGGCGACAATGGCTTTTGCCGAAAGGTTGATGTTGTGGGCCAGATGCCCGGCGAAATCGTCGGTACAAAGCTGGTTTTCGGGATCGAAACCTTTGGAAAGCAGGTACTCAGCCCATTTTTCGATGACGGGCCAGTGCGAGTTGGCAAAACCGGCGTTTCCCTCAGCCTGTGCCAGCGCCGCAAGCATGATGATCATATTACCGGTTTCCTCAACCGGCATCTGGTTTTCTTCCGAATCCTCCCCGCCACCGTAAACCTGGCCTGTTGCATAAGGGTACGTGCCCATGTCGTGCGGTGCAAAAGGGAATTTCCAACGAGGTGACGCCGAATAATCCAACAGTGGCTGAAGCATGGCTTTGGTAAGCATCGGGCTGAAAAGCAGCGCAAAGGGTGAAAAAGGATAAATCACGTCCACCGTTCCGATGCAGCCATTGCTGAAATTTTCTTTAGAAAAAAACAAGGGCATGCCATTTTTGTCGGCAACAAGCTTGTGCGCCGCGAGGCTTTGACGATAAACCAAGGCACACATCTGTGCATATTTTTTACCACCAAGCTGGTTCAGATCGTTTAACAATTCTTCATCAAAGCTTTTACATCTGCTTAATAATGTATTAAAATCTTTTGCTGCAATCCCAAGCAGATCATTCATGGTTGAACCATTTCTTTTCCACCATGCCTGCAGGTCATCGTCGAAGTAGCGGATACTGTAAATGTCATCATAAGCAATCATAAGCCAGTGCGATACACCTGTTGAATCTATTTTACCGGAATTCCACATTGCTGCCGAAGAAAAAAAGCCATCATTCACTTTCACTGGCTTTTCCCAGGTTGTGGTTGGTGGCAGAAATCCGTTTTCGACAAAGTGATTGCGCAAAGCATCTCCTTTTCCCACTGAAAGAACCGCATTTTGATTTCCGGGAACGGCCAGATAGGCGTAACCCCAGTCAATGCGCACATTATCGCCGGGCTGACTGAGATAATCCTGCGCTACGGTTCCGGTTTTTGCAATTTCAAGGTCACCCGTTTTGTACTGCTCCCATTGGATGGATTGTTCGGCATTGTTTACAACCAGCTCGCTGCTTGCATCAAAATACAATTGCACATCGTGGGGGTTGTGGTCACGGCTTTTTACTTTGAAAGACAGATAAGTCACCGGCCTCGAAAGTACATCAGGATCATCGGGTAGTGCCGGGGTTAAAAATGTTAATGTCAACTGCACCTGGCTGTTGGCAAATTTGTAAGTAGTGCGGGTTGGAAATACGGTCAGATCGGTTTGTTTCATCGGCTCGAGGCGTGAAGGTTCACTTCCCATCACTCGCCATGATTTGCCGTCGATGCGTATCAAACAATGAAGCGGTTGCCGGGCGCCTGTCCAATGGACGGTTTCGCGGTCGGTAAGCCTGTCGGCGGGCGACCAGATGCTAAAATACGGGTCGTGCGTAACCAGAGGGACTGCCGGCGGACGGAAATTTTTCTCTTTTCGGTTTTTTTCCTGCCCGCTAACGGTCAACACCGGCAAAATTATTAATAGGATGATGAAACGCTTTATCTTCGACATAATGATTAGTACATTAGATTTTACAAGTAATTATTTGGCTGAAGCCGTTTTCACCAGCACCACACCGTGTGAAGGAACCTTCACCGGCATATTGCCGTTAAAATTGCCCAGATCCTTTTGCCTCCAGAGGTCGCGGAGCGTTGTTTCGCCTGAAAGGCCGATTTGAGAAAGGTTTACATTGTACGAAACCGCCTTGTTTCCCAGGTTGAAAATCCCAAACGCTTTTTGTCCGTCCGCCAATTGTTTAACCCAAACCTGAACATCGCCATCCACAATGGTTTGTGTGGCCTGATTGCCAAGCGGGTCCTGGTTTATAGCCAGTACTTCGTCGTTTGTAAGCAGATTGAGTGTGAACTCGTCGAGGCGTTCAAGGTCACAGCCAATAAGCAAAGGTGCTGAAAGCAGGCTCCACAGGCTGATATGGGTATATTGTTCGTCGGGCGTGAGTTTTGTTGGGTGCAGGCTTGGCCCCCAGCCCACCCAGCCAACAATGAGCATATCAGGATCGTTCCAATTGCCGGGTTTAGCATAAGGTTGGTTTTCGACCTGGCTGAACCCGATTTCGCGAAGGCTTTCCCATGTGTCAGTAATGTCACCGGTGGTTCGCCACAGGTTTCCACCTACCTCGTTTCCCCACGTCCAAACTTTGCTCATGCCGTACTGGCAAAGGCTGTAAACGATGTCGCGATCAATTTTGTTCAGGGCGTCACGCATTACAAAGTAGGGCTTTTTCCTTTCAGCCAGCGAAGTGTCTTTAGCAATTCCGCCATACGAGCACCAGTCGTATTTTAAATAATCCACACCCCAGGAAGCAAACGAGCGGGCATCCTGCAACTCGTGTTGATAGCTGGCCGTGTAACCACCGCATGTTAATGGGCCGGGAGAACTGTAAATCCCAAATTTCAGACCCATACTGTGAATGCTGTCACCCAGGGCTTTCATGTCGGGAAATTTTTCATTGGTAAGGATGTTGCCTTGTTTATCACGTTTGGGCTCCCTGTCTTTAGGTATTTCCCAGCCATCGTCGATGTTGATAAACGACCAGCCATGATTGGCAAGTCCTTTTTCTTTAAACGTTTTTGCGCTGGCTATTACTTTACCGGCATCCACCGAAAGCCCCCAGCAATTCCAGCTGTTCCAGCCCATTGGCGGTGTAAGCGCAATTTGGTCGCCAATGGCGAATTGGATGTTCCTGACATCTTTTCCAAAATCGTTTTCAACAGTGATTTCTACATCGAAATCACCTTTTACTTTTGGAACACCGGCAATAATTCCGGTTTTTTCATCAAGCAATAATCCTTCAGGTAAATTTTTTGCCGCATACTTAAGCGGGCGCACGCCGGTTGCAGGGATCAGGAAAAGAAATGGCCTTCCCGGTCTTGATCCGTAAACCGTTGCTCCGTTAATTTTTGGGTTTTTCCCAGGTGTTGGGGTCAGGATGTAGGGGGTTTCGTCACGAACCATCATTGTATCGGCGGTCTTATCGGGCAGGAAGGAATACGCCAGTATGGCCGACTGATCCATTTTTTCGAGGTTCACCGAAAACGCTTTGCTCTCGCCGGGTTTAAGGGTAAGATGTTCGTTTTTACTGAAAATATTCTGCCCTGAAATTTTGTTGGTAGCAGCAATGGAAAATGTGCCTGAAATTGAGTAATGGGCAGAACTGTTTTTTATGGAAAACGATTTATTCACATCCTGACCATTGAACAGGAAAGGACGGTCTTTGTTGTCGAATTTCAGGTACATACTAAGCCTGGTCATGCTGATGTACTGGTCGCCGGTGTAAAGGCCGCCCTGCCCGCCTTCGTCGTAAACCCTAACGGCAAGGACATTTTCCTGATCCCACAAAATTCTTGGATCATCCGCTGCAAGCGTGTACCAACGTTGCAAATCCCAGTAATTTGTCGGGGCTTTAATGAAAAGACTGTCGGGTTTGGCGCCGGGAGCGGCTTTCTTGTTGTTGCTTCCGATAAAATGGCCATTCAGGTAGGTTTGGTCAAAATTGTTGATTTTTCCGAGGAAGAACAGCAGGCTGTCTTTGAGCGACGAATTGTTTTTGAGCGACGATGGAATAACAACGCGGGTGCGGTACCAGGCGTAGCCGTCGTAAGGGTCGTGGCCAAGGTTTTCCCAAATGGCATCCGTTTTAATGTTTTCCCAACCCGAGTCGTCAAAATCGGGAGTTGACCAGGCGGGATTATCACCGGTAGTGAATTTCCATTCAGGATTAAAACTCAAACGAGGGTCTTTTTGCGGGATTTGTTGTGTGCATGCTGCCACAAACAGCACCACTGCCAGATAAAAATACTTTTTCATGCAATTTTGGTTTTTATTGTTTGATAAAATGAATTGTCTCAATCCGAAATGGTGAGGTTAAACCGAAATCCTTTGGTCAGCAGTTCCTGGTATTTTTCCTTATCGAAGCGGTAAAGCCAGGCTCCCTTTTTGGAACCAGCACGGTCTTTTTCATCCAGTTTTTTGAGTATGCCCGAGGCAAGTATGCTTTTTCTAAAATTGCGGTTGTCCAGTTTTTTCTGATAAATACATTCGTACAATGACTGAAATTGCGGGAGGGTGAATTTTTCGGGGAGCAACTCAAATCCTACGGGACGTGTTTTGGCTTCAAAACGAAGTTGTTCAAGTGCTGAAGCCACCATCGTGTCGTGGTCGAATATCAGGACGGGCTTGTCGTCATAACTAAACCAGCGGGCATCGTATTCCCTGACGAGGTTATGATCGTGTTCGCTAATTTTTATCAGGGCAAAATATGCTACCGAAATTACACGGTCAGCCGGGTCACGGCTAATGTCGCCGTAAGCATGAAACTGGTGCAAATACACATTTTTTAATCCGGTAAGCTGGTTCAAAACGCGGCTTGCTGATTCATCAAGGCTTTCTTTTTCAAATAAAAATCCCCCCATCAGTGACCACTCCCCGCTGCAAGGTTCGAGTTTTCGTTTGACCAACAAAAGTTTCAGACTTCCTTTTTCGAAGCCAAAAATGATGCAATCTATTGCGACCAAATGTTTTTCGGTGTGCTGATACATTTTCAATAATTTTTAACCTTGTTTTTTATTCAATCCTGAAAGATTATTCAATACCTGATGTCGCTGTTTTACTTTATGCATCGGTTCCCGAATTTTCGTCCCGACAGGTGTTACAAATGGGCACCATATCTGTTTTATCAATTATTCCGGTGATTTGCGGCCAAAAACAACATCAAAACGGGGTTGTTGTATTTTTAAGGCTCGTAATTATGCCTCAAAAGTAATAAACCCGCTGATAAAACGTGTTTAATACACTTAAAAAATTTTTGAAAAAAATTTGTTAAAACATCAAATATCTAAAAAAATGTTAATTTTACCCACAAATACGATTTGTTGAAAACAAATATTTTCGCGCTATGGGAATAGAAAAAGTAAAAGTTCTGTTAGCTGAAGACGATAAAAATCTGGGTAGTGTTTTGAAATCATACCTTGAAGTTAAGGGATATGAAACCACCTTGTGCAGCAACGGACAGGAAGCCTATAATGCTTACGAAAAAGGGGGTTATGGATTTTGTATTGTTGATGTGATGATGCCCATAAAGGATGGTTTTACGCTTGTAAAAGAAATCCGGGAAAAAGACAAACTCATTCCTGTTTTGTTTTTAACAGCAAAGTCGATGCAGGAAGATAAACTGAAGGGTTTTGCTGTTGGTGCCGACGATTACATTACCAAGCCTTTCAGCATGGAAGAACTTCTTATGCGCATGCAGGCCATTTTAAGACGTGCAAGCGAAAGAACAACCGGAGAAATCAGAAACAATGTTTTTAAAATTGGTGAATACACTTTTGATTTTAACAGGCAATTGCTTAAAATTGGTGATAAAGAACAAAAACTTACCAGCAAAGAAGCGGCTTTGCTCCGTTTATTGGCGATGAATCTCAACGAGGTACTCGATCGCAGCAATGCCTTGAAAGAGATCTGGAACGACGACAGCTATTTTAACGCCCGAAGTATGGATGTTTACATCACCAAACTAAGGAAATTCCTTAAATACGATGCCAATGTTGAATTGATTAATGTTCACGGGATTGGTTTTAAACTGGTTACCAACAGTTAGCCGGCTGTTTTTTCAAAAACTCAACTTTTCTTTCAGGCTTTTCATGCCTGCCTTACTTACATTTACCTCTTTTCCACTTTTCAGGGTTAACACAAAACTGTCTTTCGAGTAAGGTTCAATTTTCGAAATCCTGGCTATTGCCACAATAAACGACCGATGCACCCGGATAAATTTGTCGGGATCGAGCCGTTGTTCAAACCAGGTCAATGTTTGTTGTTTCAGAAGTTTATCGGTTCCGGTGTGAATTTCCACATAATCGTCGGCTGCTTCCAGGTATTCGATGGCATCAGCCGGAATCACTTCAACCTGTGTCCCCGATTTAATTACCACCCGATGTAATATTTCGCTGGTGTTGTTCAATTCATCTTTCAGTTTGTCAATTTCTTCGACAATCGGAACCCCGGAGGATAATTTCTGTAATGCCCGCCCGATGGATTCATCGAATCGCTTTTGGCTGTAAGGTTTCAAAAGATAATCAACGGCATTGTGATCAAAAGCTTTTATGGCAAATTCGTCGTGAGCAGTCGAAAAAATAATCAGCGGTTTTTCGTCGAGGATTTCCAACAACTCGAAACCGTTGATTTTTGGCATCTGAATGTCCAGAAAAACCAGATCGGGTTTGTGCCGGCTGATGGCTTTCAAGCCGGTAAAACCATTTTCACATTCTTCCACCACCGCAATTTCGGGATGATTTTCAAGATATTTCACAATTACCTTCCGGGCAAGTTCTTCATCGTCGATGATGATTGCGGTGTATTTTCCAGTTACATCGTTTTGCATAATTTTCTTCCTTTATCCTACTTTTATCTTCTTTTGCTTTTATTCCCGTTGCAAGAGATTGGCTGGGAACAAACATTTTGCTTAACAAAAATAATAAAATCCGGTTTATGAAACGCCGGATTTTGCATAATTATTTGAATGTCAGTTAACAAGTATTGTAGGGCACGACTTATTTAGAAAATCTCTTGTAGTACACGGTCTTGTTACATCATGAAAATAACGGGATTTTAATGATCACCTCAAAATTAAAACTGTTCCGCCTGATTTCGAAGAGGTCGTGGCGTTTGTAGTGCAGCGCCAACCTTCGCTTTATGTTTTCGAGGCCAATGCCTTTTCCTTTTCGTGATAAATTTCCAGGGGAATAGTTGTTGCTGATGCTGATATTGAGGTAATTGTTCTCTGCATGACAAATGGTGGTGATGGTAACAGCATCGGTGCTTTCGTTAACACCGTGTTTTATGGCGTTTTCGTACAAAGGCTGCAATATCATGTTAGGAATCATTACTTTAAGGCATTCGTCCGAAATATCTTCTTCGATTACCAAACGGTCGCCAAAACGGATTTTTTCGATGTCTAAGTATTTGCGGATGTTGTCGATTTCATCCCGAAGGCTCACCTGTTCTTTCTCATTCCGACGAACAGTGTAGCGCAAAAATTCGGACAATTCGAGCAGCATTTCGCGGGCTTTGTCGGGATTGGCAATGATGAGCGAGTTGATGGAGTTGAGGCTGTTGAAAAGAAAATGTGGATTGATCTGCGATTTCAGAAGGTTAAGCTCCGATTCCTGCACTGCTTGCTTCAGACGGCTTTCCTCCAGAAGTTTCTCCTGGTAATTTCGGTAATAATTAATGAGATAATAAACCATAATGATGACCGCATAAATGAGGATACCGTAAACAAACCGCCAGGCTAACGAGTTGTTGAGGAATTCGATGTAACTTGCTTCTTTGCCAAAAAGGGTTGACAGCAGCAACATTCCTCCAAAAAGCCACCCCAAAATGATGATTCCACCAGTAACCAGGTGGTCGGCAAGAATCATTTGATAGGTTTGTTCGCTTAGGGTAAAAAACCTTACAATGTACCAAACACCAATCCCCAACAGGAAAAGTAATCCATTGTAAATTAATGCATCGGCGGCCGAAATAAGAAACGTAAATCCCAGGAAGAAGGCCATGATTGCAAAATGAAATGTCATGATCACAAGGAACGACATAATATAAACAAGGAAATGCTTTTTTTGAGTAATGATTGGATTTAGCATAATTTTCCCAACTTTAAACACCAGCAGGCGTCCATTTCTATTGAGCGCCTGCTGGTATTAATAACCTGATTAATAACTTTTTATTTCACCACCACCAAAAAGAACAAGGCCCTTAATGGTTAGGCGTTTATCGCTTTCGCCTACCAGATCCTTCGATTTGTAGCGCTTATCTGAAAAACCGCCAAAAATCGCCACAACATCAATGTTGATGTGCCAGTTGGCTGGTACAATGATGGTTGACCCTCCAAACATGTAAAAAAGCTCGATCACGTTGTTGCCTTCGGAAAGTTCAGCTTTTGTGAAATTCAGTTCAGAGCCGCCAAAAATGCTCGTGATTTTTCCACCTCTGAAATTTTTGCTTGTGATGGTTTTTTCGCTTCCACTGAAAATGCTCACTTCGTCAATAACATCTTCAGGGTTGTCGGGTGGATTACTTTTAAAATGAAATCCTTCATCTCCCTTACGGGAATGTTTGAGGAGCAGTGAAGTGCCAACGATTATCAAAATTGCAGGCCAGAGCAGGTTCCAGACGCTGATGTTAAGATCGTAAAATTTGTCGTACAGGAAAATTCCGCCAATGGCAATTAAAATTACACCGCTAACCTTGTGTTGCGACGAGAGCAGATTGTAAATACCAATCACGATGAGCAACATCTGCCATGTGATGAAAATGCGGGAAAGTTCCCATGAAAGGATGTGAAGACCTTCAAGCAGTAACAGAACGCCCGCTGCAATAATCAGGAAGGCTATTCCTACAGTTCTGGTTTGATTTTGTGCTGACATGTTTTTCGTTTTTTGATGTTAATAAAAGCGTGAATTAATTTTGAAACAAAAGTATGTTCAACCGGGCACTACTTTCAAGCAGAAATCGGCGAATAGCAGCGGTGAACCGGTGAATGGCGGAGAGCATGGAGCGGAGGGCAAAGAGCAGGGAGCACAGTGTAAAACACCGATGATTTCGCTTCAAGCGATGCTATCGGTAAACAAAAAGGACACAAGCCCCGAATCCTCAAGCTCCATATTAAGAATCATGTAATTTGAGGGGATGGCGGCCTTGAGAAGCGAAGAGCGGAGGGCATAGCGCAAAGCAAGCGTTGTTATTGGTACTCAGGTCTGATTATTCATTTTTTATGGGATTTTGTGCTTTCGTGCGACTCGACAGGCTTAGTAAAGGTTTTGTGGCAAAAAAAAAGTTAGCCACGAAACCACCAAAACACAAATATGGATTTGAAAGTCAACAGCTGTCTGATTACATTTGTGTGGGATTGTTTGGCTCGGTGGCCGAAACCGGATGACGATGAAAGCAAATTATTTTAGCTTACCTGAATGACAAACATAATAATTTGAAAACTGTCGTACAGCGCGTGGCTGATGATTAATGGCCATATCCGGCGGAATTTGTAAAAGAAAAAACCTGCCACCAGCCCCTGAATACCGCTCGACACAATTCCAAAAGTTCCCTGGTAAAGATGGGTGATACCGAACAAAGCAGCTACAAAAAAAATGGCTGCAATTTCCCACCGTTTTTGTTTTGAAATCCGCCAAAGGCAATTCAGGAAAAACACCTTGGAAATTTCCTCGAACATGGCTACACCAATCCACACCACCGGTCCAAGCCAAATGGCTAACAACAGGGGATTTCGCGCCAGATCGAACATTAACTTAAGAACTTCCTGCGAAGGGGGTTTGCCCTGTGATAATATCCCTAAAAGGGTCGCCTTTTCGGCAAACATCAAAACAAAATAAACGAACGTTAGCCCGAAGCCAACAAACAAGTCCCACCACCAGGTTTTATTTCCTGAATTAAAACTTCTGAAGGATTCCTTTAAAAGGTATCTGCTGAGTGCCAGAATCAGCAAAATATTTCCCCCACCAAGAAGCAAAGGATAAACCAGCATATCGGATGTGGTAAATGATTCGGTTTGTGTCAACCGGTACCAGATCATGAAGCCATTCAAAGGAAGGATTCCGATGCAAATGGCGAGAATGCTCCTCAGCGTTGCTGTCATGTAAGCGAATTTGGAAGTTTAGCTTTTACCTTTTGAAAGCGCCAGTCCAATGGCTGCTCCAAACGCCAGTCCGGCGCCAATCCCAACAGAGAGCCACAAAGCCAGGTCTTTGGCAACCATTCCGGCTACAACCCCCGCCACAGCACCAATGGCAAAACCCCAGGTTACGCCCAGCATCAACTTCCTGTCTTTTTTGTTGTTTTCTTCTTCTCTTTTCATCGATTATGTTATTTTAAAAAATTCATTTTCTTATTCTTAAGGTTTAATGGCCATTTTACAAACCAATGAAACCCAATGTTCAAGATCATTTCAGGCCGTTTTAATAATCATACAAAACTTTCAACTTTTCCACATTTAGCCTTGTTTTAAGCCACCCTTCAATTTTTTGTTTTTCGCTTTTTTTCAAATTTCCGTTTTTCAGTGTAAGAACCACAATTGCAACCCTTTGTGGTTCGTCTCCTTTGGTGTCGAAAACATAAGAATTGGAGTAAGAACCACGTATTATTTGCGGAAAAAGCAGATTGATTTCATCGAAAAGCTCACGGCCCAGCTGTTTTTGATGTGCAATGCTGTCCAGTTGGTCGTTTTTTTGTCTTACCAACTCATTCAGTCGATTTAATTCCGATTTGAGCTGATCAACTTCAGTAGTTTTTTGGGTGATTTCATCAAAAGAAAAACCCTGGCGAAATTCAACATTTACATCTTCAAGCTCGAAATCTTTTGCCTTTTCTGCAATATTATTTTTTTGTGTTTCGCTCAATGAAGCTCCTCCGTAAGTAAGTTTTATTGTTTTTTTGTCGAAATCGACATCGCTTTTCAGCAAATAATTCCCTTCAAAAATCTGAACATTCATTAAATAACTTGCTGCGTTATTGAGGAATTTTTCCTGTTGTACCAGTTTGTATCCAAAATAAATACTCGGGATGAGCACCATGAAGATAATGACAGAAATCCAGCGGTTTACCCTCTTTTTCTGAGTCAGATCAACAATGGTGGTGATCGGAAATTTCAGAATTTGGGAGGTAACCACCGACGAAATGGCAATGAAAACAGTATTGATGGTAAACAGGTAAATGGCGCCAAAAAAGTAGTAAAACTGCCCGGTAGCCAGCCCATATCCCGAGGTACACAAAGGAGGCATCAGCGCGGTGGCAATGGCAACGCCCGGAATCACATTTCCCTTTTGTCTGCTGCTTATGGCAACGATTCCGGCCAGACCGCCAAAAAATGCAATCAAAACATCGTAGATGGATGGGCTTGTGCGTGCCAACAACTCAGAATGTGCTGTGGAAATGGGGCTTATGGTGAAATAGGTTGTGGAAGTTACAAGGCTTGCTGCTACCGCAAAAGTGAAGTTTTTGACTGATTTTCGGAATAGCGGGAAATTGTAGGTTGCCAGGCTGTAACCCATCCCGTTGATGGGACCCATCAATGGCGAGATAAGCATGGCGCCGATAATTACTGCCGTGGAATTCATGTTCAGCCCCACCGAGGCAATAAAAATGGCAAAAACCAAAATCCACAGGTTGGTTCCCTTGAAAATGATGTCTTTTTCGATGCTTTGATGGATTTTTTCATAATCATCAATTTCACCTTCAAGGTTCAGGTAGTTCAATAGTTTGTAAATTGGTGAGTTTTGGTTCATTGTCGATCTGTTTTTATGGGTTTTATAATGTGTGTTTCGCAAAATCATGAGGGTTATTCATTGCCTCCAATTTGCTTCTTGTTTTTTGGCAGAGGTAGGAAGCTTTTGCCGGTGACCACTTTTTTGCCTGTTTTTTCTTACAATGCCAGGCGTGCATCTTTTTTACCACCCATTTACCGGCAACAGCGTTTTCAGGAACTCCTTTTGATTTTTCGGTCCCGGCAATCTGCCAGGTGGATAATTCGGGAAGGGCGGTGAAAATTAATTCGGCTTCGCTCATGTGATCCCGAAGATACTGACCTTCCAAACCTTTCAGGTTTTTATGTTGTTTCACTGTTAGTTCCGACCTTTCCTGGTGGATAATGCTTGTAAGAAAATCAAATTTATCATTTTTCTCCACACCGCTCTGTTTCCAGTAATCGGTGAGTTTGTTGCGGGTTTCCTGGCCGGTCATCCGTTGCTGAATCCATTTCTCGCTGCGGCCAAGTTTTATCCAATTTTCACACGCCCTGTCAAGGCTTTGTGCGGGGTCTGCAATTTTTTGCATCCGCTCGCAGCCCACCTTTGCCAGCCATTGTTTGAAAGGTTCAGCTTTTGGGGATGCGATAGACCGGATAAGACGCAATAAATCAGGCGTATCCAGGCAATCAGTTGCACACTTTTTACCGTCGGAGGATTCGAGTTTCAGTTGTACGATTTTTTCGTACAACCCACTTCCTTCTTTGGTCAGTTTCTTTTTTAAATCGCTCCAATACCTTTTGGGAATTGTACTGTCTGTAAGGATTTCAATTTCATCATTCACCGAAAAGTAGCATTGCTCCTTTTCGGAGTCCCAATATCTTCTTACTTTTTTTTCTTCAAATAATTTAATGCTACTCATTTTGATAATTTTTTTAGGTGTATAAATTTAAGACAGCATTGCGAAAAACCTGAAACCTAACAGGTTATTTAAACCTGTTAGGTTTATAATCAGCCTGTTACAAATATGAAAACATGACCAGAGATCTTTCTATGCAATTTCGATTTTGATATTTACCCGGAAAATTAAAAGAAATTCACTCTTTTATGGCACTTCATAGCCATTGGAAGCCGTCCAAATCCTAAACCACTGATCCCTCGACAAATGAATGTTCACAGCTGCCGCAGCAGATTTTACCCTTTCAAAATTTCCTGTGCCCAAAACTGGAACAATGTGTGAAGGGTGTAAAAGCAGCCAGGCCAGGGCAATCTGGTCAACGGTTTTACCGCCCAATTCTTTGCCGATCTTTTGTAATTCATTTCTAACCCTAACAGCTTTTTCTGCGTTTCCCGAAAAAAGTTCGCCACCGCCAAATGGCGACCACGCCATGGGCGAAATTCGCAACTGCTGACACTGGTCCAAGGTTCCGTCGTGCAACATATCCATTTTCAACACCGAAACCTCAACCTGATTGGTAACCAACGGAAAATTAAGCCGCGATTGCAGCAGATCAAACTGGAAGGGGGTGAAATTGGAAACCCCAAAATACCGAACTTTCCCTGATTGTTTTAAGTCGGTAAAGGCTGTTGCCACCACATCTGCATTCATCAACGGATCGGGACGGTGAATGAGCAAAACGTCTAAATAATCGGTGCTGAGGTTTTTCAACGAATTCTCAACCGACTTCAGGATGTGCGCTTTAGAGGTATCGTAGCCATGAAAAGCATGTTCGGGGTGCTTTGAAGTAACCAGTTTGATGCCGCATTTTGTAACAAGCAGCATTTTTTGCCGCAACGAAGGATTGAGCGAAAGCGCCCTGCCGAATTGTTCTTCGCAGGAATAACCCCCGTAAATGTCGGCATGATCGATGGTCGTAAGACCCAATTCCATCGACCGGGTAATAAAATCAAGCAATTGTCCCGGCGTTAATTTCCAATCGTTCAGGCGCCACATTCCGAGGGCAATGCGCGAAAAACCGGGGTCGTTGTTGTTGGTTTGTTGGTTCATTATTTTTTATTTTCAAAATTAATTTCACAGGCGGCATTTACTTTTACGAGGTATGATTTTCCGGGCTGCATGGTTGTAAGGGTCTGGATGTTTTCGGCAGGCCAAAAAACTGAGGTGCCGGGAACTTCTTTTACAATGATAAGTTTTGATAAAATTGGCGCAAAAAGTTCGGAAACCAAAACCCCTGACGAATTTAATACCGGAACCAGATTCCATCCGGAAACAAGTGAAAGTGATTGATTTTCAACAGGAAGCCCTGAAATCGTTAATGCTGTTGAACTCAAAGTTTTGATAAAATATCCGCTGTTGCTATTCCAGTTTACAAGCGTGTTCAAATTTCCATCCGGCCAGTAAACGTTCTGAAGATTTTTTATGATGACAAAATCTTCGCCCAAAGGCTCCATCAGGGTTTCAATGTCGGTGTTTTCAGGAACCAGGTACGACGAAATCCCCGTCCAGCCGCTGCCAAGGCTGATTTCCTGTGATGAAACCGGCATTCCCTGCTGCGTCAGCGTGATGGTTTCTGAAGTTTTATTTTCGACCAGCAAAATATTATCGATAAACCAGTCGTCAAAATCCCACGAATCGCCTGTGAAAAAGAAACCCAGCTGAATTTGGTCTGCTTTGGTTTCTTCGTTGTTTATTTCAAGCTGAACGTTTTCCGGGCCAATGTTTCCGCTGACAGGAAGCGACCAAACGGTTTGCCATTCGTTGCCACCATCAAATGAAATGGCAGCTCCAATGGTGAAAGTATTGCTGTAATGGTCGATAAAATGTTTGAAAATCAAAGTCATTGATCCTATTCCGTTTATATTAACCGGTGATATGGCCATCCGGGTTGTCCCGATAAATTGCGGATAATAATAAAGATGCAGGCAAGGCGCCGGCGCCCCGGCTGATGCTGAATTTGAAACCGACCACCTGTCAGCAGCCAGTTCCTGTACTTCCCACCCTGCAGGAATTTCACCGCCCGAAAAATCTTCGTACATAAGCGGTGTGAAGGATTTCGGGAAACCCATTTTACCTGAAGGTTCCCGATTTCCATCAGTCATTGTTGACACAATAATTTGGGATGAACGCGATTGCGAAGTGCTGTTTTCAACAAAAGAAGTTGTAAAACTACCATTTCCGTTTCCTGTTGCCGGGTTAACAGAAAGCCATGTAGCATTTTCAGATACAGTCCAGCTCTTGTTGCTGATTACCGAAAACACCTGGTTACCGGCATCAGGTCCAACTTCGGCAGTCAACGGATCGACCGTCAAAATGGGTGTCGAAAGGGGAACCAGCTCCATCACAGAAACGCCGTAATGCTGCATGTCGGCATAAATTCCTCCCCACGACAGTTCGCTAACACCATAATCCCAGGTGTTGTGAACGTAGGCAGTTTGAGAAGCATCATCGTAACCTAAACCCAAAACACTATGTCCGGCCAATTGCAAAATTACCGGGCGCCCGGCATCAATTTGCTGCTTGTATTGTTCAAAGGTAAAACCTAGGGTGTTGCCATTGTGCCCGTAAATATACTGGTTGTAATAGCCAAAAACATTGGCGCCGCGGGATTCAAAAAACAGGCGGAGGCCATAATTCCCGTCCGATCCGTCAATTCCTGTAAATGGCGAACCATCCACATAGAAAACATAAATGGTTGATCCGTCAGAATTTCCAAATTCCGACTGGTTGGTTTTCATGAAATCGCCGGTACAATCGCCATATTCGTGCTGTGGCCAGTTGCCAATGTATGGATCGGGGTCGTTGTTTCCGGCATTTATCCAGTAATCGTCCACATGGCCTTTAGTGGCTCTGCCATCCAATCCCTGGCGTGTGGCGCTCAGCGGGCAAAGCGAACGTATTTCTCCGTTAATGGTTGCCTGTCCCCAAATACTGTTGTCCATGGGAGCAACCCCGCCGTTTGCCGGCCCCGTGTACATATCGGGGTAACCATTGTTGTCGTAATAACCGGCCATCATCGCTGCCGAAGTAGCCGAACAACCAAACGACCAATCATAAGCCGGAACATTGTGCAGCATCAC
>CALFEP010000162.1 GCA_937950125.1 uncultured Bacteroidota bacterium
TTTCAACCGCCTTTTCCAACTGCTGGTCGCGGCCGGTAATTACGATGTCGTAATCGTTGGCTTGTTTTACATCCGGCTCCAATTGCTGGTTTTCGAGATAGTTACCATTGGCGTCTTTGGTTCCAACCTGCGGGATACCAAAATACAGGGTTGGGTCTTGCAGGGTTTCCCACCACACCGCTGTAGCGGTGCCGGCAACGGGCATTCCCACAGTTTTCCCTATTTTAAGGGTAGTATAGGTATAAGGGAAAAAATGAGCATCGGAATAATTGCTTTCGTTCATCAGCACCACCGAGGGTTTTGTCCATTGGTTCTGAGGTTCAAATCCAAAGTATTTCCCATTTGGCCAGAGTTCCACATATTTTTTCCCACTTAAAAGTATGGCCAGGTCGTTGTGCAGCCATCCGCCGCCGTTGAACCGTGTGTCAACAATAACCGCTTCTTTTTCGTGGTTGCGGCCAAGAATTTCTGAATATGTTTCGCGGAAACTGGGGCTATCCATCCCCCTCACGTGAACGTAGCCAAGTCTTCCGTTTGAGAGTTTTTCAACGGCTTCGCGACGGCTTTTCACCCACCGTTCGTACAGCAACTGATTGGCAGCGCCGTAGCTGATGGGTTTGATGGTTTCGTCCCACCGTTCGCCATTTTCGGGATTATAAAGTGATAACAATGTGGGCTTTCCGTTTTTGTGATTCAGCATTCCAAACCAGCTTTGGTTTGCCGGAATAACGTCTCCGTCAATTTTTTCGATAATCACCCCCGGTTTAACTTTTGAATCGGGTTTGTCAAGCGGGCCTTTTTTTATAACTTCCAAAACCTTCAGGCCATTACCAGAATATTTCCAATCGAAAAATACACCCAGGCTGGCAGTTTCATCGCCATTTTCGTCGGAATAACGATACCCCGAACCCGTGTGTGAAGCATTCAGTTCACCCAACATTTCGCTAAGCATTTCAGCAAAATCAAAATTATTGGTTATATTTGGAAGAAATTTCTGGTACTCTTTTTTATAATAATCCCAATCCACACCATGAAGCCCTGGATCGTAGAATTTTTCACGAACCTGCCTCCAAATGTGTTCAAACATGTATTCACGCTCGCCAGGAAGGTTGAGTACAAATTCGGCGTTGTAGCCGATGGTTTCTTTTTTATCATCGGCAACGGTCACTTTTATAAATTGTCCGCCCGAAATCATGAACAGTGTTTTACCCTCTTTGTCCATCTGCATGGCGCCGCCGCCGCCTTCGAGCTTGTGAACCAGCTTGGTTTCATTTTTCACCAGGTCTTTTACCCAAAGATCGTAGCCTTTTTCGAAACGGCTGAGGTAATACAGTTTTTTGCCGTCAGGCGTAACAATGGCATCCGAAAGTGATGATGAATTGATGGTGAGCCGTGTCTTACGGTCTTCTAATCCTTCAAAAACAATTTTCACCGGTTTCAGGGTGTCCTTTTTAACACCATCCTTCTCGTCCTTCTTTTTCTTTTTATCTTTTTCCTTTTCGTCTTCATCTTTTTTGGTGTCCTTATTTTTATCTTTTTCGTCTTCATCGAGCAGCTTTTTTTCCTCTTCGCTCATTTTGAATTTTTCCCAGGCGTCGGGGTCAAAAAACATGGCATACACATCGTACTGGCTGCCCCAGCTTCCGTGGCTTCGCAGCCCTTCGCGATCGCTGAAATATAACATCATTTTGCCCGCCATCATCCATTTTGCCGTGTTGTTGTTGTAACCACTCATGGTAAGGTTTTTCACCTCGCCCGATCCATCAGCTGAAATGAGGCCTATGTCGTTCATGAAAACAACGTTTGGCGAATAATCCACCAAAAACCATTTTCCGTCGGGCGACCAATCGTACCATTGGTCGCCATCAGAATAGGAATAATTGTATTGTTCGTCGAGGATTTTGCGGGTCGCCTTTGTTTCAAGATTGATAACCATGAGGGTTTCGCGGTCTTCGAGGTAGGCGACTTCTTTTCCGTCGGGCGAATATTTAGGAAAAAATTCTTCTTTTTCGGTCGCGACAACCACTTCTTCTTTCAGCAAAGTAGCCCTCGAAAAATTGGGGTCTTTTTCGTTGGCAAGGCTTGATTGATAAAGGTTCCAGCTTCCATCGCGCTCCGAGGCATACAGTATTTTTTTTCCGTCAGGGCTAAAACTTACCGAGCGTTCCTGTTCCGGGGTTTCGGTAATTCGCCTTGTGGTTGGAAAATCAGCAGAGGTGACAAAAACATCGCCTCTTAAAACGAAGGCAATTTCTTTTCCGTTGGGCGAAACAGCCATTTCGGTCGCGCCTGAGTTTTTCTTTTCAAAATCGACAGGATTCATTTTTTCGTCCACCGAAAGGTTTATGGCCACTTTTTGTGGTTCTCTGCCCGAATCTTTCGTATAAATTTCGCCATCAAAACCAAAACAAAGCCGGTTGTTGGCGCCCACAGACAAAAACCGGACAGGATTTTTACTAAAATTGGTAACCTGGATTTGGTTTGCCGGATTTGACAATGGCATTTTCCAAACATTCATCGAACCCGATTTTTCGCTCAGGAAATACACTTCTTTTTCGTCGTTGCTGAAAACCGGGTTCAAATCTTCACCTGCAAAATCAGAAAGCATTTTAAAACTGCCTTTTGATTTATCGTGAAGCCAGATGTCGCGGGTAACCGAAGAGGTATGGTGTTTTCGCCAGTTGTCTTCGTATCCTTTTCTATCCTGAAAAAGAATAAAATTTCCGTCTTTGCTAACCCTGGCAAGCTCAGCAGGTGTTGGCAACAATTGTTGTGGCCGCCCGCCTTCCACCGGCACGCTGTATAACTCTGACAACATTCCGGTGGGGTACATCGAATTTTCGGGAATATCCTGGATGGCAGCGGTGTAAAGCACATTTTTCCCGTCAGGGGTAAAACAAACTGGAAATTCGGATCCTGAAAAATCTGTCAGCCGCCTGGCTTTTCCTCCCGTTGCCGGAATAAGGAAAACATCGAAATTTCCGTAACGGACTGAGGCAAAAGCAATGAATTTGCCGTCGGGCGACCACACAGGACGGTAATCGTATGCCTGGTGAATGGTTAACGGAATGGCTGTTCCACCGGAAGACGGGACAGTAAACAAATCACCCTGATACGAAAAAACTATGGTTGTTCCGTCAGGCGAAATTGCCGGATAGCGTATCCACAGAGGATTTTCGGCCATAAGGCTTGTAGTACCCACAAAAAGGGTTAATGCAAAAATGAAACGCGAAATAAATTTTCTCATAAGTGTTTAATTTTAAAATGTTTTTTTTGATCAAAGTCGAATAAAGCCGAAATCAAAATTAGATAAAATGATTTAGTGTGATGATTTGATGCCTGAATCAACAGGAGATTTTCTATCTTCGCACCATTACATTTTTAAACACTAACCAACAAGTTCGAATTATGAGGAAAGCAGTACTTTTTATGATGATGATTTCTTTTGTAGCAATGGCTTTTGGACAGTCACACGGAGAATCGGTAAAACACAGAATGGTTAAAAAGCCGGTGATGAACATTACACCTGATGGCCGTGGCTATATTCAGGAAACGATCATTGCTGGTGAAAACCGTGGAATTATGGACGAAACCGCCGGGCTGACCTGGTACGATATGCAATCGTACAACAACCTGATGAGCAGGATTTATGCCTACGACGATGGAACGCTGGGCACGGTTTGGCAATGTGCAGGTCAAAACCTGACTCCCGACCGCGGTACCGGATACAATTATTATGATGGTTCGGGCTGGGGTGCGTCCATTCCCCATCTTGGATCAGATGCCAGGACCGGTTGGCCGTCGTATGCACCCTGGGGTGCGAATGGTGAAATTATCGCCCATTATTGGTATCCTTCGGGCCAGCCAGGTCCAATTAAATTTTTCAGACGAGAAACCAAAGGAACCGGCGAATGGCAGGAATCGCAGGTTTTTGGCCCAGATGGCCTTTCCATCGTTTGGCACTCGATGTTTACCAGCGGCGAAAACAACCAGTATGTCCACCTGCTGGCACGCACTTACGATGCTCCTTATATGGGGCAGGACAACGCATTGCTTTATTACCGCTCTTCCGACGGTGGCGTTACCTGGGATTGGGAACATGTGATTATTGAAGGTCTGGGGGTTGATTATTTCCCGACATCATCCAATCTTGGCTATTCCTGGGCACAGCCAGTGGGCAACACCATCGCTTTTTGTTATGGGTTTGACCAGTTCGACGGAATGGTTTTCAAATCGAACGACAATGGCGAAAACTGGGAGGAAATTCTGGTTTTTGAATCGCCATTTCCTCCCGATGATGTTCCTTCGGATTCCGATCCTTTTGGCTGTGGCGATGGTTGTTCGGCCATAGCCCTGGATGCCAGCGGAATGGCGCATGTGGTTTTTTCAAAAATGATCCATCAGTATATTGGCGGCGAACTGTACTGGGTGCCAAGCTGCGAAGGCGTGATTTACTGGAACGAAACCATGCCCGAGCTCGATTCAACCATTATCAGCAGCTACACCAACGACTTTTTAGCCGAAGAAGGCATGCTGGTGGGATATATTTTGCCCGACCCAAACACCGGAGGCTATGAGCTTGAAGCAACACAGTTCGATTATGGCTGTTCGTACACCTCTTTTCCGCAACTTGGTATCGATGACCAAAACAACATGTTCCTTACCTATGCTGCCATTTCTCCGGGTTATTCGAACGGAACCAACAACTACAGGCACATTCATGTAAATGCTTCGTATGACAATGGAGCCTCATGGGAAGGACCGAAAGACATTTGTACAAGCATCTTTTATATTGCTTCAGAGTGTGTGTATCCGGCAACATCGGTGCATGTGGCAGATAAATTACACATTATTTTTCAGGAAGATTTATTACCCGGAATTTTTGAATGGCTCAACAACCACCAAGCTATGGAAAACAGGATGATTCACATGGAATTCGATAAGGATTTCTTCGTGTCAGTGGATGAACCCTCTGGAATGAAAACGGTATCAGAAGTTTCCCGGCTTTATCCAAATCCAGCTGTTACTGAAACCAATTTCTATGTTGATCTTGCCAATCCGGCAATTGTTACCATGAATATTACCAACACCATCGGGCAAACGGTAAATGAAATTGATTTTGGATCTAAAAATCAGGGAAGAAACCTGATAAACGTTGATGTTTCGGCCTTAAAAACGGGCGTTTATTTTTGCAATGTAAGGGTTAATAACCAGGTCTATACCAATAAACTGATGATTGAAAAATAATTGCTTTTTCTGTGGCAGATTATTCAACGCCAAATACGGCCTGAATATTCGGGAATTGAAAAACCAAACCCCACGAAGATTTTTATAGTCAGAACAAGACGTTAATTTGTTTTAGAAATGTTTTTATCGTTGTCATTTGAATAGTATGAAAACCAGCCGGAAACATCAATCCGGCTGGTTTTATTGTGGCAAGGCAGGTGGGGTAATTATGGTGAGGTTCCTGCGGTGTTGCAAAAACGTTGAAAATTTCTATTTAGAACTAACAACGGGTATCCGGCACCTACAGAGAAAAAGGAATAATAATTAATTAAAAAACAACACTTTAAAACATGAAAAAGACAGCATTCATCACCGGGGCAACATCCGGAATAGGGGAAGCCATCGCACGCAAGTTTGCCCACAACGATTTTAACGTCATCATCAACGGGCGCAGGAAAGAACGGCTTGAAGAACTTGCTGCAGAACTCAGACAAGAATCAGAAGCCGAAATTTTGATTTTACCTTTCGACGTGAGGGAAAACAGCCAGGTTGTTGCGGCAACGGGTAGTTTGCCCGAAAAGTGGAAAAATATAGATGTGCTGGTAAATAATGCCGGCCTGGCTTCAGGGTTAGACCCGTTGCACGAAGGCAACACCGATGACTGGGACCTGATGATCGACACCAATGTAAAAGGCCTGCTGTACGTAACCCGCAGCATCCTTCCCCTGATGCTGAGCCGCGGCACCGGACACATCATCAACATTGGCTCCATTGCCGGAAAAGAAGTTTACCCGAAGGGAAACGTTTATTGTGCCACCAAACATGCTGTTGATGCCCTGACCAAAGGAATGCGTATCGACCTTATCGGGAAAGGAATTAAAGTTTCACAAATTTGCCCCGGACTGGTGGAAACCGAATTTTCGATGGTCAGATTTAAAGGTGACGAGGGGCGCGCCGCCACAATTTACGAAGGCTACCAACCCCTTGACCCGATGGATATTGCCGATATTGCTTTTTACCTTACCACGCTTCCGCCGCACGTTTGCATCAACGACATTGTGGTTACTCCAACAGCACAGGCAAATGCCTGGTTGCTCGATAAACAGATGAAATAATGGTGTTTTTTAAGAAAAGTGTTCTGGGAATTTTGGATTAAAAAAGAAGAAAAATGAAACGAGGAAATTACAGGGTAACCCTTCTGCTGGTATTGTGTATTTTAATAATCACCTCCTGTCACACAGACAGCCGAAACCAAAGCGAAAAGCATGAATTTTGGGCACATCGTTTTTCGGTAGCTAACGACCTTCCTTACGGCGACTTGCCTGACCAAAAACTGGATGTTTATAGCCAGGGAACCTGGATTGGCGAGCCCTGGTACTGGAGCCAGGACACCACCCCACACCCAACGCTTATTTATTTTCACGGCGGCGGCTGGATGGGCGGCTCAAAAGATGGCATTTTACCATTTATTCTTCCTTATATGGAAAAGGGCTGGAACGTGGTTTGCCCCGACTACCGCACCGGCGAAGGCACTGCACCACTGGCCGTTGACGATGCTATGTGTGCCATCGGTTGGGTTGCTGATAATGCCGGCAGGTTTGGTTTTGATTCCAAAAGGATTGTCATCTCCGGCGAATCCGCCGGAGGGCACCTGGCGCTGATAACCGGCATGTTGACTTCCTCACCCGGTTTTCAGGGGTGCAATGCCGGTGACAGAATAAAAATAGCGGGCATCATCAACTGGTTTGGTATTTCTGACATTGCCGCAGTGGAGGAATATTTAAGAACCTTCAAGCCCGAATGGAATTATGCCGGTTCTTGGGTGGGCAATCCGGCAAGGATGGACAGCATTTCGCAGGCTTTTTCACCTGTAAACCAAATTTCGGCGCAAACACCACCCATTGTCTCGATTCATGGTCAGTTGGATTCGGTGGTGCCTTACCAGCAATCTGTTGCCCTGCATCAGTTGTTGCAAAAAACTGGCGTTAGAAACGAATTGATCAGTGTTCCAGGTGGAAAACACCTGGGTTTTACGGATGAGCAGTTCCGGGAAATTTACGGTAGGGTTTTCAGGGTTTTGGAATGAGGATATTAAAAAATCTAAGGTCTTTTATTCATTAATTGTCTACAAACCCGGTTTTCATCCTGCCTGATGCCTCGTAAACAAAGCAATAATGTACTTCGCAAACAGAGATAAAGACCCGAAAACAAGAAATAAATCCAGATAAACACCAAGTTTAAAAACTCCAAAAACCCCATAAAACAAACCTGCTATTGTTAGTATTGCAACAATAGTGTTTGATCCCAGTCCATTGATTAACAATACAAAACCAATGATTACCGAAAGTGTTGGACACGGGATTAAACCAACGGGTGAGGCATAAAAATACGTTATTAAATTGCCGGCACTGATAAAATGTGGATAAACCAGTCCAAACAAGATCATAAAAACACCTGTGACAATAAACGGCCAATGGGCATATTTGATTGGCTGATTGATTATTTTACGCGCAGAAACCATTATCAGAATAACAAGTATGGCAAAAACAGTTCCGTTAAATGGATTTCCTGCAAGCAAGGCAAACAGTGAAACCGAGGCCAGCGGCAGACAAAGCAGCAATGCAATCAGTTTGTTCGAAGGCTTCCATTTGGCAAACAGAGCACCAATTAATCCATAAAATAAAAGATGCCATACGATTGCAAACACAACATAATCGTCAACAATTGCCTGAAGTCCATTAATAATTTCCTGAGATTTTAGCATAGTACAAGTGTTTAATAGTTGAATGAAGGAACGAAAGTACTGCACATGGATATTTCTGGCAGGTTTGGAGAAAAATTTTTTCTACAAAATTTATAAAACCGGGGGCTTTCTATGCAGGAAAATCAGAAAGCACGAACAAAATTTTTGAATTGCAGCCCTGTTACATCCCATAATAACCAAAAACAGTTAGTGATGCCCATGCACATCCATTAATCCAAATTGGATAATTTTGCCTCCAATAAATGAAACAAGGATGAACAACCGCCTGGAACATGATTTTTTAGGTTCGCTGGAAATTCCCGGTGATGCGCTCTACGGGATTCAATCGCTCAGGGCAAAGGAGAATTTCCCCGTAAGCCACCCATTTCCAAAAGAGTGGTACTATGCTATGGGCGCCGTGAAGCTGGCCTGCTACACCACCTACCGGAATTTTGCGGAAGCAGTGGTAAAAAAATATGGTCCCAACAACGACATGATCCGGCTCTTTCCTGAAAAAATTACAGATGCCCTAACAAAAGCCGCTCAGGAAGTAGCTCAAGGCGATTATTTCGAACATTTCATCGTGCCGGCGGTGAGCGGTGGCGCCGGAACCAGCATCAACATGAACGTGAACGAGATTATCGCCAACCGGGCGTTGCAGCTGCTGGGACATCAACCGGGGAATTACGAGCTTATCGACCCCATTGAACACGCCAACATTTACCAATCTACCAACGATGTTGTGCCCACAGCGCTTAAAGTGGCAGTGCTTCAATTATTATCAAGGTTGGAAGAGCGGATAAACAAAAGCCGTTTCAAGCTCGAAAACATCGAAAAGGCGCACCGCAACAGCCTCCGTACAGGTTATACGCAAATGCAGGAAGCGGTGCCCACCACCTATGGCAGGCTGTTTAGCACCTACAACGAAGCCTTGTCGCGCGACTGGTGGCGGGTTTCAAAAGCCTGGGAACGCATCAAAGTGGTAAATCTTGGCGGAAGCGCCATCGGAACGGGCATTACTGCCCCGCGGTATTTTGTAGCTGAGGTGGTTCAAAACCTTCAAAAACTGACAGGCCTGCCAGTTACGAAATCAGAAAACCTGTCGGATGCCACCAGCAACCTCGACGCTTTGGTGGAAGTTCACGCCATTTTAAAAGCCCATGCTGTAAATCTGGAAAAGATGGTTAACGACATCAGGCTGCTGGCCTCCGACCTTGTAAAAAATCACGAAATTTCCATCCCCAAAAAACAAATCGGGAGCACCATCATGCCCGGAAAGGTGAATCCCGTGATTCCTGAATTTATCGTCAGCGCAACACATAAAATCTACAGCAATGATGTGCTGATAAGTTCGCTTGCTGCTCAGGGAGTGCTGGAACTGAACGCTTATATCCCGGTCATTGGCACTGCCATGATCGAAAGCCTTGATTTGATGATTGCTGCCAACGAAACCCTGGAAAAAAACCTGCTGGAAGGTTTGACGGTTGACGAAAACACTGCCCGCGAAAACCTCGTTAGCAGCCCTTCGGTTGCCACCGCGCTCGTACCCTTTGTAGGTTACAATGCTGCCGCTGAATTGGCGCGGGAAATGAAAGAAAACAACGCCGACGTTTTCAAAGCCAACGAAAGGATGAAACTCATCCAACCCGATGTTTTAAACCAGATCATGAGCCCATCATTCCTTTTGAAAGAAGGATTTACCATGGACGACCTGAAACAGTTCAAACCGAAAACACATCCCCAAAACCTGAATGACAATTTATGAAAGGACGCGAAAACAAACCTCATATTGGTATTTTTGGCCGACGAAACAACGGCAAAAGCAGCTTTATCAACAGCCTTGCCGGCCAGGACATTGCCATTGTTTCCGACACACCCGGCACCACCACTGATCCGGTGAAAAAATCCATCGAACTGCCCGGCATCGGGCCTGCCATTCTGATCGACACCGCCGGAATGGACGACACCGGAGACCTGGGAAAACTCCGGGTGGC
>CALFEP010000163.1 GCA_937950125.1 uncultured Bacteroidota bacterium
TCGACTGCCCAAAAACAGCGTTGAATTGCTCGTTGTTTACCGGTGAAAATGAGGCGGAGTTGATGCTCATTCCGGCAAAAAGAATGATAAAGGCATAAACGATAAGTCCGGCGGTGATAAAGGTGATGGTTCGCACTCCTTTTTTTCCGAAATACTCGTTGATGAGGTCGGTAGTAAGGAACACAACCGGCCACGGGATGATGCCGATGCTCATGGTGAACGGGCCGATTTGTATCAATTTTCCGCCAATCATTTCGCCAATAATGGCGTTGGCCACGAAAAAGCCTGAAAGAATCAGAAACAGTATTTCTTTTTTGGTCATAAACAATTAACTATATGAACGAAACGATTGCCAAAGAAACAAATAAAAACCAAAAAACCAAGAATCATTTGGTTGAATGAAACATGAAGATTTAATCCCGACTTGACAGACGTTATGAAAATGTAGCAAGTTACTGGCTTATTGTGTTTTTTACCATTGAATATAAGAATTAAACCTAAAAATACATTATGTGCAGAAGTCTCCATCCTTTAAAATACACGAATTCATAAACGTACAACCATTGTTTCAGGGTAATTCCTTCTGAAAAAGTCAGGATTATTATTTTTTCTCACCGTCATCCACCAGTTGTTTGATCACTTCAAGTTCCTGTTGCAGTTGGGTGATGGCTTTCTGTTGGTCGTTAATCAGTTTTTGCTGTTCAAGAATCATGCTTTGTTGTTCCTGCACGGCTTTCACCAAAGGAGCCACAAAATCGCCATACCGAAGCCCGTAATAATCCTTTTCGTTTTTAGGGGCATCCACCCCGCTGAAATCAAAACCGGCATTGCGGGAAGCTGTTTCCACTTCCTGGGCAACAAAACCGGTCAGCACCAAATTGTTCCTTCCCACAATATTTTCTTTCGAGCGGACGCTGTCGGGCAGGTTCACGAAATCGGCAAAGGCATTCTGATCGATACGGTAGGTAACCGGCCTGAGGTTCATGATAAAATCAAGCCCAGGTACATTTTCTTTCAGATCTTTTTTGAACCTTTTATCCGAAAGAGTAGTCCACCCTACCTGGCCGCCAATACTGGTGATCAGTCCGTCACCAATTCTCACCTGATTGCTGGCCGTAATGATGGTATTTGATCCAATTGCAGTAGAATTATTCAGAATAGTAGACCAGTAATTCGCATTATATCCTATTGCTGTGTTGTAGCTTCCAGAGGTATTATTAAAAAGTGCTTGCAACCCAAGGCTGGAATTACTGGTTCCGGATTGATTCATTGCTTGTGATTGATGGCCGATGGCTACATTATAACTTCCAACGGTATTATGCTGGAGCGATTGACTACCAAATGCGTTATTATAATCACCGCTAATGTTGTCTTCCATAGCCTGATGGCCAATGGAAGTATTTAACGTACCAGAAGTGTTTTTCCAGAGGGAGAATGTACCCACAGCCGTGTTGTAATCCCCATTATTGTTTGTATAAAGTGCCTGGTGTCCGACGCCCACATTGTAACTTCCGGTGGTATTTCCGGCAAGGGCATCCTTTCCGGTCGCAACATTATTGTTTCCGTAAGTATTTGAATACAATGACCAATGTCCGGTAGCTGTATTTCCGGTACCTTCTATGTTATTTAACATGGATCCTGATCCTGTAGCTGTATTATAATTGCTGGTGTTTTTTAACAGCGCCTGGCTGCCCACTGCTGTGTTTTCATTTCCTCCCGTATTCTTTTCAAGTGCATTGACTCCAACAGCGGTATTGTAATTTCCGACATTATTGCTGAACATGGAATACGATCCCACGGCCACATTCTGATCGCCAATATAATTGGAAGAAAGCGCCCGCGATCCAATACCTGTATTTCTGGTACCAAACCTGTTGGAGTACATCGCCCTGAAACCGAGGGCCACATTATTCTCACCACCTTCGTTGGAATACAGCGCGCTGGCGCCAAACGCCGTATTGGAATAACCGTCAATATTTGAAAACATGGCTGCTGTACCCACTACCGTGTTGCTGTCGCCAACTGAATTATTGTACAAGGCTTTATGGCCAATGGCAATGTTATCGGAACCTGTCCTGAACCCCCCGGTATAAAATGCACCGGAACCAATGGCCACATTGCGATTCCCAAGACTTCGGTATGCTGCATTAAATCCAACTGCAACATTATCTGAGCCATCAGTATTGTAGCTCATGGCGTCCGATCCGAAGGCCGAATTGCGTGACCCTGTTGTGTTTGCGAGAAGAACGGATATTCCGAATCCACTGTTGTAAGAGCCGGTGGTATTTGCTGCCATGGCGTTTTCTCCGAATGCAGCATTGTTGGTTCCTATGGTCGATTTGCTCAGTGCTGCTCCTCCGAATGCTGAATTCCCACCGATCTGTGCACTATTAAGTGCCATATAACCAAGCGCAGTAGAGCCTGACCCTGAATAATTCTGGAGTGCAAAAGCGCCGATGGCTGTGTTGAAGCTGCCCATTTGATCGGATTGTAATGCTCCTGCTCCCAGTGAGGTATTAAAATCTCCATACCACAGTGCATGAGAGGCAGAATCACCCACCGCTGTATTATTCCACCCGCTCCGGTTATTAAACATGGCACTGTTTCCAATAGCAGTATTACTTGATCCGGCCAGATTATTGAATAAGGACAGGGAGCCTACAGCGGTATTTTGCGATCCCGTGTTGTTGGAATATCCTGACCGATAACCCGCGAAAACATTCCGGTTATCATCCCTTTCGTCGGAAGCACCGGCATCCTGACCGAGGAACAATGATTTGCCGGTGTTGAACACCTCTATCTGCCCTTTTTGAGAAAATCGCACCCGCAGTGTATCATTGGTTCTGAAATCAAGACTTTGTGCGTCGGTGGTACCGATAAAATTTGTGCCCTGCTGTGTGCCGGCATTCCCCAATATTCCCCATCCTCCTGATGAAGACTGGGAAAGATTAATCCATGAAGTGCCATTGTAAAAATAAAAACTGTTGTTATCGGTAATATATACCAGCAATCCGTTAGCCGGAGCGGTGATGGCATCACGCTGAGCTAGTGTCATGCGGGGTACCAGCATCCCCTTGTCGGTTGACTGCACATCGAGAATGGCTGAAGCATCAGGCGAAGCCGGAGTTTCGCTTATTGCAACGCCCTGAGCATGCACATTTACCGGAAATTGCGCTGCAATGACGACAACAAACAATACAATACTAAATGTAATTTTCTTTTTCATAGTAAATGGTTTCATAACATTTAATGATTTGAATTTGTAATTTCTAAAAATATTATAACCTGACAATTTTTCTGTTTACACACATGGTTTCACCAATGAACATGAGCTGATAAAACCCTGGTTGTAAGCCTGAAAAGTCAATTTCAACCTTTTTTTGACCCCTCACATCAATCTCCTTTACCTGGATGCCGTTTGAACTGAAAAGCCTTACGGTTTCAAATCCAGTGATGTTTTGAATGGTCACCAGGTTGGTTGTAGGATTTGGAAATATCAATATTTCTGGAAAATTATCCGGTATGCTGGTGGCGTTTCTGCTAAGCTGGCTGATAACGGATATTCCTTCGGCCACAAAAGTACCGTCGTAATTGGGCTGACTGTCATCAAAAATGGCTGTAAGCGGCCATTCCTCGCCTGTTGATGGTCTGAAAAGTTTGAATAAAATTTCATCACCTTGCACATAACCGTCTTTTTCGGCTGTGGTTACATCGTCAGAATATGCCACCAGTGCAACGTTTTCCGGTTCGGCACCAATTTGTATATTCCCGGCACAAATTCCTTCAGGAGTAAAAATTCCGATGATGTCGCCAGGTTCGATACCTTTCATAGCCATTACCGTAAAACCAAAAATATGATTTGAAGATGTGTAAGTGATGCCGTTCCATGGTGTAAAAAGTTCTGCAGGTTTCTCACTAACAGGGTTGTATTTGTCATCGGAATTTTGGGGGAAGGTGATCATTGACTGTGAATTCATTTTCACAAAATAAGCTTTGCCGGGGATAAGTTGCTGTAGTGTGTTTATTCCGAATTCAGGCCAGTAAATCCTGTTTCCCGCCACCTCCTTCACAATTTTGACATCAGAAATTACAGGTTCGAACAAACTTGCAGCATTCACCGGATTGTTGCAAATTACCGGGATCAGATTCCAACCTGCTGACACCAGTAAATCCCTGTTGGCTTCTTCAAATCCGGTGACAGGCAGTACCGCTTCGCTGCTCATTTTAACCTGGTAGGTGCTTTGGCTGCCCCATGCGCCGATGGTGTTTATACCGGCTGAAGGATAATACAAGGCATTCATGGTTTGTGCAATGATCAATTCTCCTGAAACAGGTTCAAAAACATCATCCATTTGCGTATTTTGGGGCATTATATAGCTCGATAATCCGCTCCAGCCGGCAGTTAAAGTGATGTTATGGGTCAAGAGCAAATTACCCCAGAAAATTCTGTTGAAAACATCATTTTCGAATGCTCCCCCTGAAAAACCTCCCACCGCATCCTGAAAAGTTACCATACCTTCGTCAACATTTTTAACCACATTGTAACTTCCATTCCAAAGATTGGAAGGAAAATTCACACCTGTTAGGGTAATTTCCTGGTCGTTGTCGATGGTGAACAAGGCTCCGCCAGCCTGGCCATTTCTGAAAGTGCTGTGCGACAAAGGTCTGTCAGGATCAATCATTCCTCCCGATTTGATGTACAGGCCGTTAGTTCCCGTTTTTTCAAACAGAGCAAATGATCCCCCGATGGTTCCTCCCGGATTCACTTCAAGGGCAAAATAACCAGGGGAGGTAATGACAGCAGGCAAAGAATTGATGCCCAAAACATTCAGTTTCCCTCCACTGTTGATGGAAAGAGTGCTGTTTTCAGCCAAAAAGAGGCTTGATCCTTCAAGTATTGTTATTTCACCATTATTGATTTCGAGGTTTCCATCAACAGAGACTAATGTACCGGGTGCAATATGAATATGGACACCGGAATTTAGCAACTGGGCTGCCAGTATAAATGGCGCCAGTAGTGTAATTACTATCAATACTTGTTTTTTCATCGTTTTATTCCTGATTTGGTAACTAAATTTTTCAGTTTTAAAACCGGAAAGAATATTTTTGAAGACTTAAGATGCTATTGTTTGACAATTTTTTTAACTATCAAACCTTTTTCGCTCAAAAGTTTCAACTGGTAAATACCCGCCGGGA
>CALFEP010000164.1 GCA_937950125.1 uncultured Bacteroidota bacterium
GAATTTCATCCATCACATTCACCGGAAATTCGCTGATGATGTTCAGCGAAATTTGGGTGTTTGCAGCCTGTACAGTTTCTGGCTTCTTTTCTTCGTCTAGTTTGCCCGGTTCAGGCAAATCTATGTTGCGCTGATTGTCAAATTCAGGCCTTACCACCAGGTCCCAGAGCTGTTCCACAGCGGCGTATTCCTTGCGGGCATTGTAGAACTGGTATTCAGTATAAATTTTCAGGTTGCTGAAATCGACACTCGAACCCAGCAGGCTGATGGTGGTTTTGCCATCGCGCACCTGTCCGGCGCCACCAATCTGGAAACCATCCCAAAAGCGGTACTGCATCAGGTTTACCGGCTTTCCATTGTAAGAAACTTCAAAACTCACCACCCTTTCCTTGTCGTTCAGCTTGTCATCGTCAATCAGCTTGAAATGAACGCCTTGCAGGATTCCTTTAATCGCTTTGGGAATTTCGATAGTCAGGTTGATTCCCTGCACAACAATATTTTCTTCGGGAACGGATTTGAGCAAAACCAGCCCGAAATAGAAATTCTGAAGTGCAAAACCCAGTTTACCTGATTCCTCGTTGTTTTTCCCGTTAAGGTACATGTTGTAAACCAATTTTTTACGCTCGTCAAAGAGGTGTTTCACCGTTTCTTTATTAACATAACAAAAAACTTCAATCTGGCCATCCGGCTGCATGGTGCGGATCGATTCAACATCCGAAAGCGTGGCCATCGAGTAAGTTTCAACAATCGAAGTGGCCGTTTCCTGGTAATCTTTGCCGGTTTCTTTGGCTTTCATTTCAAACTTCCCCGAAACCTTCACGGCAATTTGTTCGCTAATTTCGCGTAAAGCCTCCTCACGCGCCTGATTTTCATCAGCCGAAATTCCGGTTCCGTAATAATAAATTCCAGCGTTTTCGATCTCGGATTTTGAAGGTTGCTGGGCTTGGGTTGGAATGAACCAAATAATTAAAAGCGTTATAATGAATATTTTATGCATGTTTTGTGATGTAAAAAACTATGGCGAAAATAGTATTTTAAATGAGATAAGTATTTCATACTTCAAATTTTATGATAACACTTTATCAGAATAATTGTGTGAGCAATTAAATGAAAAACTGCCTCAATGTTGTTAAACATAAAAGTAAATTGCTATTTTTGTTTTGGTTTAATACAAGGTAATATTGAAATGATTGGCGCTGTTTGGTGTTAATAATCCTGGCAGCAAGTTTTAATTTTTTTAATGATGAAATTTTCGGAAAACTTATTTTGGGATGTTGACCTTACGGATATTGATTATGAAAAAAATGCAAATCAAATCATCAACCGGGTTTTGCTCAGAGGAAATCTGAACGATTGGTTTGAGATAAAAGATTTTTATGGAATTGACCAGTTGAAGGAGGAAGTTGTTAAAATGAGGTATCTTGATGCGCGTACCTTGAGTTTTTGCAGCGTTTATTTTGAAATTCCAAAAACAGAATTCAGATGTTACAATACACCGCAATCAGTAAAACAACTCTGGAATTATTAAAAGCCCTGATGCAGGAAGAATGCCTCAAAGAATTCAATCTGGTGGGCGGTACTGCACTGGCCTTACAAATGGGGCACAGGATTTCAATTGACCTCGATTTGTTCACGGTTTACGATTTTAATCCTCAAATCATTCTTTCTGAACTTCGTAATAAATATGAGATATCTGGCATTTCCGAATCTGCTTTCTCACTGATTCAATACATCGAATTTCCCGTTAATAGTCAAAATTTTGTGAAAGTTGACATGATAAAATACCCTTACAAATTATTAAAACCTCCAATACTAATGGATGGAATAAGGCTTTTATCTGTTGATGACATCATTCCAATGAAATTATCGGCAATAGGGAGCAGGGGGTCAAAAAAAGACTTTTACGATATTTACTTTCTTTTGCGTGCGTATAGTTTTAAAGAAATGTTTCAATTGTTTGAACAAAAATTTCCTTCTGTTAATTACTTTCACATTCTAAAAAGTCTGACGTATTTTGATGATGCAGAAAATGAACTGAATCCCAACACAATTGAAAAAATATCCTGGTTAAACGTGAAAAAAGAGATTGAAAAACAAGTAAAAAAAATTGGTTAATGAAATTTTTGAATCCCAAAATCACGATTTTTGACCCTGTTTAAAACACATTGAAAATCTTTTATGAAAAAAATTACGCTCTTTTTCCTCTTGATTTCCTTAGGTTTCACAGCCATTGCGCAGGATTTGAAAGAAATGCGCATCGTTGGAAAAGCCAAAAAACTTGAATCCGGCGAAATGGTTGCCCGCCGCGACCAGAATGGCAATTACTGCGCTGCCATCAAGGTGGTTTCAGATATGGATGGTTTCAGTTACGATTCGTTTGATGGCATTGTTGGTAAAATTGACGACAACCCCGGCCAGGACATTGTTTACCTCACCAAAACCGAGCGAGTGTTGCAGATTTTCAAAACCGGCTACAAACCCCTCAAAATCATTCTTTCCGAGCTGGGGATTGTGCTGAAACCCGGCGAAATATGGCAAATCGAAATTGCCGGCGATGAAATGATTTCTGCTTTACCGGTCACTTTCCGTTACACGCCGGCAGATGCCAAACTGATAATTGATGGAAAACCCGCCACAACCACCGCCACGCAAAGCCTGGCGTTGGGCGAACACAGCCTTAAACTTGAAAAAGACGGCTACCAGACCATCGAAGAAACCATCACAGTGAGCGAAACGAAAGTGTTTTTTGAATGGAAGATGACAAAGGCACAGGATGCCGCCCTGCAGATTGAAACCACCCCCGAAGGCGCCACCATTTACCTGGATGACATAAAACTTGGCGAAAGCCCCGTTGCAGCTTTTTACAAACCTGGCATTTATCCTATCCGCATTACAAAAGAGGGTTATGTTTCCATCGAAAACCAAACACTTGAAGTAAAACTTCCCCAAACCCGCAAAAGCTACACCCTGGAGGAAAATGTTGGTTTTCTTACCGTTAACACACATCCCGGCGCCACTGTTTATTTTAACGAACAAATTGTGACCAATCCCAAAAACGTGAAACTTGCCCCGCAACTGGTGAAAATTAAGGTAACCATGCCCAAAGCCGAAACCCTGGAACAGCAGGTTGTTTTGAAACGAAATGACAAACTTGCGCTGGACATGTTCCCCGTGGTAAAGACCGGAACGCTTCAAGTGGCTGTTACTCCATTCGATGCTAAAATTGAGTTAACTGGCGACGCCGGCGAAAAATTTACTTCTGATGGGATGAAGATTTTTGAGGATATTCCTGTGGGGAATTACAATATGAAAGTAACGGCCACCGGCTACATTGCCGCCACTGAAACCCTCGCAGTTAAACAATCCGAAACCCTGAAAAAAACCATTAATCTGGTTAAACAAAACTCAAGCAACGTTAGCAGCGGTGCGGCTACTACCACTGACTATGGTATTGAAATGGTGTTTGTAAAAGGCGGCACTTTTACCATGGGAAGCAACGATGGCATGAGTAACGAAAAACCTACCCACCAGGTAACCGTAAGCGATTTTTACATTGGAAAATACGAAGTGACACAAAAGCAATGGCGGGCAGTGATGGGCAGCGATCCACCCGAATTAAATTTTAAAGATTGTGACGATTGCCCTGTAGAAAGAGTTAGTTGGGACGATGTGCAGGAATTTTTCAAAAAGCTGAACCAGAAAACCGGCAAAAATTACCGGTTGCCCACCGAAGCCGAGTGGGAATATGCCGCCCGTGGGGCTTCGACAGGCTCGGTTTCGACAGGCTCAACCAGCGCATTATTATATGCCGGCAGCAACAATTTGGACGAGGTTGCATGGTACACCAGCAACAGCGCCAGCAAAACCCACCCCGTTGGCCGGAAAAAACCCAATGAATTAGGAATTTATGATATGAGCGGTAATGTATGGGAATGGTGCAGTGACAGGTACGGCAGCTATAGCAATGGCAGCCAAACCAACCCGCAAGGCTCTTCATCAGGCTCCCACCGCGTGAATCGGGGCGGCAGCTGGTTCGACGGCCCTCAGTCCTGCCGCGTGGCGGATCGCGACAGCCACTCTCCCGACCACCGCGGCAACGATCTAGGCTTCCGTCTCTCCAGAATGCCGTAACTTTTTTATTTTTTTAACTGCATTATAAATTCTTCTAACGGTTTCTTGGTTAGGATAAAAAGATTTCACCCTTTAAAGCGGTGAAACATTTCGTTTGGTTTTCAAAAGGTTTAACCTCTCGAAGAGGTGAAACCTTTGGTGATATCAGGAGTAAAATGATGAATCAGAATTCTGTTGTAAAGCTGTTTGAATAGGTGGAAGAAAATTTTTTGCTTGCTTTTTTAGAAGGAAAGGTATTTGGTTTGAACAATACAAAAAGTATTAATTTAGCAGTAAATAAAATAAGCTGCTAAGCGAAAACTGAGTATGGGAAAATATCAAAAGTTGATTTTGAAAATTCTGTCAGGTTCTTCAGATGCTACAGTAAGTTTTGCGGAGCTTTGCAATCTTTTAAAAGCAATGGATTTTGAAGAACGAACAAAAGGCAGTCATCATGTGTTTAGAAAAGAGGGAGTTGTTGAAAAAATTAATCTTCAGAAAGACGGAAATCAGGCAAAACCCTATCAGGTGAAACAAGTTAGAAACGTAATTTTAAAATACAGTTTAGGAGGAAATTCGGATGCAGAAATATGAAATAATCATTTTTTGGAGCAATCGTGATAATGCTTTTATAGCCGAAATTCCTGAATTACCTGGCTGCTCAGCTCATGGTAACACACAGGAGGAAGCATTGCTTAATGCCAAAGAAGCCATCGCTTTGTGGCTGGAAACTGCCCGTGAATTTGGCGATCCAATCCCGGTTCCAAAAGGGGAAAAACTAATGTATGCCTGATGTGGTAATATGGTTTTGGTTTTGCGCGGCTTAGGCTTTTGTACGAAGATTTAAAAGGGAAATAGGGTTTCTTTTCCGGTAAAAAGGTTTCATCACGTGAATCGGTGAAACATTTCGTTGGGTTTTTAAAAGGTTTCACCTCTACGAGAGGTGAAACCTTTCGTGCCACGAGCATCGCCAAATCATCCTGGCGGTATTTTTCTTCAAGCCAGTCACCCGGTGAATTTCCGGGAAAATGGGATTTTATGGTTCAGCCATTCACCGGGTGACTCACCAAAAAATTACTGAAAAAGATAATAAGGTTTTGGTTTTCTGTGGGTGTTATGCTTTTGTACGAAGGTTTGATAAGGGAAATAAGGTTTGGTGGCGAGTTTAAAAGGTTTCACATCTCCGGGAGGTGAAACCTTTGACAGCTGAAGCAAGAAGATAATCGCTGTTATCAACGATTCGGGACAAAGTATTACCTTGTTATTTGCAAAAAGGTACACATGATGAATTTTTCTGAGAAACAGGTAATTCTGTATCAGACAACAGTTAAACCCAATTGTTCATTTTTTTTACCTTTGTGGAATTAATACCTGCATGCTATGGAAAATACATTTGGTGGAATAGTTGAAGAAATACAAAACCTACCATTGGAGGATAAACAGGAACTGTTGGTCCTGCTCGAAAAAAGTATAGCCGAAGAAAGAAGGGATGAAATTTTTAACAATTACCTGAATACAAAAAAGGAGGAAACGGAAGGAAAACTTGTATTTTCTTCTGATATTAAGCAACTTAAGAAAATGCTCTGATGGAAGTAACCTTTAGTAGTTCTTTCAGAAAATCAATGAAAAAGAAAATCAGGATAAATCCCTTACTGGAGAATGATTTATGGATTTGCCTTGAACTATTTGTAAGCGACCCTTTTCATCCTTCATTAAAAACCCATAAATTATCCGGAAAATTAAAACCACTCTGGAGTTTTAGCATTGATTATTCGCACAGGGTGGTGTTTTATTTTACTGAGGACAATCCAAAAAGAGCAGTATTGGTTGATATAGGTACTCATGAAGAGGTCTATTGAACCTGATCTGAAAACCCGAACTGATTTCAAAACCTCTTTCACACAAACATAATCTTGCTTTAGAAAGTCAACCGGTGAATTTATGGGAAAACAAACCATTATGGGGCAGCCAATCACGGATGAATTTGAACTAAAAATGGCTTACCTTTGCAAGAAAAAAACATGGATAATTTATTAAACAGAATCACGCTGAATCCGGAAGTTTGCCACGGAAAACCAACCATCAGGAATATGCGATATCCGGTAGAAATGATTTTGGATTTGTTATCTGCCGGAATGACCCACGAAGAAATTATGGCCGATTACCCGGCAATCGAAAATGACGATATCCGGGCTTGCCTGGCTTACGCTTCAAAATTAGCCAAAGTAAAATCCATCCATAAAATTGTTGCATGAAATTTATTGTTGATGCGCAATTGCCTGTTGGCCTGAAGTTTATCATCAATAATTACGGTTACGAAGCTATTCATACCGATGATTTGCCGGATAAAGAAAGAACAACAGATGATCAGATCAGAAATCTTTCGAAAACCGGGCCATGGATTGTGATAAGTAAGGATTCTGATTTTGTTGACTCGCATTACATTAAGGGTATTCCTGAAAAGCTTCTGCTGATATCGACAGGAAATATCAGAAACCAGCATCTTTATAAATTGTTCAGTATGAATTTCAACCGGATTCTGGAGATATTTCTGAATTGTGATTTGGTTGAAATGAGCAATGATGAAATCATTGGGTACGAGTAAATCTTACGTGAGTCTTGCTTGCAGATAGTCGTTAGGTTAATTTCCATGAAGTTGGACTTTTCTGTTTTAATCATTCACAGGGTGACTTATCCCTCCTTCACACCCCCAACTCATCCACATCGCTCAGCTCGCGGTAGAGGAGTTTTTGCTTGCTGGCAGCGGCACGTCCAACGGCATCGCCGGGCATGAGCGCCACAGCGCGGCGGACGGCTTTGGAGCCAAACCTGCGCCTGATGCGGTCCAAAGCCTGGTAAAGGCTGATCATTTCGGGGGTGTCTTCGAACAGGTTGAGTTGCTGAACGCCGCTCACCAGGTGGCTGAACCGCACACCGATGAGCCGGATGAGCATGCGCCGCTGGTAAAGCCGGTCGAACAGTTCGAGTGCAACTTTTGTGAGTACGTGGTCGAACGAGGTGTAAGGAACGGTTTTTTGCAGCGTGTGGGTGTCGAAGTTGGAATAACGGATTTTCACGGTGACACAGCCGGTGAGCTTTTCCTGTTTGCGCATCTGGTAGGCGATTTTTTCGACCATCGTGCTGAGGATTTCGCGCATGCGCACCACATCGATGGTGTCCTGCTCGAAGGTGTTTTCGGTGCTGATCGATTTTCGTTCGGAGTAGGGGACTACGGGTGTCAGGTCGATGCCGTTGGCTTTTTTCCAGATGTCGAGGCCGTTTTTTCCCATCAGTTTTTCCATCATCTCGGGCGGAATCATGCTCAGCGTTTGGATGTTCACCACACCCATCGAGCGCAGCAACTGGAAGGTTTTCGTTCCGATCATGGGGATTTTGCGTATGGAGAGCGGTCCCAGGAAAGGCTTTACCCGCGGTCGTTCCACCTCGATTTCGCCGTTGGGCTTGGCTTCGCCAGTGGCAATTTTAGAAACGGTTTTGTTCACCGAAAGCCCCAGCGAGATGGGTAGCCCCGTTTCGTTGATGATGCGTTGCCGCAGTTCGTGTGCCCACTTCATCGACCCAAAAAAGCGGTCCATCCCGGTGATGTCTAAGTAATGCTCGTCGATGGAGGCTTTTTCGTAAACGGGCGCCCGTTCGGCGATGATGTCGGTGACCATGCGCGAAAATTTGCTGTATTGTTCCATGTCGCCGCGCACCACAATGGCGTCGTTGCACAGGTTTAGCGCCATTTTCATGGGCATGGCCGAGCTTACGCCAAACTGCCGGGCTTCGTAGCTGCAACTGGCCACCACGCCACGGTCGGAAGTGCCGCCAATGATGACGGGCTTCCCCACCAGGCTGCTGTTCATCAGCCGCTCCACCGACACGAAAAATGTGTCAAGGTCCATGTGTACTATTGTGCGGTTATCGGGTTCCATGGTTTTTTAGTCGTAAGTTGTAAGTCATAAGTCATAAGTCGTAAGTCGGCAGTCTTCAGTCACCAGTCGGCAGTCTTCAGTCACCAGTCGGCAGTCTTCAGTCATCAGTCGGCAGTTGGCAGTCTTCAGTCACCAGTCGGCAGTCTTCGGTCATCATTCGGCAGTTGGCAGTCTTTAGTCATCAGTCACCAGTCATCAGTCGGCAGTCTTCAGTCACCAGTCGGCAGTTACTGCGTACTGCCCACTGCTTACTGCCTATTGGTGGTTGAGCCCGTCGAAACCACTGCCCACTGCTTTCTTTTTCAAAAAAAAATTTGCATTATGATTAAATATTAATTACATTTGCGGCTACAAAATAATCAATTTTTAGTTTTAAACAAAATATTGTTGATAAAAAATGGCTACGATGTTTTTCGATACCAACATTAAATTCCTGCGCCGCAGGAAAGGCCGCACACAGGACGATGTGGCCAGCGTGCTGGGTGTTCCGCGTTCGACACTCAACAACTACGAAAACCAGTTTGCCCAGCCGGGAATGGCGCTGCTGGTGGCTATTTCGGAATATTTTGGAGTAGCCATCGACACGCTCATACGCGTTGACCTGACCAGGCTGGCCGAAAGCCAGCTTTCGCAGTTGGAAAAAGGTTTTGATGTGTTTATCCGCGGCAGCAACCTTCGGGTACTTGCCACTACTGTAAATGCCGACAACGAGGAAAATATTGAACTGGTTTCGGAAAAAGCCAAAGCCGGCTACACCAACGGCTTTGCAGATCCGGAGTACATCCGCGAGCTGCCTTCGTTTCAACTTCCGTTTCTTTCGAGCGAAAAAAAATACCGCACCTTCCAGATCAATGGCGATTCGATGCTGCCTGTTCCGCACGGATCGTGGGTTACGGGCGAGTTCGTTCAGGACTGGACTACCATAAAAAACGGACAAGCACACATCATCCTCACCCTGAACGAAGGTGTGCTTTTTAAGATCGTCGAAAACAGGATTGCCGAGGATGGCATGTTGCGGCTTCATTCGCTCAATGCCCTGTACGTGCCTTACAGCATCCACGTGAACGAAATCAGGGAAGTGTGGAAGTTTGTACACTTCATCAGCGCCGAAATGCCCGACGCACGGCCAACGGAAAATGAAATTATGGATAACCTGCGCGAATTGAGAAAAGACGTAAAGGGAATCAGCGAAAGGCTGGGAGGGGGACAAGGTGAGGCGTAACAGGATTCCTTTTGCACTCAAACTATTTTTGTAAGTTTTGAAAATACTTGATTTTCATTTTAACCAATCTTGATGAATCTCAAAAATATTTCCTTTTTTCAACCGTTTTTAATTCCTCAAAACCAAATTTATATTTCTGCATGATCATACTTCTACTTTGATTTTCAGACAACATTTTTATTGTAAATCAAATCAGGTTTAACCAAAACTTTATGAGGTATGAAAAAATCAATTGTGTTTCTGTTTGCATTGCCGCTGTTTACTTTCTCGGGTTTTGCACAGGTGAAAAGCCTTTCAAATGCCGACCAGCTAAAGGGTGTTATCATTTCAATCACGGGAAACCCTGAAAGTATTCATTATCACAAACCTTTGTTGCTTAAGGCAAAAAATAATTCCACCAGCGAAGTTCAGTTAAAAATCGACAATGGTTTGATGATGATCCCAAATAATGATGCTTACCAGAATTTCGTGGTTACTGATGAAGAAATCCTGGCTATTGGTCCTGGTAAAACCGTTGAAAAAGAGATTACTGCCATGTGTACCGAAAGTGGTGATGCAGCTCCGGGTGTCGAAATTTTTTATGTTGTAGGTCAGTTTGCTGATTCCAACCTTTTGGCACTGACACACAAGATTGAAAAAGAAGAGATTTGGGGTTACGAAGCACAAACCGCCGTTTGGGCATTGTGTGGAAATTATGGCCTGGAGGATATCGTCGGTTACGATACCACTCTCACCCGGCAACTGACAGAGTTTGTGGCTGATGCAACCGGCCAGGAAATGCCTCCTCCTCCCGACGAAAACGATTATCTGAGAAATTATTACGCCCCTGTTTCATCCTACAGCCTTACCATGACTGGTAATTTTTCGTACAACCTTTTTGAAGAAAGATCAATCATCATTGTTCTGGTTAACAGAGATAATGTGGTGGTTCGCGAGCTTTTCAACAATCCGAAGGAAAAGCCGGGTGATTACAAACGAACCTACACTTTTGATGCAACGGCCTACACCGATGACTACTATTTTGTGAAAATGATTGATAATGGCGAAGTTGTTATCAACATGAAAATTGATATTCCGAGCAGAGACAGGGGTTAAAACAACCCGGCAGGATTTTAAATATGCGTCCGGCAGAAAAGCTTGAAACTTTTTAACCGGATTTAGTACTTAAAATTCTTATTCCTGACCAGGTCGAGTATTCCATTGATGATGGTGAGCGGATGTGGCGGATTGCCAGGGATATACAGGTCGATCGGGTATTTTTTCAGGAAACTGCGGTCAACTGCCGGCGAATCCACAAACAGTCCGCCGCTGATGGCATCAGTGCCACAAAGAATGATGATTTTGGGCGCTGGAACGGCATCGTAGCAAACCTGCAATGCTTCTGCCATGTTTTCGGAAATGGGACCAGTTATCACGATTCCATCAGCATGACGGGGCGAAGCAACAAACTCGATCCCAAAGCGCCCCATGTCGAAGTTTGGATTTCCGCTGGCGTTAAGTTCCCACTCGGCTGAGTTGTCGCCACCTGCCGAAACCTGTCTGAGTTTCAGCGATCTTTTAAAAATGTCCCGGATTTCTTCCCTGATTTTTTCGGGATGAACCCTGATTTTTGAAAAGTCGTTTTCACGGACAATCAGGCTGTTACGGTCGTTTGTAGAGATTTTGTGGTGGTTTGTAAACCTGATTTTTTCGGGAAAAGCCAGCGCACATTCGCCGCAAAAAGCACATTTTCCCAAATCGATGCTCACTGGATTTCGACCAATGGCGCCGGTGGGGCAGAGGTCCACAAGTGCTGCTTCGTCAACCGGCGCTGCTGTAATTTCAGGCTTTCCGCGAAAAGGTGCAGGAACCACTGCTTTGGTTACGTCCGGAATAAATTGTTTCCCATTGTGAGCGATGATTTTTACTTCTGAGATCATGTTTTTAACTTTCTCCTGGATGGTTTATAAATCGTGTCCGCAGTAACTCAGATTGTAACTTTTGTTATTGATCGGAAAATCAGATATTTCGAGATTTCTGAGCGAAAGTTCGAGCGATTTCCAGTTGTGCACCGAAGGGTCTTTGATTTTGTAAACGGCTAATTTGCCATTTTCATCGGTAACTGCGCAGTGGCATATTTCGCCTCTCCAGCCTTCGGTTAGCGAAACCGAAAATGCGGAAGGTTTCAGGTTGACTTCTCTTTTGGGAGGTTCAGGTTTTAGATTTTCAAAGTCCATTATTTTCAAGGCTTCACGTATCCAGGCTATCGATTTTTTCAGTTCTTTGCGGCGGAGAAGAAACCGTGCGAACACATCGCCTTTTGGCAGGACAATGGCTTCGTAAGGAAGTATTGCGAAACCTGCAAATGGGTGGGTTTTGCGGATGTCGCGCATGAGGTTGGTCATGCGGGCGGCCATGCCAACCGAGCCAATCAGCTGTGCCTGCCTGGTTGTTACGATGCCGATGTTGTCGAAGCGGTTTTCAACACTTGGCAGCTTGTAGGTATAATGCGACATTTCGACAAACCGCTTTTCGAAATCTTCAAGAACTTCAAGAACTCTGGTTTTTAACTCAGGAGTCAGGCGGTAATTTGTGCCACCTGTTCTGATCATACCTTTGCCGAGCCTGTTGCCGCACCATTGCTGTGTAAAATTGATGATACCCGTGCGCAACACACTGAAAACGCTTGCTCCCAGGTTGTAAGCCACATCCACACACAATGCGCTTATGTCGCCCACATTGATGGCAATTCGTTCGAGTTCGAGGGCAATGCAGCGTTCGAGATGAAGTTGATCGCTGACTGTAGTTTCACCCAACGATTCCATGAGCTGGGCAAAAGCCAGGCTGTGGCCAATGGCAGTATCGCCGGCAATATTTTCAGCTAACAGGTTGCGCTGAAGCAGTTTATCCTTTTGCAAAAAAAGCTTTTCGATTCCACGGTGTTGCCAGCCAAGCTGGATTTCGAGATGCAGCACGGTTTCGCCGTTGCAGATAAACCTGAAATGTCCCGGTTCGATAACTCCGGCATGAATGGGTCCCACACCCACTTCGTGCAGTTCTTCACTTTCGATGGTATAAAAAGGATAATTGTTGATTTCCTGATTCTGGTCAACCCTTTCGTGCGGATACCTGACAGGTTTTTGAAAAGGGTGCCCGGCAAAATCGATCCCGCAGTTTTCATGAATTTCCCTTTCAAAAATGTGAAGTGGAAAATAATATTGCGCCAGCGATTCCAGCACAGGGTGCTGTTGAACGGGGATTTTGTGCGAAAGCACAGCAATATCGCCGGTTTTGTCATCTGCCATGCAGGCAATGAGCTGAAAATCCGAATTCTGGCGGAAGCCAAAATAATTTACACAATGCGTATTTTTATCTTCAGCCAACGCCAACATGTTCGACTTAAAATCGGAATATTGCAAAACAGGAATATCCTGAAATGGAATACTTTGTGCATTTTTAATCCTGATTAGTTCAATTTCTTTTGCCATTTCTTTATTGTATTGAGGAGATTGCTGAATTGATGATTTCAGTAAAAAATGCAGGTGGACTGTAGGCAAGATAAACGGACAACCCAAACAGCAAAAATTGGGTTATGGTTTCGTATTTATTTACATGAATTTCTTCATTGGCGAGGTGTTCGGGCATTTTTTCAAACATCAGATGAAAAAGAAACCGGGCAATCTGAAACAGAATTATAGTAAGAAGCGTCAGGGCGATGATAGAAACCACGATATGGTTTTTTTCAATTAATGCTTTAAAAATCATAAACTCAGTAACAAAAAGCCCTGAGGGTGGAATGGCTGTTATCGAGAAAAAACCGAACAAAACCACCAGGGCGCCGGTTGGATTCATTTTGAAATAGGCGCCACTGTCATTTACCCATATCGATTTGAAAATGAAGTTGCTCTGACCAAGTTGAAAAAATACTCCTGATTTAATAAACGAATGCAGTACCACGTGCAGAAATGCCGCATAATACGCAGCGCCGCCTGCATAAAGTGCCAGGCAAACAATGCCCATGTGCTCCATGGTCGAAAAAGCATACATCCGCGTAAAGCGCTTCACCCTAAAAAGCTGAATAGCAGCCAGGAAAATCGAGATAATTCCTGTAATCATCAGCACATTGCGCGCCCATAGCGAAGCATCGGTATGGGCGATGATGCTGAAAAACCTGAAAATCCCAACAAATCCGGCATTTACCAAAGCTGACGACATCAGCGCGTTTACTGGTGACGGCGCAATGGTTTTTGCATCGATGGCTGCTGCAAACAGGGGGAAAATGCTGAGTTTGATGCTAAAACCAGCCAACACCAGCAAAAATGCAATTTTGATCCAGGTCGAATTCATGCTTTGAGAATTACTGATCAAATCGCTGAAATTTAACGACTTTGGCCCGCTTTCCACTGAAACAGCCGTCAGGAAAAGGATTCCCATAAAAGCGATTGCCACGCCCACCGAGGAAATGAAAAGATATTTCCACGAAGCTTCCAGCGCAGTTTTGGAACGAGTATGAAACACCAAAACGGTAACGCTGAGGGTGGTTACTTCGATGCAAACCCACAACAGCGCCACATTCTCGGCAAAATAAACCCCTGTCATGGCAGCTATTAAAATGATGAGTGCAGCCCAGAAAATGCTTTGCTGGCTGGTTCCCGAACTGTAGCGTTTTATGTATAAGTAGCTGTGATAGAAGCTAATGGGTGTTAATATTGTAAGTATCGCTGTAAAAAGAATTCCAATTGAATCGAACCTGAAAAACAAGGAATCGGTTTCATCCGGTCGCAGTCCAGCCTGTACAAAGAGGGCGATCTGAACTAAAGCAAACACGACAACCGATACCAGGTTAAAAGTCCGGTTCTTCAGCAGGATTATCAGCCCGCTCATGACCAGTGCAAAAAGAAAATAATATGCTAACATGCGTCAATCCTTAAGTTTAGCCAATTCGTCAATATTTGTGCTTTGAAACTTATCGCTCACCCGGTTTACGAAAATGCCGATAACCAGAACGCCCATCAGAACATCGAGCAAAACCGCCAGATTGACCAGCATCGGAATATCGCTTCCTACGGCCAGCGAAAGCAGAAAAATCCCGTTTTCGATAATCAGATAACCCACCAGGTGGCTGAAAACATTTTTGTGAATGATGATGAAATAAATGCCAAACACCACCGATGCAATGGCCACTGTGAAAAACCTGGTGTGAATACGCTGGGAATTCAGGAAATTGCTCATGAAAAAGCTGACCATCAGCATAATGGTTACGATGATGATTGAATAAAAAACGGGTATTTCGGTTTCGTGCACCCTTTTTAACCCGTTGGTGCGTCTCACTTTGTTAAGAAATAGCGGGATTACCACCGATTTCACCACGATGGTTTCCACCAAAATGAATAGAAATTCGGCCAGGGCAATCTGGTTGAGGTTAAAAAATACAATTCCAAACAACAATACGCCTTGAATGGCCAGCAATGCAATGAATTTTTTCACCCTTTCGGAAAGCGCAAAATACACCAGCGTAATGCTGTAAACAATGATAAAAAAGTAGGTCATGGTTTTAGTTTAAACTGAATTTTTCAGAAATGATTAACGCTGTGAGGAACACCAAAATAGCAATGGCTGACAACATGATGATGAATTGTGGATTTTTAGCCATTTTGTTTCTTGCCCTGAACGATTCCAACCCCCCGACAACGATAGCAAAACCGGCCTGTATCGCAAAAAACAGCCCGATTTGAGCATAATGAGGCATCGAATAGGGAAGTAGGAAATTGGCAATGAGGGTTCCGTAAATGGCAAATTTTATCCAGTTTCCAACGGTGATCAGAGCCAGGTCGAAACCACTGTGGTCCAGAATCATCACTTCGTGAACCATCGTAAGTTCTAAATGGGTTTTTGGGTCGTCCACCGGTAGGCGGCTGTTTTCGACCATGGCAATATAAACCAGCACATAAATGGCCGTTACTGCCGTAAGGTACGAAAGGTGCGTTTTGATGTGCAGATTATTGTAAAGATCATAAAATGAAGTGCTTGAAGCAAATAGCGCCAGCGACCCCATTAAAATAAAAAAAGCAGGTTCCACAAGCATCGAATACAACGCTTCGCGGTTGGCGCCCATCCCTTCAAATCCGCTGCCTGTATCCATTGCAGCAATTATCATCATAAATTTTCCGATGGCAAGCAGGTAGGCGAAATACACAAAATCGCCTTCAAATGATAAAATGCCTTTTTGTCCGCCAAAAGGTATCAGCACCAACACTGACAGCAAAGAAGCCAGATAAACCAGTGGAGCTATTTTGAAAATCACTCCGGTGGTAGAGCTGTAAACAGCGCCTTTCTTAAACAGTCTGATGACATCGTAAACAGGTTGCAGCAATCCCGGGCCTTTCCGTCCGCCCACTTTTGCTTTGATTTTCCCTACAATCCCCGGAAAAACCATCGCTGACAAAAGCATTGATAACACGCCAATCCAAACCATATTAAATAAGCTTTAACAGGGTTAATAAAAAAATGACAATCAAGAAAACAAGCGCATAAAGCAGGTAATGCTGGAGGTTTCCGGTCAGAAAAACTGCGCTTTTTTCGAGCCATTGCAATAGTTTTGAGGATGGGGCAGAAACCAGGTTTTCTTCAACGAAATCTTCGGCATGAGAGCTGAAATTTCGTTTACCCGGAAAAATTTCTTCCTCAGCAAATCCTTGAAAATGCTTTTTTACGTTCACAATTCCGGGGGCTAATTCCCTTATGCTTTCGGCATACGAAGTGGCAGAATACTGATGAATTGCGGGATTAGCCCCGGTATAACCACATCCCCATGTTGCGCCGGTTTCTACTATTTTCGGTTTTTGAGCCCATTTTCTGATCATCCACAACACGCCCACCAATAAAATGAAAATGCCCGATGAAAGGCTCAGGTTGTTCATCAATGGAACCGAATCGTGGAGAAATCTGGTCTGCCCTGTATAAACACCCACAATCCGGCTGAGCGGGTCCATGAATAAACCCGGAAAAAGTCCGATTAGCAGGATCATAATTCCGGCCAAAATTTGAGGAAAAAGCGTCGGCTTGCTTGTTTCACCGGCATTTTCAGCGCCGGGCGACCTGGGTGAACCCAGAAAAACGATGCCAAAAACTTTTGTAAAACAAAATATGGCGAGGCCTCCGATGATTACCAGCCCGGTAAAACCAAAAAGCAGAATAACATCGGTTGGCAAATCCCCCGGAAATAATCCGCTGAACATTCCTTTGTAAATTAAAAACTCTGAAATAAATCCGTTAAATGGGGGTAATCCGCTGATAGCGAGCGAACCCAACAAAAAAAGCAGGGCGGTTGCCGGCATTTTTTTCATCAGGCCTCCCAATTGGCTTACATTGCGGGTATGGGTTTTTTGGTAAACACTTCCTGCTGAGTAAAATAGCAACGACTTAAAAAGGGAGTGGTTGAAAATGTGCAATATTCCTCCGGCAAAACCAAGAACAGCTACTTCGGGAAGGTTCATGGCCATGCCGGTTAGGCCAATGCCAATTCCGGCGCCAATGATGCCTATGTTTTCGATGCTGTGGTAGGCAAGGAGTTTTTTGATGTCGTGCTGAACAATGGCTATGGTGACCCCAAGAATTCCTGAAATAAGCGAAATAATCAGGACGAAAAGCCCGATGAAAAGCAGGTCGGTGTGTATGTAGGTCAACACCCGTAAAATCCCGTAAATCCCCATTTTAATCATCACTCCACTCATTACTGCCGACACATGCGACGGCGCCGCAGGGTGGGCATGAGGAAGCCATGTGTGTAGCGGAATAAAGCCTGCTTTGATGCCAAATCCGATAAAAAACAGGAAAAACAAAAGAAAAGGCCTGTGCTTTGAAAAATAGGCGGATAGCCCGTCAAATCCAAATTCAGCACCGGTTGCAGCGTAGGCAAGAAAAAATGCTACCATGATAAAAATCAGACCGATATGCATCTGTATCAGGTAGTTAATGCCCGTTTTTATGGTTTCCCTTTTATCAGATTCAAAAATGACCAAAACAAAAGAGGAAATCGTCATCAGTTCCCACGACAGCAAAAAAGCAAAACCATCTCTGATCATGCAAACCAGGATCATTGAAATGTGCAGCCACAGAAAGCTGAAATAGTGCAATCCTAATTCTGATTTATTCTTTTTGCCTAAATACGGTTTCAGGTAGCCGCCGGCAAAAAGGATTCCTGTGAGCATGGTAAAATTGATGACAAGGATGAAAAATGCAGAAAGTGCGTCAATTAAGACATACAACGGATTACCCAATAGGTTGGCAACGACAGGTGGTTTAGCTGCGAGGCCATTCATCAAAGCATCAACGGCCAACAGGCTGGTGGTTGCGATTACCACAATATGCAAAAACACACCGAAAAGATATTGAAACCTTTTTGGCAGTAAAAAAAGTGCAATACTCAACAACAAAGCGCCTGTAAACACTTGAATTTCCATACCTGATACCCTGAATGGTTAACAAATAATAATTTCTGCATCCCTGTTCTAATGCCAAAACCCCAACTTGTTTTGGCAGGCAAAAGTAGAATTTTTTGGTAAGGATGAGTTTTAAGTCGCTAATGCCAGGGTCGGAGACGCAAAGTACCTGAAAATGCCTTTACATTATTTCTGAGACTGTCTGGTGGCCTGCCTCATTTGGAAATTCCAGACAGGATTTTAAAAAATGGAATATCTTCATGATAAAACCCACAAAGAGATTTCCATAACAAGGGATGTGGCAGGGTTTCAGGATGGTGTTGTTTTACTTCATGGTAGGCTTCTAATAAACTTGTTTGCTCAATTTCTTTCAGTGATGCTATTGCAAAAGCAGCTGAACGACTGATTCCTGCACCGCAGGCTACCAATGTTTTTCGTCCGGCATTTTTGTTTGATTTAACAAATTCAATCCCAGTTTTTAAAATTTGTGGTGAAATTGGGACGCCATCTTCAACAGCAAGATATAATGATAAAATACCCGGATGCTCTACCAACTCTGCCAACTGAAGCATTGCACTTATGTTGTGAGTTTTAAGCAAATATAAATCCTTCGTTTCCTTGTATTTGCCAAGGTACAGCCAGGGTCTGATCTGGTTCATAGTGTCTGATTTTCGTTAAAGATATTTGGAAGTTCATTATTACTAAACAATATGTCGTTAAACTCATGTTGCTCTAAATCTGTCAAATATCCAGCATCATTCAAATAATGCCTGCCGGAAGCCTCAAACCGGGCGTTTTCGAGCCACCAGCCATTGGTAATAATCGTGACTGTTGTGTCGTGTTTGCAGTTGATGTGTGCCGCTAATTCAAGCCACCCATCACCATATTTCGTTACTTCACCACCAATAAAATCGAACCGGTTGTTGTTGAGCAGACCGAAAGTATCGGCAATTGATTTGAGTTTGGCGATGTTTGTTTCGGTGGTTTTCTGGATGTACCCATTCAGGCAGTGACTGCAATTAAAATTGCACCTGGTTGTAAATTCGAACACAATCCGCGACACATTTTCCAAAGGATTGGTTTTGTATCTGAAATCATTGGCATCGAAATCCACATTGTCAACGATCTCGAAATAGCCGGAATTAACGAGCTGTTCGTAGGTTTCGCCATAAGAAACTGAAATAAATTTCTCTTTTAAAACCTGAGCTATAATGCAGAGGTTTGAACGGGTTTGAATATCAGGTTCAGGATGAATTTTTGATTGTTCGGTGATAAACCGATGCCCGAAATTAGTTAAGATAAGGTTCATGATTACGGTTATCAGGAATTGAAAAATAAAATGTTGAGCCTTTGCCTGCAATGCTTTCAACACGCATGTTTCCACCCAATAATTCCACATAGGTTTTTGCAATAAAAAGTTCTAAGCCAGTAGCTTCTGATCGAACCGGGTCGCAAGCATAAAGCATTTTGTATGGTTCAAAGATTTCAAGAATTTTTTCTTGTGGAATGCCCATGCCGGTATCTTTAACATAAAACTCAATTTCGACCGGATCAGAAACCATATTCAAACCACATCCTATTTCAATGGAACCTTCTTTGGTGAAAAAGAGGGCATTTTGTATTAATTTGGCAAGAATTGTTCCGATTAAAAACTCGTCGGTTTTAATGATCAATTCTTTTAGCGGTAGGATATTATTAAATGTAAGTTTGATTCCTTTTGCTTCAACGTTTGGCTTGATGGATGAATAAATATCTTCTGAAATTTTCAAAATATTGGTATCCGAAAATATAGCTTTTCGTCCTCCATCAATAAATAAAACTTCAAAAAATTCTTCGATTATATTCTTTAGCTTGATTGATGATTGGTTGATGTTTTTGATAATTTCCTTTCTATCATGGGTTAGAAGTTCCTCGATTAGTAATACCTCAGATAACCCCCAAATACCGTTTAAAGGTGTACGTATTTCGTGTGACATATTGGCAACAATCTCAGTTTTGAACCGGCTTTTCTCATTGATTTTGAACAATTCATGTTCCACCTGCTTTTTCTCGTTGATACATTTTTCGCAAGCTGCTTTTAGGGCATTGTTTTCTTGCTGTAATCCCTGTAATTCTTTGATGAGTTCTTCTTTTGATATTTCCTGGTAATTCATTTTGTAAGGGTTTGAG
>CALFEP010000165.1 GCA_937950125.1 uncultured Bacteroidota bacterium
TTTTTTTGGCTTTTTTCGATTCCTCTCTTTATTTTTGTTTCTAAATATTTAGAAATGATGTAAAATCATAAAAACAACAAAATATGAAAAACCTGCTACTAACATGTGTTCTTCTTTTGTGTGTAATACTAACATCACAAAGCCAATCTTACAGTGGAGGCTCGGGAACATCGGATGATCCCTACCTGATTGCCGATAAAGTTGACCTGAAATATCTTTCTGAGCATTCAACCGAGTGGTCGAAACACTTTAAACAAACAACCGACATCAGTTTTGATGGGGCAGATTTTGAGAGTGGTGGCGATTTTTATAATTCAGGTGGTGGATTTATTCCAATAGGAAATATTTCCACAAAATTCACCGGTTCTTACAATGGGCAGGGTTATGCCATTAATGCTTTGTATATCAACCGTTCAACTACTTCTTATCAGGCTATGTTTGGCTATATAAATAATGCTTTGGTGAAAGACCTGGTTTTAACCAATGTAAATGTAACCGGATTGGCAAGTCTGGCTGGATTAATCGGGGCTGCCGAATTAGGAACCATCAGAAATTGCATGGTTACCGGTAAAATAACCGGGGTAGGCTCTAATGCTGATTTTACCGGTGGTTTGATTGGAGACAACCGTGATCAGTCGATCATAGAATATTGTTACACAAATGTTCAGGTAGCCGGAAAGCATACTGTCGGAGCCTTGGCCGGAAGAAATCTGCTCGGTGGAACCGGAGCTATCATACGAAATTGCTATTCAATGGGCTCTGTAACATCATCTTCAGGCGATTATTCCGGTGGATTAGTGGGTGTAAATTCAGGAACCATTTCCAATTGCTATTCATTGGCAAGTGTGGCAGGTTATACTAAGGTTGGTGGATTGGTGGGCTTTAATTGGACTTCATCCGCAAAAGTAGAATATTGTTACTCAACTGGTGCTGTCAGCGGTTCAACCATTTTGGGTGGATTGATAGGTACCAATGAAGGGACGGTAACCAACTCTTTCTGGGATAAAGAAACATCAGGACGTACAAGCAGTTCCGGCGGGACAGGTAAAACTACCGAAGAAATGAAGACCCAAAGCACCTTTACGAACGCGGGCTGGAACTTCACAACCATCTGGCTTATGAGCTTATCTTTCAACAGCGGTTATCCCCATTTATACGGATTTGAAACCTTTACCTGGGATGGCTCTGAAAGCTCGGCATGGAATAACGCCGCCAACTGGGATCAGAATATTGTGCCCTCTGCCACCGATGACGTGATCATTGCCAATGCCGGCACAGCTCCTGTAATTGCGTCAGGAACAGGTTTTTTCTGCAACAACCTTACTATAAATTCCGGAGCCAGCCTTGCCATCAACTCAGGAGGTTCACTTATTACCTATGGCGCCATCACCAACAGCGGAACCATGCAAATCAGCCGAACAATGACAGAAAGCCAGTGGCACATGATTTCCATCCCCACCCCAGGCATCACCGCCAACACTTTCCTGGGCGATTACCTCCAAAGCTGGGACGAAACCAACGGCGTGTGGGTGAACATCTCCGATCCGCTCACCGTCCTGAACACCAAACAGGGTTATTCGCTCTGGGCTACACCCGGAAAGTCGGATCACACCTACACCTTCACGGGAACACTGCTTACCGGCAACCAAACCACGCCAATAACCTACAACGCTGTCAGCGGCAAGGATTTCGACGGCGCTAACCTTGTGGGCAATCCCTATCCCTCGTCAATAGATTGGGACCAGCTGCAGGCAACTTACGGATCAAACTACATCTGGGACGGTACTGCTTACAAGGCTTATTCTGAACAAAGCGGATACGATCTGGGATACAGGTACATTCCGCCCTTGCAGGGATTTTTCATCATTACCAACACCAACGGCAATTTCAACCTGACAAACACCGCACGAACCCACACTGGTGCAACAAACTTTTACAAGTCGGGCGGAGAGAAAACATTCGAAAACGGAATTGTACTGGCCGCCTCTAACGGTACTTACACCGATGAATGGTGCCTGGTGTTCAACCCTGAAGCCTCCGAAGATTTTGAACTGCCGCGCGATGCCTGGAAACTGCGCAGCAGCACAGCCGGACTTTCGCAACTCTGGTCGGTTATCCCCGAAGGAAATTTATCCATCGACATCCGGCCTCAGGCACAAACCATCCAGCTTGGCTTTGCCAACGACCAGGCCGGCATTTACACCATCGGCATCAGCCAAATCGCCAACATTACAAGCGCAATGCTCGAAGACACCAAGACCAACACCTTCCACAACCTCCAAAACGGAACTTACGAATTTTCATGGGATGTAAATGATGATGAAATCCGTTTTAAACTCCATTTAAACGCCGTTGGCATCGAAGAAACACCCATCAGCGAAAGCAACATTTTGATCTATGCTGCCAATGGGCAAATCTTTGTAAAAGGTACTGATGCCGGCAAAATCACGATGTCGGATATGATGGGCAGGGTTGTTTTGCAGCAAGAAATTTCAGACGATGGGATGGTTTCTGTTCCGGTAAACCTGCAAA
>CALFEP010000166.1 GCA_937950125.1 uncultured Bacteroidota bacterium
CAAATTCATAAGCGCCCATATCTATCCTGCCGTAGGCGATACGGGGGTTGCCGGCAAGGTCGGTGGCGGGCAGGTGGATGGTGTCCATATCGTGGGTGTAAAGGATGTATTTGCCGTTTTCCTGTTTAATGTAGGGAGGCTCCATACCTTCCTCGTACATAGGTGTGCCTGTGTTGATGCAGGGGGAGGTTGACACGAGGGAATACGGATTTGTTCCAAAGGTATCCCACTGAGGGTCTTCATCCAGAATGCCGGCGCCCCAGTTGACGATTGTATTTCCGGCGCCATCCATTATTCCTGCCGGACCGTTCTCGAAAAGAGTGTAATGGAAATTTATCTCTGCCGGGTTGTTTACAACATCATCGTTGTAAATATAAATATCCGGCGAGTTGTTGTTGTAAAAAATGGAATTGTAAATGTTAATCTGACTGCCCTGTACTGTGCTGTTCGTACCGGGCAGGTTGGTACTGTCGCGGTTGCCTCCGATGGTGGCGTTTACAATATCCAGTTTTACCCGCTCTGATGTAGCCCAGCCTGCTCCGCAGTTGTTTGAATACCATGTATCCCACGAAATATTATCCGTAATCTCAACATTGATCAGCCTACCTGTTACAATTTCTGAATTATTCTCTCCACTCGCAACAATAATGTTTTTATATCCTCCATAAAGAAATGTACCATCATCATAGTATTTGTTGCCATGAACTTTTACGTTTTGCAACCGTGTAAAAGCAGGAAAATCGTCTTCCCATCGTAATGAAAAAATTCCTTGTGCTGTTATCGAATTCAAACATTGAAAATTGTTCATTATAAGCGTATCCATACCTTGACAAAGTAATACTTCCATTCCATAATTGCAATTATCAGTGGTAACATTATCAATAACAATAAATCTGGAATTATAAAAACAAAATGCCCCGAAATCAATTGCAAGTGGGCTTAAAAGCATACCGGAACCATTGATAATAGTTAAGTTGTTAATTTTAATTATTTCCTGACTTCTTGCATAAATAAAATACCCATTGTGTTGGCAATCAACAATTGTGGTTTCTTTGCTGGTGCCGGAAAGAATAATATTAGACCTTCCGCATAATGGAAAGTTTTCTCCTGTTGCTTCTGGTGAATATGTTCCAGGTAAAATATGAATAGTACGTTGCTGAAGGCTGTCGGGCTGTATTCTCGACATGGCAAAACAAATAGATTGTAAAGGATTTTGCGGGTCTATGCCTGAATTGTTATTATCACCATAAGGGCTTACAAACAGGTCTGCTGCAACGGGTTCAATTTTTTGATTCCTGATGCTTACCGTCAGATCGTTTACTGGATTGTAATAACCATCTGAGGAAAATACAAAATACACATCCGGGGTTAATACGGTTAAAGTATCTATTTCTAAAATTTGTTGCTGACCGGTTGATCTGACTGTAATATCGCAACCCCTTTGAGCATAGTTTAAATAAACACTATTTAAATTTATTGTGTCTAAAAATATCGGTATTTCATCATTTCCATAAAAAATTCCACCACCACTAAAATAGGAGTGATTCTCCTTAATAATATTGCCATATAGTTTTATAGTGCCATGAGAACAATAAACACCTCCCCCTGCATAAGCTTCATTATGCTGAATAATATTATTTGATATCATTGCATTAGAATAATAGACTGCTATTCCACAACCATAATCTTCTTTTAAGTATGAGCTAAAGTCTTTTTTTCCATTCTGGATGGTAAACCCACATATTAGGGAAGCCAACGATTCATTATTTTGTAAGATGACCACGCTGCCACTTTTATTACCGTCAATAATGGTTTGGGTGATATATTGCTTGTTGCCGGTGGCCAGGAATAAACTGGCAAGTACGAGGTCTTTACCGTAAAAACTGATGTTTTCAAAATAAGTCCCTGGCCAGACAAGTATGGTGTCGTTGACAGATGCCGCATTGATGGCATGCTGGATTCTGGTGAAATCACCTGTACCGTCCTGTTTTACTGTGAGAATGGTTGAGTGGGAGTAGGATGCCAGAAGCAGTAAGTAAGTAGTAAATAGTAAAAACCAATGACAACTTTGGTTACGCCGGTAATTGCAGGGAAGGGGCAGTGAGCACAAGATGATTTCGATCATATCATGCAAAGGCGCTGAGGCGCAAAGATTTATAAAAAAGTTACGGATCTGTATTTGAAAGTTTTTCATTTTTTTCGGTTTTGTGTTTTTTTATTCATTGCGTCTTAGCACCTTTGAGTAAGTTACTACCGAGAGTCCCGAAAACGTAAGGCATCGGGACGACTCGGTATAACGACGGTTTCTACCTTATCACGACCAATTTTTCATACTGAATCAGGCTGCCATTCACAATCAGTTGAACCAGATAAATCCCGTTTCCGTCTTCATTGCCGGGCTGCCATCCGCTTTGGTAGGCGCCTTCGGGGTAATAGCCATTCACCAGGCTGGTTACGGGCTTCCCATTGATGCCGGTAATCCTGATTTCAACCATGGCATTCCGGTCAACTGTGAATCCAATACTGGTGCAACCTGTAGATGGATTAGGGTTGATGCCCAGAATATGGGCTGACACAGCGGTTTTTTGTTCTGCACTGTTCTTAGTATTGCCGAACGTAATGTGGTAATATGGCAGTCCCTCGCCAGTAAATACTTTTCTGCTTTCCCATGCGCCTGTTCTGATGTTGCTCACCTGGAAATCCCGTTTATTCCCTGCTGTGGATTTAAGTCCATCCCATGTGGCGATTTCAACGGTTGTTCCCGGGGGAACGGCCTGCGAATAGGCGTTCACCTCCACGAGAGTGTCGCCTGGGAGCACCACCGAAGCCCCGATGCAGGAATCACCGGCCAAAAGGGCAATTTCCTGTACGCCCTGCAGCGAATCTATTTCGATGTACCAAGGGATATAATCGCTGTATTCGACATAGCTGAAATATTCGCTTTTCCCGCGTTCTTCCTCTTCTTCGGCAGGTTCGGCAGCCATGTTCCAGTAAAGTATGCAGTTCTGCGAAACCTCCACAATCACAGCATCGCCATATTCGAGCGGCGTTACGTTAGACGCACAAGTCCAGGTGCCATGCACTTTGACCATTGTCCAGTGTTGTGTCTGTATTTTTGTCAGGTAGTCCCATACACCGGCGAAGGCGTCTTCAGGTTCCAACTCCATGGGCATGAAGTAACCAATCCAGTTTTCGGGGTTGCCATTTTGGCTCACATAAAGCGGAACCGGTGTATTAGGATTGACATCGGAGCCATACATGGTGTGTGTAAAAGCTCCCTGGTCAAGAATGTTTAATTTGTAACCTTTGGTACTAAGCATATTTTCAAACTGTTCTATTGACCAAACATCTTCTATTCTTTTAATCCTTTTTAGATGACCATCTTCGTTACTAAAAAACTCTAAGTTACCAGGCATCGGCTCTGTATTTTCCAGCACAGGAATAGCTTCAACAGGGTTGTTGCCACTTCTCTGCAACCTTGGGAAAGAAAGCCAGTGCCAGGAAGATCCTAAATTACGTTCATATTTTCCTGGGATCAGCCAAT
>CALFEP010000167.1 GCA_937950125.1 uncultured Bacteroidota bacterium
CTCACGCCGAAGTCTCACGCCGAAGTCTCAACGCCCAACAACTTTGAACCTTGAACAATTGAACTTTGAACAATTTGCATTTCGACAGGCGTTCGACTGAGCGTTCGACTGAGCGTTCGACTGAGCTCACGCCGAAGTCTCACGCCGAAGTCTCACGCCGAAGTCTCAACGCCCGACAACCTTGAACCTTGAACTTTGAACCTTGTCTTATTATCCTCTCACTTCTCTTTTAATCCTTTGAACATGGCCGCGGCCAAGGGCTTTCACCTCGCAACCCAGTTCGAAGTAGCGCCTGATTTTATCATCCGGCAACATGCCAAAAGCGTCGATAACTGCAATAGGACCGCCAGCCCAGGCAACAACGTCATCGGGTGAAAGGTTTTTATAATCTTCATGAGGAACGGCAAATATCACTGCCTCAACACCTTTGAGTGCTGCAGCAATATCTTTCATGACAATGGTCTGATTTAAATGCTCCTGGTTACGGAAAAATCTTTTCCACGAAGATGTCGGTGAGGGATAATTTTCCTGGCTTTCGAGTTCGTACCAGTGGTCAACATAAGGATCGTGAACCCGCATTTCGGCGCCCATTTCAGTAAGTTTGCGCACCACCAGTTCGCTGCCGCTGTAACGCGTATCACCAACATCCTGGCGGTAGCTTGCGCCGCAAATGAGCACCTCGGCGCCGGCAATGTAGCGTGCCATGTTGCGCAAAGCATCTCTGACAAGCTGAGCCACATGCAAGCCGCGTGTATCGTTAATATCAATGGCTGTTGGTGTGATTTTGAACAAATCATCACCATCCTCAAACCCAAGAATATGGCGATACGACCAGTAGCCAAGTCCTCCGTCTTTGGGCAGGCAATAGCCGCCGATTCCTGGACCAGGGAAAATCATGTTGCTATGTGTTGGGCGCATTTTTATTGCATTGATAACCTTAATCAGGTCAACGCCATTGCGTTCGGCAAAAATGCTCCATTCATGAAGATATGCCAGAATAGTAGCCCGATACGAATTTTCAACAATTTTGGTGGTTTCCGATTCAATGGGCCTATCCATCACGGTAAGCGGAAAATCTTTGGTATTCAATACTTCGTGAAGGAATTTTTCAACCCTGCTGCGGGCTTCCAGGTCGCAGCCGCTGCAAACCCTCCAAAAATCGCGGATGCTCGAAACGTATTCCCTGCCAGGCATAACCCTCTCGAAACTATGAGCCAGCAAAGGAACCGATTCGATTCCGCGCTGTGCAAAAGCTTTTTTCAAAATGGGCCATGCCACAAATTCTGTAGTGCCTGGGGCAACCGTAGTTTCGATAAGGACAAGGCAGTGTGGCTGAATGTTTTCGCCAATGGTGCGCATGGTTGCTTCCAAAGCTGCCATATCGGCTTCGCCACTGCGCATGTTGCCCAGCGATTTTTTCTGGTAGTCGCACTGTACGTCAACAACCACACAGTCGGCCAACTGCAAAACATCGCTGTTGTAAGTTGCCACCAATGTTTTCTTTTCGTTTACACAGCGACCAATGAGCAAATCCACTTCCGGGTCTTCGGCTTTAACAGGTGAAATCCCCTTGTTGAGCATCGGTATTTTCCAGTAACTGCGTGCACTTGGACGCTGGCAGCCAATAACAAATTTGGAGGGTGTGCCCTTGTTATCAACAGTGTCGGCAACGATGGCGGCCATAACAGCACCAACAAAACCAACGCCCATTACAACCACAACCTCTTTGCCCTCTTTGCGGGCTAATTCAGTTAATTTTTTAATTCTTTCAAATTCAGCCGGATATTCATCCAGCTGAGGAATCGGGTATTTCTCTCCCGAGGGACTTACTGAATAACGTAATTCATCTTTCATAATAAACTGTAATTTAGTACTTTATTAAACTTGACATTGTTTTAAAAATAATTCAGAAATCATTTTTACAAGCCTATTTTTACATCAATCATTTAACAATCCAAAATCCGTGTGAACAAATAAAAAGCTAACATTCTGATGTTTTGGGTCAGGATTCTGTTGAGAACATGATTGGTGTGACCAATAACCTTTGAGGTTAAATGTGTGTTGGGTTAGATTAGCGCAACTTAGCATTTACCCTCATTTCGAAGGCTTTAATGATTTTTTGCATCGTTTTGTCGATGATTTTGTCAGTGAGTGTTTTGGTTTCGTCTAAAAGAACAAAACTCAAAGCATAAGATTTTTTATTTTTCTCAAGGTTTTCTCCTTCGTAAACATCAAACAGGTTGACACTTTTCAAAATATTTTTTTCGGCATCGAAAGCAATTTTCTCAAGTGTTTCAAAAGTCACCTCCTTATCGATGAGCAAAGCCAGATCGCGGCGAACTTCGGGATATTTTGAAACTTCTTTGTACGAAACCTTGTGTTTTTTCAAAAGTTGCAACATCATGTCCCAGTTGATGTTGGCCCAGAAAACCTCCTGTTTGATATCGAATTTGTGAAGGAGTTTTTTATGAAGAGGTCCCATTTGAACTGCAACTTTATTGTTAATTTCATACTGGAGCCCGCTTCCGAATATTTCATTTGTCAGTGGTGAAGCTGTAAATTCACTATGTTGGATATTGAGTTTTTTCAATGCATTGAAAACAAAACTTTTAAGCAGATAAAAATCGGTCTCGCCCTGTGATGTGTACCAGCTTTCGCTTTTGTCGTTTCCGGTTAAAAATACCGACAGGTTCATGAATTCGTGGTATTTCTTCAGGATATTTTCGTGACCAGCATGTTGAGGGTTTTTTACGTAAGTTTTGCCGAATTCGTAAAATTTAAGGTCTGAATTTTTTCGATTGAGGTTGTAAACTATTGATTCGAGGCCGCTTGTAAGCAGTGTCTGACGCATTACACCCAAATCAGCACTTAATGGATTGGCAAGTTGAACGTTGTTTTCAGCCTTTAAAAATTCCAGCATTTCGGAATAGGATGCTTTTGTAAGCGAATTGTTCATGATTTCCAGGAATCCATTTCCTGAAAGGTAATCTGCCACAAGGTTCTGAACTTTCTCACGGTCAGGTTTTTCAATATATGACAGCGAAGAGCGCAGCTGGTCGGGGATTTCAACATTGTTGTATCCGTAAATGCGCAGGATTTCTTCGATGAGGTCGGCTTCCAGCTTCACATCAGCTTTGAAGGTCGGAATTTCAGCCACAAGACCATGTTCATCCTCGTTTTCGATTTCAATGCCCAGCCAAATCAGAATATCTTTAATGGTGTCTCTGTCGATTGATTTTCCGATAAGGCGGTCAGCGTTTTTATATTTCAGTTCGATTTTACTTTTTTCCAAAGGTTTTGGATAAACATCAGTAACTTCAGATGATATGACCCCTCCGGCAAGTTGCCTGATGAGCATTGCACAGCGTTTGAGGGCATAAACAGTGGCCTCTGGATCGGCGCCACGTTCGAAACGGAACGATGAATCGGTGTTAAGCCCGTGAAAACGTGCGGTTTTCCGGATGATTTTTGGGTCGAAATAAGCGCTTTCGATAAACACGTTTTTGGTTTCAGTTGTCACACCTGAATCGAAACCCCCGAAAACGCCTGCAATACACATTCCTTCATCGGCATTACAAATCATCAGATCATTACCAGAAAGGGTGCGGTCGGTTTCGTCAAGGGTTTTGAATTTGGTTCCGGCTGGAAGTTTTTTAATAACAATTTTATCTCCTTTAACTTTGTCGGCATCGAAAAAGTGGGTGGGATGACCGGTTTCGTGAAGTACATAATTGCTAATGTCCACAAGATTATTGATGGGTCGCAGCCCGATAGCCAATAGCCGGTTTTTGAGCCAGTCGGGCGATTCCTTAACTTCAACACCGGAAACTGTGATGCCAGTGTATCGCGGACACGCTTTTGGGTCGTCGATAACAATTTCGAAAGGCCGGGTGATGTTGTCAACCATAAAGCTGTCAACACAGGGTTTTCGCAACGAAAGGGGCTCATTTAACTCGTGAAGATTAAGGGCGGTAACCAGGTCGCGGGCAACACCAATGTGCGACATAGCATCGGTGCGGTTGGGTGTTAGGCCTATCTCAAATACATAATCTTCCTCGATGTCGAAATATTCTCTGGCCGGAGTTCCAACCACTGCTTCATTTGGCAAAACCATGATTCCGGCGTGCGAATCGCCAATGCCAATTTCATCCTCCGCACAAATCATTCCTTCGGAAACCTGCCCTCTTATTTTGGCTTTTTTAATTTCGAAAGACTGATTGCCGGCGTACAATACTGTTCCAACTGTTGCCACTACAACTTTCTGACCTGCTGCAACATTGGGAGCGCCGCAGACGATAGGAAGGATGGTTCCGTTGCCAATATCCACGGTGGTTACGCTTAATTTGTCGGCGTCAGGATGTTTAAAACAGGTTTTTACTTCACCAATTACTACGCCATGCAAACCACCTTTTATGGTTTCAATTTTTTCGATGCTTTCAACTTCAAGGCCAGTGTTTGTGAGTATTTGACCAATTTTTGCAGGAGAAAGATCGGTGTGTACGTAATCTCTAAGCCAGTTATAACTGATTTTCATTTGCGAAAAGGTTAAAAATTTAATGGGCAAAAGTAATAAAATAGGAAAAAAGGAGAAAAAAAGCCAAGGGCAGAAAGCAGAGGGCTGAGAGCGAAGAGTGGAGGATAATTGAGTTTACAACTTTTTTGAAGATTGTCAACTGATAAGGCTCCAGTCTTGTTTTTGCTTTCGCAGGACGATAAGCCTTCCGGCAAGGATTTCATTTTCAGGTCTAATAAGTTCCGGGTCGCTGTCCAGAATATCCATTGCAAGATTGCGGGCAGCTTTCAAAATTTTTTCATCTTTAATGATGTCTGCAATTTTCAGGTCTAAAATTCCACTTTGCTGCGTGCCTTGCATATCGCCGGGCCCGCGTAGCTTCATATCAACTTCTGCAATTTCAAATCCATCGGTGGTTTTCACCATCGTATCAATCCGGGTACGGGCATCCGAGGTAAGTTTGAAACCAGTCATCAGAATGCAATACGATTGCTGGGCGCCCCTGCCAACCCTTCCCCTGAGTTGATGCAGTTGCGACAAACCAAATCTTTCGGCATTTTCGATGACCATCACCGAGGCATTCGGTACATCAACCCCTACCTCAATTACGGTAGTGGCAATCATTATCTGGGTTTCACCTTTAACAAACCGTTGCATTTCAATTTCCTTGGCTTCGGGTTTCATTTGGCCGTGAACAATGCTGATGGCATATTCAGGCAGCGGAAACGACCGGCTGATGCTTTCGTAACCATCCATAAGGTCTTTCAAATCAAGCTTTTCCGATTCATTAATCAAGGGATAAACAATGTATATCTGCCGCCCTTCCCTGATTTTGGTTTTAATGAAATTGAAAAGCTGAGCACGCTTGCTGTCGTAAAAATGGTAGGTCTGAATAGGTTTTCGACCTGGTGGAAGTTCATCAATTACTGAACCATCGAGGTCGCCATAAATTGTCATTGCCAGGGTGCGCGGTATGGGGGTAGCGGTCATAACGAGCACATGAGGCGGAACGAGGTTTTTTTTCCACAGCATGGCACGTTGTTCAACTCCAAAGCGATGTTGCTCATCAATGACAACAAATCCCAGATTTTTGAAAACCACAGTATCCTCGATAAGTGCATGGGTGCCAATTAAAATGTTCGTTTCACCTGATAGCAGGCTTTCATGCAGGATTTTCCGGTCAGCCGGTTTGGTTGATCCTGTCAATAAATCGACCTTAATACTCATTTGTGTTAGAAACCGAGTGATTGTAGTAAAGTGTTGTTGGGCAAGAATTTCGGTGGGCGCCATCAAACAGGCCTGAAAACCATTGTCGATGGCTAAGAGCATGCACATTAAGGCTACGAGGGTTTTTCCGCTGCCAACATCTCCTTGCAAAAGCCGGTTCATTTGCTTTCCCGAACCACAATCGGCCCTTATTTCTTTGATAACCTTTTTTTGTGCTCCGGTAAGTTCGAAAGGTAAATGAAATTTGAAAAAGGTATTAAAATTTTCTCCAACAACCTGAAAAACATGGCCCTGGCTTTTGGTAGTCCGCACATATTTTTGTTTGAGCAAGGCAAGTTGAATAAAAAACAATTCTTCAAATTTCAATCTGACCTGTGCTTTGGTTAAAAGCTGGGCATCTTCGGGATGATGAATGTTGCGGAGAGAAGACTCCTTTGAGATGAATTTGTATTTGTTTACAACGAATTCGGGCAATGTTTCGGGTACATTACCGGTAAGTTGTAAAACAAGGGTTTTGGTGAGTTTGGCTATACCACGGCTGTCGAGTCCTTTCGATTTTAGTTTTTCTGATGAATTGTAAAATGGCTGGAGGGTGATGATGGGCTTGTTTTCGTCATCATTGACGGGTTCAATTTCTGGATGAGCTATGTTGAAACGTCCATTGAACAAGGCAGGTTTACCAAAAACAACATATTCGAGGTTTGGTTTAATTCTTTCGACCACCCATTTAAGTCCCTGAAACCAAACCAGCTCCAATTCACCGGTTTCATCCACAAGATAACCTGAAAGTCTTTTTGCTCTTCCGTCACCAACGGTCTTTAGTTGTGTAATTTTTCCACAAAGCTGCACATAGCCGGTTTCTTCCGAAATTTTGCTGATGGTGGTAAACTGGCTTCTGTCAACATACCGGAAAGGGAAAAAATGAAGCAGGTCTTCAAAAACATGAATTCCGAGTTCCTTTTTCAGTAAATCGGCTCTTGCTGGCCCGACGCCTTTCAGGTAAAGGATTGGAGTGGTCAGGAATGTAGAACTCATAGGTTTTTTTATTTGAATCATGGCAAAAATAAAACAAAAACTCCTTACCGGTTGTGGTAAGGAGTTGACGAATTATGATAAGTTTTGCTTTGTTTTAATAAACCCACAATTCCTGTTCAAAGGAGCGGAGATCGTTTTTAATTCGTTCCGACTCAAGGAGCCCGTCAACATCCACGGCATAATCGGAGATGTAACGGTCGAAAACGTTGTCTTCTTTTATGATGTAGCTTCCGAACCTTCGTTGAAGAAACAACTGGTCGTAAGTCAACCTGTTGGAACTGTTGTTTCGGTTGAAAACCTCAAACCTTGCAAGAATTGGCCGGATATCGGGATAATATAGCCAGAATAGAGGCACATATCCACGAAATTCACCGGTCATTGGATTTCGATCTTCTTTAACAGGGCAAATACCGATGATTCGTACTTGCATTTCCGAACGTTGTTTGTCAAAAATCCAGTCTTCTTTAATCCTGATTTGGCGAACTGATGACGGGTCGAAAGGATTTGCCACCATCTGATTTATGGTATTCGAAGGGTCGTTTGGATCCACAACAGGAACGAGTGTTGAATCAACCAAATCTTTTTCTATTTGCGCTGCAGTCATTGGTATCAACTCTTCAAAGTTGTCGGTAGTCTGCTCATATCCATAGGCAATGATTTCGCCACCTAATACCGAATCCCATAAAATTTGCATCAGGCTTCTCCAGCGGCCTTGTGGCCTTTCGGGAAAATAGAGTGGTTGGTTGATTTTTTCTTTAAAATCAATAACTCTCCAAATCCTTTTTTCCCAGAAAACATCTGATTCGCGAAGATAGGGGTAGGGTATCGGTTTAAGATCATCGATAAAAGATCGGTCGTATGCTTTGTCTTTTGGTTCTGTAACCAGTTGTACCTGGTTTGCAGGCTGCGCAAACGATGCTGCAAAAGCCATTAAAAAAACCATTGTTAAACCTATCTTCAATCCTTTGATATTCATATTGATGTAATTATTTGTTATTCAATTAATTAATGGTTAGAATGATTGGTGACAGAGGACGATCGATGTTGTCAGGGCCACGGGCAATAATATTTTCAAACCATACTCTTTGCCCTCTGTTGGCTCCCTGTATTGCCCTTATCATTTCCTGTGTAAGCATATTGCTGCTCGATTTTTCTGTAATCAGGTCGGTGCCTCGTTGAAGTACCATTTTAAACGAAATGATTTTATATTTAAGATCGAATTCAAAATCATCAGGCATTTTTGGGATGATAGCGCCTGCTGTTATGAGAATATTTCTATTAATTGAGCCTTCGGTAAGATTGGCAATAAGCGCAACAGGGTCTGGTAGTTTTTTAATCCTGTATTTTTTGTTTCCCATAGGTTTAAGTTGTCCGTCAACCCTGGCATTCACTGAAATCACGGTCTCCTTTTGACCTTGTGGTACAGTAACAATCCAGTCGTTTCCATCAGGATTTTTTGACAATGAACCAACCGAAATACTTGGAACAATGCTTTCTTCAGGAATACCAGGCACTGATATTTCAACAGGGTTGTCAACACCAACATAAAAAACATTCATTTTGGTTGCTGAAACTGTCAGGGAGGGTTCTGCTACAAAAAATTCGTCACTGAAATAGTGGTTGTTAATTTCACCAAGCCCGCCTTTCACTTGAATTATACCGGCATATTTTTTCAGACCCTGGCTATTGGCTGGAACATCGAATTTGACAATACCGTGTTTTCCTTCGATTTTCCGTGCCCTTGAAATTTGACTGAGTGGCAGTGAGTCAACACCCTCAAGTAAAAAAACATCTGGTGTTTGTTTTGTATCGTAGGCGGCTACAATTATTTCAGCCTGATATTTGTCACCCATAAAAACATAGCTGCTTTTGGGAAGTACCTTTGCGGCGATCTTATCATATTTAAAATCTTCAGCTTCAATGTCATCCAAAAGAAAGTTCACAACATCAAATTCTGCATTGAAAACCTCAGTGATAATTTTATTGATAATTGCAAGATCGGCAGCGAGGATAGTATGAAAAAAATTGTATTGTATCCAGTTGAGAGGCAGTCCGTTGGCGTCTTTGTAATCGCCTTCAGTTACCAGTCCCATTTTAATTTTGTCCCTATCTTCCGGATCAAGAAGATTCATCATATCTTCCCGGTATTTTTCAATTCTTTTCTTGAGCTCCATTCCCATACCTTTATCACCCGTATCGCTGTCGCCCATAAAAAAATTAGTAGGGGTATCGTAGTCGTCTTTATTTTTAATGTTTGAAATCTTAATTATTTTGGCACTGTCGATTGGGATTTCTTCAGTTTTTGAAATCAGTTCGTATTTCATATTGTTGATGTAATCAACAAGATCTGTCGAATACTGTTTGGCCATTCTGGCCTTATCCCAATAGGGTTTAACCTTATTTTGGTTTATTTGGTATTTTTTTTCAAATGCCAGGTAAGTGTCATTAAGTTTCTCTGAAAAATTTTCGTTGGTCAGTTCCACGCTTTCGTTTACGACAATAAATGCATCAAGCATTTCTTTGGAAACATTCAGTGCCAGTAGTGCCGTGAGTACCAGGTACATCATGGCTATCATTTTTTGTCGCGGCGTTTCTTTGTATCCAGCCATTCTTCTGCTTTGTTTTTATTTCAAAAATTAATTTTTTGGAATGAATTATTTTACATTCATGGCTGAAAGCATGTTACCATAAATATTGTTAAGGGTTGACATCCTGCGGGTTAGGGTGTCCATCTCCTTTTGATATTGATCAGTCTTTGAGGTTGAATTCTCCAGATTCACCAGGAATTTATTGAGCGTCTCCTGCAATTTTGTGGTTGCTGCGGTTTGTTGTTCCGAATTTTTGAGTTGAATTTCATACATGGCATTCAATGATGCCAGATTTTCTGAAAGTTTTGTTAATTGAGCATTGTAGGAGAGGTTCTTATTTATCGACTTTTGCAACTCGTCAATATTTTTTGCAATATTTTCTGATGATTTCAAATAGCTTTCTGATAATTTTCCTGCAGACTGTGTAGCAGAGTTTATGCTTTCTGAAAGTTTTTTAGTTGCATCGACATCGGTAATTATTGCCTGTGAAGCTGCTGTATATGAATCTTTTAGTCCTGATGCAGCACCAGAAACTTCTTTGAGTTTATTTGAAAACTCCATCGAGGCACTTTGTCCCTGATTCAGGACTTCAGCCGTTTGGGTATATGATTTTGAAAGTGTGGCAGCTGATTGCGACGCTGATTTTACATTTCCTACAAATTCCTGATTGGCAACACTTATGCTTGAAACATCATTAAGTTTTTGAGTGGTTTCAGTCAAATTTTTTAGTCCTGTACCCAATCGTTCAATCAATCCCTGGTCAACTTTGGCGTCTTTGAGCATTTTATCCAGAAGCCCTGTCTGACCGCCAAAACTTGTCTGCTGTGGAATATCGCCTTCAAATTTTACACCATGATAATCTTCCATAAATTGCGGGTGAACTTTGCTCCAGTCAGGCTCAACATGGGGTTTTTGCAAGGCTGAGAGTGCAAAAATAATTGCTTCAGTAACCATTCCGATAAATAGAGCTTCGTTTGCTCCACGAATATGCGTAATTTTAAACAGCGCACCAATAATAACAATACTGGCGCCCAAGCCATAAGCTACTGACATGAATCTTCTGAAAAATCTGCTGTCAAGAGCATCCTCAATTTTTACAATCACTGGTCTGTTATTCATTTTCAAAATCAATTATTGTGGTAAAAATTAAATGAAAAAACAATGCTAATAAACTTCGGAAGCACGCGATGGATTGTCCCCTTTTGCGCGTCCAAGATAGGGTTGCACACATCTGAAGCCTATGTATGATTTTGCAGTGTCCTGATATTCGTAATCACGTGTTGAAACCAAAAGGAAATACTCTATGTCCTTCCACGAACCGCCGCGTATTACTTTACGCTTCATAGCAACAGGATCATCAGGTTTTGCAAGATAGTTATAGTCAGGATTTAAATCCCAGGTAAAAACATTTGATGATTTATCATAAGCACTTTTGGTCCATTCAGCAACATTGCCCGACATGTCATAAAGACCAAAACTATTGGCAGGATAATGTCCAACGATTACCGGAGTAACTCCACCGTCGTCAACATAATTACCTCTGTTGGGTTTGAAGTTGGCCAGAAGACATCCTTTATCGTTGCGGCTGTAGGGTCCACCCCACGGAAATGGGTTTGCTTCATGTCCACCACGGGCAGCCCATTCCCATTCTGTTTCTGATGGCAATCTGAAATCGTTCAAACCAGCCTGACCCTTACTGGTAAGGTAATTGTTGAATAAGGCTGAACGCCAGATACAAAAGGCACGAGCCTGGTTCCAGTTTACACCAACAACCGGATAATGATCGTAAGTCGGATGCCAGAAATACGTCTGAACCAGAGGTTCGTTGTAACTGTAAGGAAAATCGTGTAACCAGCATAATGTATCAGGATAAACATTTATCACCTCTTTCCGCACATACACTGATCTGTCCTGCATACCCTGTGGTCTGTTGGCAAAACTTGCATCTTCAGCATTGCCTTTGTTGGTGAATTCTTTTTTTGACGCTGCCTGAAGATCAATCCAGTAATACTCATATTTTAATTTTCGTGTATCGAATTCCTTTTTTCTGAAATATCTCTCGTTTTCAGGCAAATACATCTCTTCTTCGAGGGTCTGGGCTGTTTCTTCCTCATCCCATTCGATTTTCGTTTGCCAGTTTAGAAACGGAGGATCGTATATTTCACCGGTCTGTGGATTCTCCTCGATGAGATACTCTTCAGGATTGACTTCTCCTAACAGGGATCGGGCTATTGAATCCCTCACCCAATATACAAACTGCCTGTATTCATTGTTTGTAATTTCGGTTTCATCCATATAGAAAGAGCCTACTGTAACTCTCTTCGGATTGTTCATTTGCGAATAAGGAATGTCTTCTTCACCTAAGCCCATCGTGTAGGATCCAAGTGGTATAAAAGTCATTCCGTAGGGGTCTGGCTGATAAAATTTAGGCCGGTCCGATACGCCAACCAATTCTCCATTACCCGTATTACTACAACTGCTGAAAATTACAATAACTGAAAAGAAAAAAATTACCTTCTTCATACTAACTGCTGATTTGACAAACACTTTAACGAGGTTAGTTTTCATTTAGTATAGTTCTTAATGCAGATTTTGTTTCACCTAAAGCACTTTACAGGAATCTGGTATTGCGATAAACTTTTTTAATCTTATCAACTTCAATTTTAAAACAATAACCCAATCTGATTTCGTGGCTTCCAAACGAGCCGATCGAGGAAGTGTTGATATCGTAAGAGTATCCAATATTGAAGTTTTTGTATTCAAAACCAATGATAACAGCAATTGCATCCTGTATTCGATACGACAGCCCGCCCCACAACTGTTCCTTGTACCTGATCAGGGTGCTCAAATCGTACTGAACTGATGTGCCATCGGTTTTAATCATTACCGAGGGTAATACATCGATGCCCGGAGTATTAGGAAAAGCAAATTCATATCCCCCTGACAAGTTAATTTGCCTGCGGAGATGCGCTCCAGTTCCATCAGGCTTTTTTGACTGGGCTAATTGAAGAACCGAAAGCCCCAGGTAATAATTGTCGGGCACACGATAGTATAATCCAATACCGGCATCAAAAATCATATCAGATTCTTCTGCTTTATTGTTTAGCAATGGATCGCCACTAATGAGCGGTTCATATTTTGAAAAATCAACGGTATTGTTGAAAATACTCAGTTGCAAACCCACTCCCAAATCACCGGCACCCATCGTTGTTTGATAGGCGTACATCAGGTTAACGGTAATATTTTTTTGAAATGCAATCTGGTCCTGAATAATCGTAGCACCAAGCCCGCCCCTGAGTGCTTTTATTGGCGAATGAATGGAAACAACGTATGTTTCGGGTGCAACATCAACAGTGTTTCCATTTTTATCGGTAGCTTTAAAACCAACCCATTGCTGCCGGATTAATCCACCCACACAAATCCCATTGCCAGCACCAGCATATCCCGGGTTGTAGGCAATTTTATTAAACATGTACTGGGTGTATTGAGGCAATTGCTGCGCATTCAGCGAAAAAGAAAACAGTATTGGTAAAATGAATTTTATCCTCTTCAACATGAAAATTATTGCCTTAAAAATTAGGTACAAAGAAAATACTTTTTTGACTTTACGATTTTGCAAATTTTAATTTGACAATCATTTAAGTTAAAAAGTCTGCAATTGCCTCCAAAGTTTATTTCAAACTTTAAACAAACTTTGAAATCGATGGATTATTGTAAATGGATTTGTTTACAAGATGTTGCTGAAGCCAGTAAATTATCTCAAAAAAATATCACAAAGCGCAGACTACTTTTTTAGACTGTTATGTGATAGCGACAGGTATGTTTTATTTGAAATTTTTCCTGAACAGGTTAATGTGTTCATCAAGGTTAAAACGATCTTGTTGGATTGGTTGATCTTATTGGTAATCAAAAGAATAAATGCATCTTTTGTGTAATCTTTAACTTATTTTATTCATAAACTTAGGGAATTCATGCCGATTGCAGTGAGGTTTGAGCCCCCGCCTGACCAGCCTGCCTGTGGCTGTATCTGGCAGACAGGCAGGCTGGTTTGTGGCAACTTTAATTTAGCGCCACAAAGGTTCTATCCCGAATTTTCGAGACTAAGAATCAGGGAATTGATGGGTTTTATGAATTTTTCAGGTTAAACTTTTTACTCAATTTTCATCCTAAATTCCAGCGTAATTGAACAGGACTTTTTTTATTCCATCAACATCAATATCAAGGGAATCTGAAAATTCAATAACTGATTTTTCTTAACGAAAATTTTACCAAACATAAATGAAGCCATTTCATCAAAATGGTAATAATTAGAATGTTTTTTGGAAAGTTGTGTGAGATCTGATGTTTTAAAAGTTTGGGAGCGGGGGGATACAAGCTAAATCTAGAGTAAAAGTCTTAAAATTTATCCCCCTGCTTTAGGTTAACTCCCAAACTACCCCTTAAAACCAATTATTAAAAAACAACCATGATTTAGTCGTTGCAAACATACAACAGAAAGATGCGCAGACAAAATTAAATTGCAATTTAGAATTGCACAAAAACTGCACAAAAAAGTGCTTTTTACAAACGTGTTTTCCAAATAATTATGGTAAAGTCTATGTAATCAATATAATAACAAATTGGTCGTAAAAGCTTTTAACAGGGTTTTTACGAACAGAACTGCACATTATTAATCCATATTTTCCATCAATGGTTGTAAAAACCAGTAATTTTTTACTTTCATGATTGAACTCAGCCTAAAAACTAGTTCTTTACCTTAAATCCTGTATTCAACAGACAGGAATAAAATTTTTAATTTTATAATATATTGATTTTTATTATTTTGTAGAGTTTAGTGTTGTTAGGACCCAACGGCAAACTCAGTAAGCTTTTAGTGGCGTTTTAACAACAACTTTTTTAGACATGACTCATGAAGAAAGATAAATATTTCAGCATAGTATTTTAAGTGAACCAATTAATAGAAGTTAATGGGCAAATACCTTTTCTGTAAGCAAGAATCCTTTAATTAGAGAATACTACAAAACAAGCTGAACCCATGATTTTAGTCCTGATATCAAAATGGTTGTAAGAATTGAAAATCATGGAATTGTAATTTTGTCTGAATAATTCCTAAATCGATCAAATGCAACCCAGCCCCCCTAGTTGGGTGATGGTGCAGAATGCCCACTGATAACATTTATAATCCGTTTTGTATGGGCGGGATCTATTTTATCATTTTCATGGCTATCGGACTGTCATCACGCTATTGGCAGGCAGGCTGCCAGGCAAGTGTGTTCTATTAAGTTTGTGAATAGACTATGTCAGCACTTTAGAATGCCAGATATCTGGTTAAAACTGATTTAGGAATTTTGTCAGGTTTTCACTGCGGCTCAAATTCATTCTGTTACGCAACCTCGATCTGGCAATCTCAATGCTTCTTGCTGATTGGTGGGTAATGGCAGAAATGTCTTTTGTCGATAAATTCATTTTCAGGAATGCACAAATTTTTTTTTCATTATTCGTGAGGTTTGGAAAGGCTTTGAAAAGATTGTCGTAAAATGATTGATTGATCTGACCAAAGGTGTACTCAAACTGCGACCAGAAATTCCCGGTTGAATGGCGCTTAAGGTCATTAATCACCTGAAAAATCTCATCTTCGATATTTGCTGATTTGTTTTGCCTTATTTTTTCGAGTTGTGTAATCACACTTCCAACCATTTCTGTTTTCTCGATTAATTGGGTAATTTTTGTGTTTAACTCTCTGTTTTTTGCCTCGAGGTCTTTCGATAATTCTTCTTTTTCTTTTTTCAGCAATGATTTTTCCAATTCATCAGCTTTTTTTTCAAAAGTCATGTCTTTTGCATAGATGCAAAATTGAAACGGATTATGCAATTCGTCCCTGATAAGCCAGCCCGTAATGCGCACCGGAATGGCCTTTTTAGTTTTACTAAGATATTCTTTTTCAATGGTAATTGTTTTAATCTTTTCATTTTTTAGTTTATTTACCATCATTTGCTCTTCATGTCTGACAGGCCAATGGTCGGGAGTCAGGCTAAAAAATGAAAGATCTTCTATTTCATCCTGAGCAAACCCCGTCAAAGATTCAAATGCCGGATTTATTGACTGAATGTTACAATCAAGATCACAAATGATGATGCTATCGGGTGATGTTTCAAAAAATAGCCTGAACCGTTGTTCACTACTCATCAATGATTCTTCAGCGTATTTGCGTTCAGAAATCTCAACTGAAAAACCTAAAATTCCTTTTAAATCGCCATTGTCTGACTTTAATGGTATTTTATCAGTCATGAACCATTTTGATTTATCCGTGATCAGGTGCTCGATAATATTGCGTTTTGGTATCCCGGTTTCAATTATTTCCTTGTCATCCTTCCAGTATTCTTCTGCCAAATCGCTATCATCAACTATTTCCGAAATCTTTTTATTAAAAATTGTGGATGCTTTTAAGCCAGTAATTTCTTCAAATGATTTGTTTACCCAAATAATTCTGTTCTCCATGTCTTTTACAAAGATCAAAGCAGGTATTAAATTGAGTATTTGATGGTCATTTTCGGCGATTCCTGTCAACCCTAAAAAGTTATTATTGCCTGTTTCAATGATTGTTTGGTTAAGGAGAACACAATTTTGATCAGTGTAAAATACTGGTTGTACAACAAAGAAAAGGGTGGTTTCAAGTCCTACAGGATTTCTTGAACTCGTCCTGATAATTGCTTTATTTGCAGCAAGTGATCCTTGAACGCCTTGATTACGGATTACTTCATTTAGTCGGAGTAGTGAATCGATGGGATATACATTGGCAGGGTCAGAAGACTTAACGCCAAAAAAATTGCTTGCAGCATTATTCAGGAACAGGATTTTACCATTCAAATTGGTAATGAGTACTATTTGAACCGATAAATTAATGATATCCAATACCGTATCATCAATTTTATTGGTTGAAAAATCTGAATCATTAAATTCTTTCAGAAAAAGATTTATGTTGCTGTTTTCGTCCATGAGTCTAATCCAAAACAGTCACAGTTAAGGTTTTTGTTTTATTTCTGCCTGCTCAGTGCAGGTCGATTGGCGAAAAATTTGTTTTCAACCTGCGCTCATGTTTAAAAAAACACGAAAAGTTTCAAAATCAAAACATTACTACTAATTCTTGAAAACAAACCTCATCAGGTCGTTTCCATTGGCATAAATCAGCAAACCAAAAAGAATAACCATCCCGGCAATTTGGGCATATTCTAAAAATTTATCGCTTGGTTTTCGTCTGGCGACGATTTCATACAATAAAAACATTACATGTCCACCGTCAAGTGCAGGGATCGGTAAAATATTTAAAATTGCCAGCATAACAGACAGAAAAGCAGTTAGTGCCCAGAAAGCCTGCCAATCCCAGATTGATGGAAAAATACTTCCAATAGTGATGAAGCCGCCAATCTGTTTGTAGGCTCCTGATTCAGGTTTAAACAACACAATATTAAGTTGTTTAAGGTAATTTTCAACACTTTTATAGGTTTTAACTGTTCCTGCCGGGATTGCCTGCAGCATCGAATAATTTTTTTCTTTTAGTTCAAAAAAATGGGTAAGTGTTTTTGCCTTTACACCTATCATTCCAGTTGGAAGAACCTCAACAGCCGTGCTTATTGTGTCATTATTTCTTAAAACCTTAATATTCACAACCTGTCCTTTCCGGTCACCTATTTCTTTTCTGAACTGATCAAAAAAGAGTGTGGATTGGTTTTCGACACTCAAAATCTGATCGTTGGCCGAAAGACCTGCTTTTTTGGCGGGTGAGTCGTCTAATACTTCCTCTATTACAAAGGGAAACCGCACATCGATAAATCTTGGATCACGTTGGGTTAGCAATTTGCTGATAAATTCTTCTGGAATTTTAAGGTCGATAATTTGTCCTTCACGCTCAACCTGAACAGTTTTTGCAAGCTCGATGATGATTTCCCCAGGTATTTTATAAAACTCTTCAACTTTCTTATTATCAACCGATAAAATTTTATCACCGTCTCTTAAACCCATTTCATAGGCCAGCGAATCAACCGTGATTCCATATTTTACCTCTGAAGTAGGCAGGTACTGTTCGCCCCAATAAAAGAGTATCGAAATGTAAATTAAAACAGCCAGGATAATGTTTACCAACACTCCACCAAGCATGACGATTAATCTCTGCCAGGCCGGTTTCGATCTGAATTCCCATGGTTGAGGTGGTTGTTTCAACTGCTCTTTATCCATCGACTCGTCAATCATTCCCGATATTTTTACGTAGCCTCCCAAAGGCAGCCAGCCTAATCCGTATTCGGTTTCTTTTATTTTGAACTTAAAAATTGAAAACCACGGATTGAAAAACAGATAAAACTTCTCGACCCTTGTTTTGAAAATCTTTGCAGTAATGAAATGTCCAAATTCATGAACAATTACCAGGATTGAGAGACTTAGCAAAAGCTGTAAGACTTTGATCAGTATTTCCATCGAATGTTTAAATTCCTATTTTATTTGTTAATACTAAGTAATAACTCATTTGCAAATGTTTGCGTATTTTCGTGAGTGTTGATTAAATCATCAAGTGATGGCGAATTTATTAAACCAACTTTTTCCATACATTGTTCAATCAACACAGGAATATCAAAAAAGCTAAGCCGGTTATTCAAAAAAGCCTCTACTGCCACTTCATTTGCAGCGTTCAGAATACATGGCATATTACCTCCAGCTTCGATTGCCTGATAAGCTAATTTTAGATTCCTGAAAAGATCGCTGTCGGGAGAGAAAAATGTTAACTGGGCATGTTCTGAAAAATTCAATCGTTTCGAAACTGATTGAATTCTTTCGGGCCATGCCAAAGCATACTGAATTGGGAGGTGCATGTCGGGAAGTCCCATCTGCGCCTTGATACTTCCATCGACAAATTGAACCATTGAATGGATAATGGATTGAGGATGAACAACTACCTCAATATTTTTGTGACTGACACCAAACAACCATCTGGCTTCAATAACTTCAAGCCCTTTGTTCATCAGGGTGGCTGAATCGATGGTTACCTTCGATCCCATATTCCATTTCGGATGTTTCAAAGCATCAGCACTGCTTACATTTTTGAGTTCGGATTTGTTTTTCCCAAAAAAGGGACCGCCCGATGCAGTGAGATAGATTTTTTCGATGCTTGCAGATGATTCTCCCGAAAGGCATTGAAAAATTGCTGAATGTTCCGAATCCACCGGTAATATTTTAACACCTTTATTTAACGCTAATGAGGTAACCAAATCACCTGCAATTACCAGCGATTCTTTGTTGGCCAGGGCAACGTTTTTTCCCTTTTCAATTGCATTCAGCGTTGGTTTTAGGCCTGCATATCCTACCATGGCTGCCAAAACAATATCCGTTTCATCCACTTTTGTTATTTCTTCAAGGGATGATTTCCCCGATAAAATTGAGATATTAGTGCCCGTCAACGCATTTTTTACATACGAATACGAATTCTGATTTCCAATTACAAGGTATTTTGGTTTGAATTCAAATGCCTGTTCAATCAACTTATCTGCATTGTTGTTGGCGGTAAGAATGAAAGCTTCAAATTTTTCAGGATTCTGGCGAATTACATCCAAGGTTTGTGTTCCAATCGATCCTGTTGAACCCAATATGCAGATTTTTTTTGGCACCTCTTATCTTTTTTTATCCTGAAAAGTTAAATAATCCTCCGGATTAATTGGCTTGCCATTGTGCCACAATTCGAAATGTAGATGAGGCCCCGAAGAAAATTCGCCGGTTTCACCAATAATTGCAATCGTTTCACCAGCTTTTACAAAGGTACCCTGCTTTTTTAGCAAACTTGAATTGTGTTTGTAAACCGATATGATATTGTTCTGGTGTTGAAGTGTTATTGTGTAGCCGGTTTCGGTAGTCCAATCCGAAAAAATTACAATCCCATCAAGGGTAGCTTTTATAGCCTCATTTTTAGTTGCCACCAGATCAACTCCAAAGTGGCCAACCTTTGGATCAAACTTCCTGGTAACGATTCCATTAATGGGAGAAAAAAAATTAATTTTACCCAAATTCACCTGTTGACCTGTATTCTGGCTCTGTGTTTGGTTCTGATAAATCGAGTACTTGTTTTGCTTTTCAAATTCAAGCCTTAACAGCGAATCGGCTTTCGATTTCTCAAATTTAATATCATCGTAATTGTTTGCGCTCTGCTGATTAGAACTGTAGTCTTCAATAACTTCTTTGCCCTCAATAATCCTTTTTAAATTGGCAATAAAAAGGTCTTTTTGCCTGAAAACTGCCTCCAATGAGTCAGAGCGTTGCTGAAGCTGGTAAATTTTCTTTGGCAATGTAACATCAGTGTAACCTGGAATGTATTTTCGCAAAGAGGTAAAGGCAACAAGGTAAATAGTTGATAATATGAGTAATATGACTGTAGTCCCGGTTACAACAATCACTCCAAACCTGGTTAATTTGAACGAGATTTTTTCTTCGAAAGTTTCGGCATCCATCAGTACCAGCTTGTATTTGCGCTTAAGCTTACCTAACAGCTTGCCTTTTTCCTTTGGTTTTTTTAAAAGCATTTGATGTAAAATGTTTCTGAAAATGCGCTGCAAATATCGTATTTTCAAATTAAAGAAGGTACAATGTTCAAATCCTGTTTTTATTGTTAATCGATTCAAACATTATTAAATGACGACAGTATGCGCCCGTTCATTCCCCACTGCCAAATTACTTGCTTTACATTACGGTATCAGGATTTGAATCATTTTTCGTGTAAACGCTTGCTGAACAACGTCGCTAAAATTATTAAAAACCAGTGTTTTAAAACTTCTGCAAAAGGTGAATTTATCAATTATTCTTTGAACGGTTATCGAAAAAGCTGATAAATAATAATTTTGCCAAATGAGAGTTAAAATAATTTCATGTAAAAATTGATGAATTGTAAAAACTTGGGATAATTATTTTGGAAGAAAAACATACTTCAAAATCCGGATTTCCGACACTCAGATATGCCAATCTGTTGTTAATCATTTTTTTAACTGGCATTCTATTTACAATTGTTACCTCCTGTTCAACCAAAAAGAATGGGTTTACACGAAGGGCCTACCATAATCTTACCTCCCATTACAATGCCTATTGGAATGGAAATGAGAGTTTTAAAGAAGGTGTACGGGAAATTGAGAAAAATGCCAAAGATAATTACACATTGGTGCTTCCGGTTTATAAATATGGAAACCAACAGGATGCACAGGCCGCCTATCCCAACATGGACCGTGCTATCGAAAAAGCCTCAAAAGTTATCCAGCGCCATTCGATGTATTTCGACAGGAAAGAATGGGTAAAATGGATTGACGACAGCTACATGCTTATTGGTAAATCGTACCTTTACAAAAAAGAATATTCGAGTGCACGCAGGACTTTCGATTTTGTAACCAACCGTTTTAGCAAGGAAAACAGCCGTTTTGAAGCAGAATTGTGGCTTGCCCGGACATACCAGCAAAACAAAGAATTTGCAAAATCGGAAACTGTTCTCGATAATTTCAACAGCAGCCTCCGAAGTGGCAAGGCGCCTGATTATTTGGAGAAAGAATTTGTAAAAGTGTATGCTAACCATTTCATACTTCAACAAAAATACGAGCCGGCGGTTAAATACCTTCAGCGAGCCATAGAGCTAAACTCAAAAAAGAAAGTCAGGAACAGGCTTATGTTTATCTTGGCGCAAATTTATTACGAGCTGGGTGAAACAAAAGAGGCTGCAAAACTATATCAGGCTGTTATTCGTAAAAACCCTCCTTTCGAGATGGCTTTTAATGCCAAAATAAATTTGGCAAAAACTTACGACAGCAAATCGAGCAACAGAAGCCTGATTGTGAAAAAGCTCAACAAAATGCTGAAGGATGCCAAGAATGAAGAATTTCGCGATCAGATTTATTACGCGCTTGCCGAAATTTTTCTAAAGGACAAAAATACCGAAAAAGGAGTTGAATACCTCACACTCTCAGTGGCAACCAGTGTTGACAACGATTATCAGAAAGCCGTCTCTGCCCTGAAACTGGCCGATATTCATTTCGAAAAACCCGATTATCTGTTGGCACAAGCCTATTATGACACGGCTATGCAGGTGCTTCCTGCTGAGTTTCCGAATTACGATGCCATTAAGCAAAAAACAGAAACCCTCACCGGATTAATTACCAACCTTACAGCTATTCAGGAGCAGGATAGCCTACAAATGATGGCTGCATTGCCCGAAGATAAACGGAATGGAATTATTGACGAAATTATTAAGAAAATTGTTGAAGAAGAGGTCAAGCAAAAGCTCGAGGAACAGGAGAGGCAGCGCACCCTGTCGATGCTGGAACAAACCAGTCGTCAGGAAAACAGAAATATTCAACAATCAGGTGGATGGTATTTTTACAATCCTTCGTCCGTTAGTTTTGGATTTACTGAATTTTCGAAAAAATGGGGTAGAAGAAAACTTGAAGACCTGTGGCGACTGAGCAACAAGCAGATTATTACTGATTTTGGTGAAGAAGGTGAAGAAACCGCACAAGCCGATTCAACGAAATCAGATAGCACAGCTGCTTTGGTCTCTGATCCAAAAAAACGGGAATATTATCTTCAAAATCTGCCGATGACCGAGGAAAAGATGAAGGAGTCGAATCTTGCTATTGAAGAAGCTTATTTTAATGTTGGCTACATTTACAAAGATGGTCTTAAAGACAATCTGAAATCAATTGAATCATTTGAAAAACTTCTTGAAAGATATCCAATGACTAACCACAGGCTAATGGTCTATTACCAGTTGTACAAAAACTGGGAAGAAGTTCCCGATAAGGACAAAGCCCTTTACTATCAAAATATGATTGTAAAAGACTATCCTGAAAGCGATTATGCCAAAATTATTGTCGATCCTAATTATAACCTGGTACTTGAAGCGCAAAAAAGTGCTGCCAAAAATCTCTACGAGGACACATACAGGGCTTACATGAGTAACCAGTTTTACCTGGTAATAAATAACTACAACGAAGCTGCCTCAAAATATCAGGATAGCAAGCTATTTTCCAAATTTGAATTCCTAAAAGCGTTGGCTATCGGAAAAATACAAAATCTTGATTCTCTCGCCATTTCTCTCAATAAATTGGTGCAAACCTACCCTGAGAGCGAGGTGAAACCGCTGGCCGAGGACATTCTTTCCCGTCTTAAAAAGGATGATTCGGGAAATACCATCATCGAAGATGCAACTCAAGTCGAAGCCTCCGGAGGTGAGAAAAAGGCTGACCCCGGTGAGATAGCTGCTACCTCTATGTTCACTGTCAATGGAGCCTCCGTTCATTTTTTCGTCTTCCTGGTCGATGCCGCCAAAATCAATATCAATGCATTGAAAATCAGATTGTCTGACTTTAATTCAAAATATTTCCGATCGGAACAGCTCAAGATTAACAGCATTATTTTTAAGGACGAGTGGCAAATGATTACAGTAGGAAATTTTCAAGACAGCGGCAAATCCCTAAACTACCTTGATGCTGTAACACAAAACGAATACATATTATCTCAAATAGATGGCACTGACACTAAAAGCATGATTATCAGTGTTGATAATTACCCTATTTTATATAGGGAAAAGAATGTGAATGATTACATGAATTTCTTTGAAAACATTTATCTCAACCCTGAATAAACCAAAGTTTTTTTCATCCAACACTTTAACAACTTTACTGAATCCTGATTTGAGATGATAAGAAAGGCAAACAAATTTTGGAAATAAAATTTCAGTAATTTTGCGACAACGGGTAACTCGAAAAATAAACAGAAGAAATAATAGAAAAACGGTTAGAATATGGCAAAAATTAATGGTCAGGAAAGTTCTCCTTCAATCAATTTTCTGGGCAACGGAACAATCATAAAAGGAAATATCAAATCGAACGGTGATTTCAGAATTGACGGAGTTCTCAACGGCTCAATCAACTCAAAGGGTAAGGTTGTAGTTGGTCCTTCAGGACGGGTTGAAGGTGAAATAGTATGCCAAAACGCTGACATTTCGGGAGAAATTCAGGCCAAGATTGTTGTTCATGAACTTCTTACCCTGAAAGCCTCAGCCATCCTCAAAGGCGATATTTTTACCAACAAACTTGCAATCGAACCAGGCGCCAAATTTACCGGCTCATGTAATATGAACGATATCCCCGAAAAAGAACTTGAACTTGTTATGGATAATGAAAGAATTGGACAAAAAGAAAAAGTCTTTTGACAATTATGTTAAGTATTCGGGATTAGGATTCCAAATGTTAGCGATTATAGCGGCAGGTGTGTTTGGGGGTTACAAACTCGATAAAATGTCAGGCAACAGATTCCCGGTATTTCTCTTACTCCTATCAGTTTTTTCTGTTGGCATGTCAATCTACATAGCCATTAGTGATCTTCTTAAAAAATAATTAAATGGAACCTGAAAAACTTAACACATTTAAAACCAACTTTTTAAAACAATCACTGTATCTTTCAGCAATTTTATTCATTGTTTATTTTATTTTAAAATTTGCTGCAGGTGTAAATGTTGTATCCAATGCAACTCCTTTTATCATACTTTTCTTTATTGCGCTAAGCAATTTTTTGTTCTATCACCAGCTGAAACTGGTCAACGAACGGATACTCAAATTTGTTAACCGTTTCATGGTAATTACCGCCCTCAAATTATTTTTATTTCTGTTTATCATTCTTGTTTATGGTTTTGCCGATCGCAAGGGACTTGCCGGATTTGCCCTTTCATTCATGGTGGTTTATTTCACATTTACAGTTTTTGAAGTTGTTCACATTATTAAAGTGCAGAAACTCATTGTAAGGCAATAGCCATTACCCAACAAAATCCCCCTCTTTGGCAATTAAAAACAACAGTTCCTGCTTTGTTCAAAATATTATTCCATTCCTTAAACATATCTTTGTTGAAGTTGTTACTTTTGTATTTTAAATACAACAAATAGTGATTTCAGCAAATTATTCAATCAAGGACTTAGAGCAGATTACCGGGATAAAAGCCCATACGATACGCATTTGGGAAAAGCGTTACAACATTGTTCAACCTCAACGCACTGACACAAACATACGTCATTATACCGACGAAGATTTAAAACGACTGCTAAGTGTAGCAATTTTAAACCGGCATGGATTAAAGATTTCGCAAATTGTATCGTTACCTTCCGAAGAACTGAATCAAAAAATTGTCGCATTGTCGAGCAAGTCACCCGATTTGGACACCCACCTCGAAGGATTGATGATGGCGATGATTGAGTTGAACGAAGCCCGGTTTGATAAAATTTTAAGCAACCTTTTTTTAAACATTGGATTTGAGGAAACCTTTAATCATGTTTTGGTTCCTTTTTTTGAAAAAATAGGGATTCTTTGGCAAATTGGAACCATTGGTCCTGCGCAGGAGCATTTTATCACAAACCTGATCAGACAAAAAATGATTGTTGCAATCGATGGTATCATTTCGCCTGAGAATGTTTCAAACAAAAAGAAATTCCTGCTTTTTCTGCCTGATGGCGAACTTCATGAAATTGCCCTCCTTTATTATTCATATTTGATTCAAAAGCGGGGTCATAAGGTAATTTATCTTGGTCAAATGGTTCCGTTTGAAGATTTGGTTTCAGTTACCGCTCATCAAAACCCCGATGTGTTGTTCACAATTTTCACTACTTGTCCCAAAAACCAGAAAATTGAGGATTATATTGGCGAGCTTGTTTCAGCTTTCCCCGATAAAAGGCTGTTTGTCAGCGGCATTCAGTTTAAAATGAACCAGATACAACTGCCACCATTAGTCACCCTGATCGACGGTTATGAGAAATTAAAGCACGAACTTGATCAAATTGAGAGGTAAAAAATAAATAAGAGCCGGTTCTACCGGCTCTTTTACTAATTAGGTATTTCAATACTTTTTAGCAAAAATTAAGAATTATTTAGACTGAAATTAAATTACTGTGTTTAATTTTGATGCCAGTCAAAGTTAAACAAAATGAAAAATGTTTCAAAATAATTTGTTTCATGAATTTGGATTGATATTAAACATTGTTTTGAAAAGAAAAATATGATGAAAAATGTTTAAGATCAATAAAATAAATAAATAATTAACTTTTATTAGCTTTTTTTTTCATTTGTTAAAGAATTTTCGGGTTTATTTGTGTTTAACTTTGCCGGGTAATTGTTAAACAATAACTAAAAAATTAAAAGCTATGGGAACAATGGAATTCAGCAAACAACTGACAAGTTTACAAGATAATTTAAAATATTTTGCCAGTACACTTACACAAAACGATGAAGATGCCAAGGATCTCGTCCAGGAAACCTATCTCAAGGCATTGACCTACCGGGATAAATTTGAGGATAATACCAACCTGAAAGCTTGGACATACACCATCATGAAAAATACCTTTATTAATAATTACAGGCGCAACATTAAGGTAAGCACTGTAATGGACAGTACCACTGATTTGTATTTCCTTAATTCAAGCAGAGGTTCAGAGGAAGCTTCACCTGAGGCTGTGCTTTCGCACAAAGAAGTGGCGCATGTTGTCGATAGGCTTGAAGATGAGCACAGGGTTCCTTTTCAAATGCACCATGAAGGATTTAAATACAAGGAGATTGCAGATCATTTGGGTTTGTCGATTGGTACGGTCAAAAGCAGAATATTTTTCAGCAGGAAGAAACTGATGAAAACATTGGAAGATCACGCTTAATAAATGACCAGACGGTAATAAAAAAGCTGCCTTTGCAAAAGGGCAGCTTTTTTTTTAATTCAGGAATCATAAACCCTTTGAATAGGAATTTTTAACCGTTAAAAATCTGTTTAAGTTTTTCGCTCCTGTAGTCGAATATTTCAGCAACCCTGCTGTTTACGGTAATTTTCTCTGCAGCCAGGCCTATCCAGCCTAAGGGTGCGGCATAATTTAAAATGTCCGTGATTTCTGTGCCCAAACGGTTCTCTTTAAAAAAATGCTGATGATGCCAAAATTTGAATGGCCCTGCCTTTTGATTGTCAATAAAATATTGATAATCAATAATATGAGTTATTTCGGTTACCCATGTAAGTGGAATCCTTAAAAAGGGATTTACCTTGTAGGTTATTATCATTCCGGGATACATTTTTTCGGTGTGAAACTCCGAAGTGATGTTAAAACCCATGTATTCGGGTGTAATTGTCCGAAGGTTTTTTGGATTGCTGAAAAAATCCCATGCCTCTGCAAGGCTGATTGGTAAAACCTGATTGAATATTAAAGTGTTCATAAAGTGAAAAGTTTTTTAAGTGACATTTTGGTTAAAGTTCATTTTTAGTAAGGTTCCTTAATGAGTTTCAAAACGTTCAGTGAAGCTCGAATTTACGATAAACATCCTTTAACCTGGAATGTTTAAAATTAGTAACAAAAATAATAAACACAAATAAATAGTTAAAGTATTAAATAATAATGGAATATGATGAAATGGAAGTCTCAAATGAAAATAATGTTTAATAAAATGTAATAAAAATTAAACAAAATAGGAAACATTGTTGTTTATACTTCAAATTTTAAACAAATAATTTATTAACTATTTAATACGATAGAATTATGAAAGCTTTAAGAAATGTTTTTACAATTATTTTGATCATTATGGCGGGACTTTTTACTTCGCTAAATGCTCAGACCGCCCGCGTTCAGGTAATCCACAACTCAGCCGATGCAGCCGCATCTGTTG
>CALFEP010000168.1 GCA_937950125.1 uncultured Bacteroidota bacterium
CAACCACCGCGTTTGGACAAGCTCAACCACCGCGTTTGGACAAGCTCAACCACCGGGTTTCGACACTCTTCACCGGCAAGTGCCAGAATTTCCTAATTTTCGATTACCAGTTTTTGGGTGCGGGTTTTGCCTGAATCAGTCACGGACAGTACGTAAATACCGCTGTTAAGGCCGGAAACATCAAGTACTATTCGTGGAGCGGGATCATCCGAAATCATTTCTGCAGATTTAACCACCTGACCCAATCTGTTTAAAACATTTACCACAATAATTCCTTTTGTCGGATTTTCTAATTCGATATTTACGGTTTCGCTTGCCGGAACCGGGTACATAAGGAAATTGGATTCGGTAAGCTCGTTACCAGTGCTGGTAAGGTAGTTGGCAGCAATGTTGGAAGTTACTGAGTTAAAAGAATCGAACCCGCTGACGGGGCTTTGTGGATTGCAAACATCAGGACTGATTACTTCGACCATGTAGAAAACTTCATCGCTGGTGGCGCCAAAATCGGTGTAAGAACTAAAACTGCCCGAAACAGTGGCAATGAGTTCCATTTCGCCTAAGGCATAACCACGGTAAATATTGTACGATTGAACTTCAAAACCCAGGTAAGGACTCCATATCAGGTTCCAGTTGTTGCCTGTTCCGGGGCTGATGGTGAGATGAATCGTCTGGTGAAAATCACTTTTAGGATATTCGTTGCCCTGCGCATCCCTGAATCCAAGTTTGTAACGACTGGCCTGAACCATGGGGGTTGAGTTTTCGTCGATAAACATGGTTGGATCATCCTGCCCGACTGAACCAATTTCTTGGTAAACATTCGACTGGTTGGTTTCACGATAAACCACATATTCCGAAATCAAGTCGCTCTCAACCGGCTCCCAAACCACAATATTCTTACCCAGTTCCTGGTCAACAGAAACCATACAAATGGGAGTCTGAGGAATATTTTTAACCGAAAATGTTGCATCGCTCTGGTCTGAAATGCTATAAAAATACCCATCAGTAATCCTGAAAAGGCATTCGTCGGATTCATCAGCCGGGCTGACCCAGGTGTAGGAATTTGATTGTCCGTACTGATACACCGATCCAATGTATTGCCAGGTTAGCCCATTATCGGGTGAAAATTCCAGCCAGATGTTGGTGTATTCGTACACCATATTATCGTAGGTCCATTCAATTTCGTATTCGGTACTGGTGTTCCACAATTCGCCACCGTTGGGCGTTGTAATGGTTATGACGGGAGGCGGCAAAATATCAAAAACATCGCTGAAATCAAATTCAGAGGGGTCATTCTGGTTTGAAACCTTTATGACGCATTGTTCTGCAAAGGTGGTTAAAGGAATTTCATAATTGTAGGACTGAAGGGCGGCATTTACGTCTTCGGCAATCACCGAAAATGACTGTCCATTGTCGGTCGAAAGTTCAATCCGCACCAGATCAACATCAAACGACCACCAGGTAATGTAAAGATCGCCGCCGGCAAAATACACGTAATCATCCTTGGGGTAATAAACATTTATAGGAGGAATTACGATTGAAAATGGATTATCGCTGATATCCTCAATGCCGGAGCCATCAACAATTTTAATCCGGGCATTGCTGGTTTCTACGAAAGGAATGTCGGTGGTAGTGCTTCCTCCATTAGGATCGGAATAGGAACTGGTAAGATAAACCCAGTTCTGGCCATCGTCAACAGAGTAATAAAAATTAACATAACTCATCAGGTTTGTACCCGACCATTCCAGCGGAGCATAAAAATCGAAATAATTCCACACCTCGCCGCCGTTGGGCGCCAGGAGTGTAACGGTTGGTTCGGGAAAAATGTAAAACTGTTCGCTGACAGCAAAATCAGTCGTGTCGGCAATGTTTACAATTTTCACCCTTGCATTGGAAGACGACTGCGATGGAGCTGTAAAAGTATATTCAGTGGCGTCGATGTCTTCGCCAACCAATGACCAGGTAAAACCATCATCCATCGAAAGAAAAACATCAACCACGGTTTCTGGATTTTCTCTCAGCCAGGCAACCAGCAATGGCAAATTTTGAAAATTATATTCAAGGTACACGGGTTTGATGATGAGAAGCGATGGATTTACAATGGAAAACGGAGCATCGCTGTCGTCGTAAATTGACGAATAGCTGTAATTAATCACCCTGATGATGGCCTCATTGGTGGTTGGGAGCAAAACATCGACCACAACATTGTTAAGACCAGAATTACCATAAAGAAAATCGAGGTAATAAAAAGTGAGACCGTTGTCCCTTGAAATCATGATTTCGAAGTAATCGGCCAATCCCTGGTTATTGAAACTAACTGTAGCGGTGGTATTATTTACCCAGGTTTCGCCACCATTGGGGCTGATAACGGTAACCTGCGATCGGATTTGATTGCTGAAAATGAGCGCGATAAAAAGTGCGCTGATAATTTTAAATATTGTTATCTCAATTTTCATCTGTAGTAGCTTTTTATTTTGAATTAGTAAACAGTCCAGCAATCTGGCAGGTTTTTACTATTAAGAATTTTTATGAAATGCCGGGTTTAGGGTGAAAAAGCCATGCCTTTCAGGGCACAAATCCACCCTGGTGGGGTGATCAATCCTGTCGTCTTTTATATCAACAAAATCGTTCTGAACTTTTCTTCAACCCTTTCCGGCAATCTGATTATCAGTACTAACATCTACTTTTGTTAACCTCTTGTTTCAACATTGTTGCCAATAATTATGTATGTTTGCATTTTACTGCCGAGGGGGACAGATTAAGACATGTTGAGACCAATGAAAACAACCATTTTATGCATCGTTTCACTGATTGTGATGCAAACCGGGATAGCACAAGAAAAGAAGCCCGGACAACGGAATAATCTCTACACAAATGGTGTTTACGATCCTTACAAAGTGCCCGATACGCGGATCGATAATATGGGTTATTGGCGCAAAGCCGCTGAACTTGGGCTGGTTCCGGTAGCGCCATACACCGATGTTCCTTTGGGTGAATTCAAAGGCTCAGGCATTGAGGCAAAGGGTGTATGGCGCGATGATTCACCGGATGTGCCGGTCACAACGCAAAACTCGACGCAAAGCGAAAATTCAGTGTTTGTAGATCCCAACAATCCTGACCACGTGCTGCAAAGCAATAATTCGACGCAAAATCCGGTAGGATCGCTTTATGGCGCCAACTATCTCTTTTCTTACGATTTTGGTGAAACCTGGGGCGGATCTGTTTCAGGAGCGGGAGGCAGCAATTCGGGCGACCCGGCCACTGCCATTGGTCTGAACGGAAGGCGGTTTGTCGGATTTATCAACAGTGCCGGAGGGCAGGGTGTAGCTTATTCTGATAATGGAACAACCTGGACTTCCGTTCAGGCCGGAACACCACCGGGAGGTTCCAATATTTTGGATAAAAACCACCTTTGGATCGACAACAGCCAGGCAAGCCCCTACAAAAGCTACATTTACAATGCGTGGACGGGTTTTGGCAATGCCAACGATGCCGAAATTGAGTTTGTGAGATCGACCAACAATGGGTTGAGTTATTCATCACATCTTAACATCAGTTCGGCTGTGAACGCCGGAAGTCACAACCAGGGTGTAAACCTGAGCTCTGGCCCGAACGGCGAAGTGTATGCCTGCTGGGCCATTTACGACAGTTGGCCATCGGACGAAAAAGCCATAGGTTTTGCAAAATCTTTAAATGGCGGAGCTACCTTTTCTTCTGCTACCAGAGTTATTGGCAACATTAAAGGCATCCGCAATACGGGAACTGGTAAAAACATGCGAGTCAATTCATTTCCTTCGATGACGGTTGACATAAGCGATGGTCCGCACAGGGGCAATATTTACATTGTCTGGACAAATGTTGGCTTTCCGGGAACCAACACAGGCACCGACCTCAGTGTTTACATGATTCGCTCATCAAATCAGGGTTCAAGCTGGTCAACCCCGATAAAAGTTAACCAGGACGCCTTTGGTGTTGGCAAAAAGCACTATTTTCCCTGGATAACCTGCGACCCCGAAACAGGAACACTTTCAGTGATTTTTTACGACGACCGGAATGTTACCAGCACACAATGCGAAGTTTGGTGCGCCAACTCATTCGATGGAGGCGCCACCTGGGAAGATTTCAGGGTGAGCGATGTAAGTTTTACTCCTTCGCCAATACCAGGACTTGCAAGCAGCTACATGGGCGACTATCTGGGCATTTCGGCCAGAGATGGAAAAGTTTATCCGGTTTGGACCGACAACCGCACAGGAACGGTTATGACCTATACTTCACCTTTCCTGACCAACAACCTGGCAAGACCAACCAGCCTTTCGGCTAATGTGGTTTTTGAAACCGGTGAAGCGGAACTTGAGTGGACGTTTACCACAGTGCCCGGATTCCAGTACTTTGTGGTTTACAGAGACAAAGTTCAGATAGGAACCACTGTAAACAATGATTTCACCGACCTTTTGCCCGATTACGGGATTTACGAATATGAAGTGACAGCCATGCACGAAACGGGTGAATCTTCGGCTGCTAAGGTAACTTCGCAATGGGGCGATGCACAGGTTGAGGTAAATCCTGCTGCTATTGTACAGAATTTACCTGTAAACGCAACAGCGACAAGAACAATTTCGGTTTCAAATGCAGGGCAACTGGGTCTCGATTACTCAATTTCAGCCTCAAGCCTGGCCACCGACGACCCAAAAGCCTATTGTACGCCAACAGCCGATTGTTCTTACGGCGATGGATTCACCTCTTTTACATTGGGTACCATCTCAAACCTGAATTCCGGCTGTAGCCCCAACGGGTATGGAAATTTTACGGCAATGAGTACAGATGTAAAGCCTGGCAACAGTTATTCAGCCTCCTTCAGAACCGGGTATGACGACCAATATGTTTGCCTTTGGATCGATTTTAACAAAAATGAAGTTTTTGAAAATTCAGAAATGTTGCTGAATGGTTTTTTTCTTGAAAATAAAAACCAGACCTACTCCACTTCGATTGTCATACCATCAACAGTGAGTTTTGGAACAACAAGGATGAGAATCAAGGCAAAATGGCTTTCTACCTCCACTGATCCATGCGCAAATGTAACCTATGGTGAAACAGAAGATTACACCGTAAACGTGACTGGCTGGCTTCAGATGACGGCATCACAAGGGACAATCCTACCGGGAAATTCGCAGGTTTTCAGCCTGAATCTTAATTCACAAAACCTCAGCAGCGGTAGTTCCTACCAAGGCAATATCATCATTACAAGCAACGACCCCGACAACAGCACCCTGAATGTGCCGGTAACACTAAACGTGGGACCACTCGCCACACTTCAGGTGAGCGTTGCTGCCAGTCCGCAGCAAATCAATCAGGGGGAACAGTCGCAGTTAACGACAGCACCATCGGGCGGCTCCGGCAATTATTCGTATTCCTGGACCAGCAATCCTGCCGGTTTTACCTCGCAAACTGCCAATCCTGTAGTTTATCCCAACGAAACCACAACCTATTTCGTTGCGGTAAACGATGGATTCAGCAGTGCCAATGGCCAGGTTACGGTGGAAGTGTTGGGTCAGGCAACACAATCGGTCGCATTAATCGAAGGATGGAACCTGATGTCGTTCAACATTTTGCCTGCAAATACCGACATGCTCGCTGTGGTAAATCCACTGATTTTGCAGGATGCACTTTACAAAGTGACCGACGAAAACGGAGGTTCCATTTTCCACCTGCCTTTTCCACCCCCTTCCGGAACATGGACAAATTCAATCGGGAATCTTGAATCCACGGAAGGATATTACATAAAAACTCTGGCTGATGCCTCGCTACCAATTACTGGTACAAGGGTTTCGCTGCCGCTGGCAATCCCGTTAAACGAAGGTTGGAACATGATAAGCTACCCTTGCGAAACGCCGCAAAATGCCCTGGATGCCGTTCAGCCACTGATTGATGAGGGGAGGTTGAACAAAGTAATTGACGAAACAGGCGGCGTTATTTTTCACTTGCCATTTCCACCACCCACTGGTCAATGGACCAACAGCATTGGTGATTTTCGCAGCGGAAAAGGGTATTATGTAAAAGTTAATGCTGATTGTTCTCTGACCATCGACAATCCGGCTAAATCCGGCACATTTATTCAAAATACGAAGACTAAAAGACAGGTTACCTGGTTTGCAGCGTGTTACGCCAACAATCCCTATTTACCAATGGCTGTAATTGTTCAACCGGAAAGCTGGATGGAGCCGGGAGATGAAGTGGCAATTTACGATGAAAATCTGTGTGTGGGAGTTGCTGTTTACGGGGGCAAATCTGATCAGGCAATCATGATCCCGGTAACTTTTGACGATTCTGACACACCGGGTATTGATGGCGCTTTACAGGGAAATCCCTTCATAATCAAATATTTCAGGAAAAACGATTATGTGGAATGGGGTGATTTATCTTTTGAAATCACCGAAGGTCAAACCTCCTTTCAGCCATTGGGAACCTCGGTATTGAAAGTTAATCTCAACCTGTTAGAGTTAGAATCGCTGGAACAAGGGGTGCACCTGCATATTCTACCCAATCCGGTTACCAGCGAGGCAACGTTAAAAATGCAATTCATGCAGCCAGTTGTTGTTTCTGCCGAAATTTATTCATCCTCAGGTCAACCAAAAGGTTGGATTATCCGTAACCTAACTGTTGATGGAGAAAAAACGATTACTTTCGGCAAATCAGATTATCAACTGAATCATGGAATTTATTATTTAAAAATTTATCTGGAAGAAAAAACTACTGGTTCATCAACCCTAAAAACGCTCAGATTTGTAATTTTGTAATGATAATGCGTACCTTCGTAAGTGTTTGGTTCATTTCATTTTGTTTCGTCCTGATAAACACTTTTCATGCGAATTGTGCAACAGGAATTGAATTGACATTTGATACGCATGAAAAAATAATTTTAAAAACAGATAATCAATTATTTAAGGATAATATCCGAACAACGAATTCGGAAAATGTAATAGGAAAAAATGCCGCAACCGGAGGAAAAGAAACAGCGGCTACTTTTGTTAACAATTCTCTCTCATGCTGTTTATCCCCGGTTGCCGGCTGTTTTTTATCAAAATTATCCAGGGTAACATCCCACTTCCAGGTTGTGTGGCAAACTCCGTTTAACCCGATGACTTTTTACATTTTATCAGCAAAAATCAATGGCCTTGATTTGTTGCCCGGTGATGAAATCGGCATTTTTGACATTGATCCAACATTTGGAAACGAGATATGTGTGGGAGCTGGCGTGCTTACTGAGGTTCTGAACGACACCAGTTTTCTCGAAATTATCGCTTCGATGAACGATGGCTCCATTCCTGGCCAAAACAACGGTTTTACCGCCGGAAATCCTATACTTTATAAATTCTGGACGCCCGAAAATGGTGAAATTGCAGGCGTAATCCCCTCCTACCCTTTTGCTGGCTACGACGAAGTGTTTACACCACTGGGAACTGCATTTGCTGAATTAAATACCCTGGTTGAAATAACCCAGACCATAAACCTGCAACCAGGCTGGAACCTGGCTTCATTCAGGGTTCAACCCCAGAACCCGGACATGCTTTGGGTAGTGCAACCCCTCATTTTACAAGAAATTCTGTTACGCGTTCTGGATGAAAACGGGGGCAGCATTTATCAACTCCCGTTTGGGCCAACCTCCGGAGCATGGATGAATACCATCGGCATTATGGCCAACACCGAAGGGTACTGCTTCAAAGTAATTTCGGCAGGCGAACTGCCACTGACAGGCACACCGGTGGAGTTGCCCTTTGAAATACCGCTGAACGAAGGCTGGAATATCATCAGCTACCCCTGCAACGTATCACAAAATGCGTTTCAGGTTTTTGGGACTTTGATTGAAAACGACCCCTTGCTGAAAGTCATGGACGAACAGGGCAGGATTGTTTTTCACCTGCCGTTTCCGGAACCTGCCGGACAGTGGATAAACACCATTGGTAACCTTGAACCAAACAAAGGGTATTACCTGAAAGTTTCAGAAGAAACCGCCCTTGTTTTTAATGAGCCGGCAAGCAGCGTCCAAACAACCAAAGCATTGCTTGCCAGCAAAAAAACCAGCCATTTTGCAGTGGTTTGGGAAAACAACCCATTTATGCCCATGCAAATAATATTAGAACCAAACGATGAATTAACCACGGGCGATGAAATTGGAATTTTTGATGGTTCGTTGTGCACAGGTGCTGCCATTTACGATGGAAATATGGGTAATCCGCTGATTATGGTTTGCTCGCTGGATGATCCCTACACCGAAATAACAGATGGCTTTAGCAGCGGGAATGAAATTACTATTCAGATTTGGGATTATGAAACGCAATCGTTGATTGATAACCCGGAAATTGAGTTTCTGGAGGGGCAGACAACATTTACTGCCCTTGAACATTTTACGGGAAGGATTATGTCGTTAACCACTTCCATTTCCGATTCCGGACTTGATGACTTTTGGCTTGAAGTATGCCCAAACGCAGGTTGTCAGACACCAGTCATCAAAATGTTTATACCGGTATCGGGAAGACTGTTGTTAACTGTTTATGATATTACAGGGAAACCAATCACGCAAACTGACGTAAAAGCGTTTTCCGATGGATTTTTTGAAATATCAGCAGACAAATTATTTCCAGTCTCCGGTGTTTACATGCTCGATTATAGGTATTTTTACCAGGATAAAATTATTTATGGTTCAAACAAAATAGTTATTCTAAAATGAAAACAAAAATTACCACCACCATTCTTTTACTTTTCAGCACAATCGTCCTGTTTGCTGAAGTAATTGAAAAGAAATACCATTTTTCGTACCCTGAAGTTGTTCACTACGGCGACTACCAGGCCATCCGGTTTGACGAAACCCTGCTTACCGGATTGACCGGCGAACCCGTACTTCCCTGGTTTGCTGTATCGCTGATACTTCCACCCGGCCATTCGGCAAATGATGTTGAAATCATTCCGGGAAAAGAAGTTTTGTTACCCGGAAATTTTCAGCTATTACCAATGCAACATGCCCAACCGTTGTCGAAGGGAGGTTCGGGTACTTTCGTGAAAAATGAAGCCGTTTACAACCAAAATATTGATTATCCTTCCAAAATTCATGGCGAACTTACTACCCGGTACTTGAATGGATTTTCGTTGGCAATGGTTAATTTCACTCCTGTAAAATACAATCCGGCCACCGGGAAAATCACTTATTATGAAGAAATTACAGTAAAAATCAACACATCCCCTGATGCAAAATCATGGGTTGCTTTGGACAATGTCAACGCTTCTGAAAATAACCTGGCAGCCCTTTTTCGAATAGTTCAAAATCCTGAAATGCTTGCTGCCTATCCGAAAAAAGGCAAAACTGCCGGCGCTTACCAAATGCTCATCATTACGCCTGCACAGTTTCAATCAAGTTTTGCATCGCTGATTAATTTTTACAAACCCCGCGGAATTGAGGCAAAGGTTGCAACAACCGAATTCATTTACAACGCCATGCCCGGGCAGGACAATCCTGAAAAAATCCGAAATTACATTATTCAGGAATATCAAAATCATGGAATTGAACATGTTACCCTTGCCGGGGATGTGGAGTACGTTCCTTACCGGGGATTTTACTGCTGGGTGCAGAGTTCGTCGCTTTATGAAGATTCAAATATCCCTTCAGACCTTTATTTTGCAGCCCTCGACGGCAACTGGAACACCGATGGCGACGCCCTTTGGGGAGAAATTGGCGAGGACGACCTGTTGCCTGAAGTAGGAATTGCCCGAATGACATTCAGTTCATTGGCCGAATTGAACATTTTGATCAACAAAACCATCTCCTACCAGGGACAACCGGTCACCGGCGAATTGCGAAATCCGCTGCTTGCCGGCGAATACCTTTATGGAGACCCGCTTACCTGGGGCGCCGATTATCTGGACATGATCCTGGGTTTTCAGGATGATAATGGCTATGAAACCACGGGTATTCCGCTCAACCACAACATCGATTCGCTGTACGACCGCAACCAGAGTTGGAACAAAGCCACGCTTATTCAGGAAATGAACCAGGGACATTCGTTCATCCACCATGTGGGCCACGCCAATGCAACCTATGCCATGCGTATGTCCAATTCAGACATCACAAATACCAATTTTTCACAACTCAACGGAACCACGCACAATTATACACTGATATTTTCGCATGGCTGCGTTTGTGGAGCTTTCGACAACAGCGACTGCATCGCCGAAAGGATGATCAATATTGATAACCTGGCTGTTGCCGTCATGATGAATTCGAGGTATGGCTGGTTTAACGAAGGGCAGACAGAAGGTCCGGCCTGTCACCTGCACCGCGAGTTTTGCGATGCTATTTACGACAAACGTGAAAGCTGCATCGGGCAGGCTTACCGGATTACCCGAATTGAAACCGCTCCCTGGGTGAATGCCCCGGGACAGTGGGAACAAGGCGCATTGCGCTGGAACTTTTACGACCTGAACATTCTGGGTGACGCAGCGCTCAGAATCTGGACTGATGAGCCCATCACCATTGGTGCAGATTACGACCCGACCATCACTACCGAAAACACGGGAATTTCAGTCACAATAAATGAAAACAAAGCGCCTGCCGCAGGATTGACGTGTGTTTTCATGATGAATGATACCGTTTTTGGACAGGCTGTCACCGGTGAAAACGGCGTGGCCAACATTGTTTTCGACTTTCCGTTGACCCTTTCGGGCGATGCTTCCATCTTTGTTTCAGGTTATAATTGCCAGCTTCACGAATATCTGGTTACAGTTGAACCACCCTTTCATTTTGAACCTGTCTGGACAACAGCTTTCAACCCAATGATTTTTTATGTTGTTGAGGCTACACTTGACAATGTTTACCTGGCACCGGGCGACGAAATCGGGATTTACGACATCGATCCTAACACCAACAATGAAATTTGCGTTGGCGCCGCTACAGTAGCTGGAACCATAACACCCGACAATTTCCTCGAAATAATTGCCTCGATGGATGACGGATCACTTCAGGGACAAGCAAATGGTTTTACTCCCGGAAACTTTTTTATTTTTAAAATTTACAGCCAGACTGAAGGCCTGATCGAAACAGTTACTTACAATTTCCCGTACCCCGGCTATGACCAGGTTTTCACCTCGTTGGGAACTGCAATTGTTGAAATTAACGGAACCATTCAAACCCCAGGAAGCCATGCAATCAGCCTGAAATCAGGGTGGCAGGGAATTTCATCGTACCTGGTTCCGGCTAATACCAATATGCAAAACCTCACCTCAGGCATTGAAGCTCAATTGATTAACATTCATAACCCGGCCACATTTTACGAACCTGGCAATGCATCTTCAACCCTCAATACGTGGAACTACCAGTCGGGCTATTTCATCAAGTTATCCTCATCTGCCGTGCTCGAAATCCCCGGAAATACTCCCTCTTACAAAACAATTAACCTCACCACTGGCTGGAACCTGATTCCTGTTCTAACAACTTGTCCGGTAAGCATTGTGTCACTTTTTGGCACACAGATTTCAAAAACAGAGGTGATTAAAGACGCCGTTGGCCTGAATATTTACTGGCCAATACGAGGCATCAGCACATTAAATCTTTTGGTACCTGGCCGTTCCTATCTTGTGAAGGTTACACAAAACATTCAGGTTACATTCCCTGACTGCCAGTAGCCTGGAGATTTTTCAGCAACGATATCCTGCTGCTTTACAAGGTTTTCTACCGGTATGTCAGCAATGTAAAGCCTGAAAACCACACCTTCAGCTGCGTTTCTTCTTCAACTCATCCTTAGTTCGCTTCTTTTCGAGGTTCCACTGGGCCGTAAATGCGATTATTTCGCGGAGCAGTTCGTCGGGAACAGGCTGCCCCGACGGGATGCGGATGGCCGATTTCGACAGGCTGTAGTTTTTAAGCTTTTCTTTAAAAACCTGCAAAACGTCCGGACTTACAAAAACACTGTAATGCTCCTTGAAAGCCGCATAATAAGCCAGTTTGCCATAAAAATCGAACGAGGGCATCTGGTAACTGAAACTTTCGGTGGCTTCAGGCGCCACTTCTTTAATGATCTGCCTGATCTGTTGCAGCTTTTCAGCAATATCAGATGGTTGCTGCAAAAAGTACTGCTCAATGCCTGAAATATCGGTTCCCTTTTTCATGATGGGTTTATTTATTCTTTGTGAAAAACCTCGGATTCCTTCGACTCGATTTATTTAAACAAATCAAAAGGGAAAATCGACAAACAACCTGAAAAGATTTTTAAAAGCAATACAGAATTTTCAATACACATTTTCTTTGGCAAAATAAACCAATTTGTTGGGTATCATGCAATCAAACAATATAAACTTTCACTTTAAAATACGCATTATTAGCTGATTACAAAAAAATGATTTCACTCCATCAACAAATTCAGATGGTTTTAAGAAAATAGCCAGTATTATCTTTTCAGGTCAACATTGGCCGTTCTCCAACTTCTTGCAGACAGCTTCCAAACGATTTTTAATTTGTGTGAACTGACATATTTTTACTTCAATTTCCTGAATTTTCAGTTTGAACATTTCAATCTGTTCAGTTCTCGTACCTGAATTTCCATACCAGCTGTCGAGTAGTTTCCTGATTTCAGCCAATGTAAAACCAACCTCTTTCGCCTCAATAATTATCCCCAGCCGCTCCTCTGCATCCTCACCGTAATTTTTATAATTATTGGTTTTTACGTTTTCGTCGGGCACGCCTTGTATTAATCCAAGGTTTTCGTAATACCTGATTGTGTGAATGGAAACCCCTGTTTTCTTCGACAACTCGTTAATTAGCATCGTTTTATTAATTTTTCATAAAAATTTAATGTATAGAGTATAGTCTATACTTGTATGATGCAAATTTACAATTTAATTTTGCAGCAACAAATAATTTTAAAAAATGGACAGTAAAATCATTTTAATTACAGGCAGTACTGACGGTATTGGAAAAATAACCGCAAAAACACTATTACAGCATGGGCACACAGTCATTATCCACGGGCGAAATAAAAGCAAAGCAGCATTGGTTTGCGAGCAACTAAAATCAGAGACAGGCAACAAAACAATTGATTATGTGGTTGCCGATCTGCTGCAATTATCAGAAGTTAATCTGCTGGCAGGTGAAATTAAAAGGAAGTACAATCACCTGGTGTGCTGATTAACAATGCTGGTGCATTTTTTGGGAAAAAACGGGAATTTACCAAGGAAGGATTTGAAAAGACCATTTCACTTAATTTAATGGCCCCGTTTTTATTGACTCAACTGCTTTTGGAAACCCTGATGAAAAGCAGTTCGGCACGAATTATTAGTTTGTCATCGGCCATGCACCGGCGAGGCGGGAAACCCGACCTGAACGATTTTCAGCTTGAAAATAGTTACAAACCAGACCGGGCATACGGACTCTCAAAACTATATCTGATCTGGATTATGAGGTATTTGGCCAAACAATTGAAAGAGAACGGAATATCCCATATTACTGTAAATACCTGTCATCCCGGAGCTGTTGCCACCAAATTTGGACAAGACGCTGATAAAGGGTTTTTCATTAATATGGTGTTTAAAACTGCTCTTTTGTTTATGGACAAACCCGAAAAAGGCGCAGTGACAAGCATTTACCTGGCAACTTCGTCAGAGGTTGAAAATTTAACCGGCGAATTTTTTGGAAACAAGGCAAAAATCGAAAAACCCGACGACAGGTACTATTCTGCCGAAAACGAAAAAGCGGTTTGGGATTATTGTAAAAAAACTACAGCGGCGTATTTATGAAAAGAATCGCCCTGATTGTTACCGGTTTTCAGAAATTGACGCGGATGGCTGCTTGTTTTTCAAAATCAGCAAAAACTTTAAAAAACATATTGAACCCTTGCGAAACCTGTTCATTACAAATGAGGAACGTGTCACACCAATACACCATTCATTGCAAACATTGACGACTGTAACCTGACAATGAATCCAGGATAAAAAGTTACCATCCAATCAAGCGTAGTTACAATTTAACGACACTGTAGTTACCATTTTATGCCTACTTTTAGACCTTCTTTTTCAGGAAAAAAAACAATATAAAATGGACTCAAATCCAATATCTCCTTTCGGAAAGGCTTTGTTGGCCTGCTATCTTGGTGATGAAGAGGCGACAGTGATCATCCGGCGTGATGATGGTGTTGAAGCCCCGTTGCCCATGAAATACTTTTTCAGGTCAGAAAACGAATTTTCGGAAATCGAAAAAAAAGTTATTGCCATGTGCAAAGGGAAAATTCTGGATGTTGGCGCCGGAAGCGGCATTCACAGTCTTGCCTTGCAGAAATCGGGTTTTGAAGTCACTTCGATCGACGTTAGTCAGGAAGCAGTTGAAGTGATGAAACTACGCGGTATTTTAGATGTTCGGATGGCTGATATTTTCAGTTTTACAGTTGGCCGTTACGACACCTTGTTGCTGTTAGGCCATGGAATCGGGATGATGAACGACCTGCAGGGGCTCGGCAAATTCCTCATGGTTGCTGATACGTTGTTAAACCCGGATGGCCAAATCCTGCTTGACACGCTTGATGTAAGGATAACCGATGATGCCGGTAACCTTGCTTATCAGAAAGCCAATGCAGATGCAGGCAGATATTTCGGCAAAATTCGTTTCCGGATGGAGTTTAATGGTGAAACCGGACCTTATGTTTCCTGGCTTCATGTCGATGCGGAAACATTGATTTCATCGGCTGAAAAATATAACTGGAAGTGCGAAATCCTATTGAATACAGCATTTGGCGACTATCTGGCAAGGCTTACCAAAAAAAATCGGTAACATGATTCATGCAGCCGGATCATGAATTTTTTCTAATATTACCACCAAAAAAAATCACTACACTTTTCTGAATATGCGAAAGATTCTTGCTTTTGTTACTGTACTGGTTTTGATCGCAGGTTGCTCCCATCCTGATGCAAAACCGCCTGCACCGCTCCTTCCCATCCCCGCTCCCGCACAAATGGCCTGGCACGAAATGGAAATGAACGTGTTTGTGCATTTTACAACCAACACTTTTACAGGAAAAGAATGGGGCTACGGCGACGAAAGTCCTGTCGTTTTTAATCCATCCGAAACCAATGTCAGGCAATGGGTTGAAGTTTTCAGGAACACCGGTTTTAAACAGGTTATTCTCACAGCAAAACATCACGATGGATTTTGCCTTTGGCCATCGAAGTTTACGGAACATTCCATCAAAAACAGTCCTTACAAAAACGGGCAGGGCGACATTGTTCGTGAATTGTCGGATGCCTGCAAAGAATACGGTCTGAAATTCGGGATTTACCTGTCGCCGTGGGACAGAAACCACCACGAATATGGCTTTCCGGCTTATGTGGCCTATTACAGGAATCAATTAAGGGAATTAGTGGAAAATTATGGACCTGTCACCGAAATCTGGTTCGACGGCGCCAACGGCGGCGATGGCTTTTATGGCGGCGCCCGCGAAAAGCGAAAAATCGATCCGCTGACTTATTATGGCTGGGATTCGACAGTAAAAATGATTCAACAGATAGCGCCAGATGTAATCTTTTTTGGTGATTGGGGGCCGGGGGTACGCTGGGTTGGAAATGAGCAGGGCATTGCAGGCGAAACCAACTGGAACACGATCATTCAGGACAGTGTGCGTGTTTGGAGAGAGGGTATCACGGTTAAGTATCTGAACGAAGGTTTTGAAAACGGAACCACCTGGCGGCCTGCTGAAACCGATGTTTCCATCCGTCCGGGCTGGTTTTACCACCAGGAAGAAGACAGTAAAGTAAAGACTCCGGAACAGCTTTTTGATATTTACCTGACATCGGTGGGGCGGGGTTCAACGCTTTTGCTGAATGTACCCCCCGACCGGCGTGGTCTGATCCATGAAAACGATGTGGCAGCGCTGGCTGGTTTCAGAAAAATGCTTGACGCTGAGTTTGCAAACAATCTTGCCGGCAAAGCAAAAGTCACAGGAAATACATTCAGGGGTAACAGCCTATTGTATCATCCTGAAAATGTCACCGATGGGAATTCTGAAACCTTCTGGACAACGGATGATGAAGTTTTCACAGCTTCGCTGGAATTTGATTTTGATAAACCAGTCACGGTAAAATACCTTCTTTTGCAGGAATACATAAAATTAGGTCAGCGGGTAAAATCCTTTAAGGTAGAAGTTTGGCAGAATGAAGCCTGGAAAACGGTGGCAGAAGCAACCACCATCGGCTACAAACGAATCCTGAAAATTGATCCGGCTGAAACCGGAAAAATCAGGATAACTATTTTGGATTCAAAGGCCTGCCCGGTGATTTCCAATATTGAAATTTATTAGCAGAATGAAGGTATTTCCACCTAAAAACCCATAACTTAACCTTTTATATTCAAAAAACAACTTCATGGTCAAGGGAAAAAAATGTTTTTATGTCGAATTAATTCGCAAATTTTTATTGCCCAAGCATAAGATGGGATTTTTTTCAGTTAAATTTCGCTATGTTTATTTTACAAAAGGATTTTATATCTTCCAGTAAATCAGAAAACTGTCATTTCACAATGAGAATGGCCCCAGAGTGATTGGATATGCAAATGACATTTTTTCCATCTTTTTGAAAAGGATGTCAATTCCTCTTTGAGGTGCATCGCAGATGGGTAGGCAACTCGAAATAACCTGATTTGCAAAAATAATAATGGAGATTTATTGGAGGGGGCGATAAAAATCCAATATTTTTTTACTTGGCAACCCTTGTTTAAGAATAATCTTGGCAAATTTCCAAAAAAAAAAGGAATATTTATCGTGAGAAAGTTGCTTTTTTTGAGTTAAATAAAATATTAGGGCAACGTAATTTCAGTCAACACCTTACAGTTCGACGCAGCTGATAAAAAAAACTTGCTCATGAAAAGATTTATTGGTTTAAATGTTTTTTTTATTTTTGTAAGAAAAAACCTATGAAAACAAAACATCTTATTGTCTTATTTTTGTCAAGCCTTTATGCAGTTATTCTACAAGCCCAAACTAATGTCGGAGGGACATTAACATCAAATACTTCGTGGACTCTGGAAGGCAGTCCGTACAATTTGATCGCTGTTGTTGGTTTACCTAACGGTGTTACTTTAACAATAGAGCCAGGAGTACATGTATCGGGAGATTTTGACCTGCTTATTAAAGGAATATTAATCGCTGACGGTACTGAAGAAGCACCAATCCAGTTTAATGATACACGCTTAATGTTTCAAAGCACAAATCTTTCCTATAGCAGTATGTCATGGTTAAATTTTAATAATTGCGGAGTGCAACTTGCAGACGAAACGGAATTTATTCAAAACGATCCAAAAAATTCCGGAACATTGGTCGTTACCAACAGCATTTTTGCTGAAAATGGTTATGCAAGAACTAAGGGTTATGAAACTATAGCAGCATTAATCATCGAAAATTCATTTTTTTCGGATTCTGAAATTTTGGGTTATTATCCACGCAGTGAAACCATAACATTAATAAATTGCGAAATTTTGAACAGTACCATTAAATCCGATTCCTATAATTATGGAATTTTCATGAATAATTCTTTTATTAAAAATTCTGAACTAATCATAGGTTGCTGTGGAGCAAATATTAATTGTATTACATCGAAGGTTCTCAATTCAAATTTCTCAGCAATAAGTGATGATAACAATATCACTATTTCAAATTCAATTTTAGTTAATTCGCCCATTGATCTTCCAATGTCTGAAATCACCGTCCTTAATAGTATAATTCAAAACGATTTTGATGAATTTTCAATTAGAATGGGAAAAGGAAGTATTCAAAAGACTGTTTTTGTTGGTGACAATCTGAATAACAGCCTCTATGTAACTGGCTACAATGGTTATTATTATGGGGATGTAGTAATTGGTCTGACTACATTTTGCAATTCAGTTGATGCCATAATCGTACAAAATTTTGAAAACATTAGCATTATTGGCAATAACTTTTTCCAGACTCAAAATTATGCTCTTAAAAATCTATCATCAAAAAGCATAAGTGCCACTTATAACTGGTGGGGTACCACCAACACCGAGGAAATTGACGATTTGATTTATGACATGTATGACAATATAAATTCAGGAATTGTTGATTACTCAAATTTCTTGCTTACACCTGAGGTTGCAGCTCCTGTTTCTACGCCAATTGCCCTATTTAAAAGTAATTCTTCCGAGGGTGTAAACATTTCATGGCAACCAAATATAGAAAATGATATTGCCGGTTACATAATTTACTACAACCCAATAGATGAATTTTCCTATGCAAACGCTATTGATGTCGGAAATCAGACAGAATACTCAATACCAGATGCAAACTTTTCCAATAAATTTGTTGTAACTGCCTATGACACGGAAGCAAACGGGACAAATGACTGGTTTCTGGGACATGAAAGTTGGTATTCACTGCCTGCGCAGAAGTATTTTAACTTTGCTGTGACATCAGGAAATATCTATTGTGAGAGCGAATCCATTGAAATTGGAGTTGAAGTTTTTGCTACATTTCAGCCTGAAAATAGTTTTATCATTCAGCTTTCTGACATCAGTGGTAGTTTTAATAACCCAATTGATCTTTTAAGTATTAACACCACCAATTCATTTATTTTGGAGGTACCTGTACCTGATACCCTTACAGCCGGAGCTCCTTATCTTGTCAGGTTAAAATCTACCCAACCCGAAGTGTATAGTGAAAACTTGCCAGTCACCTGGTTTCAAACACCTACATCCACTTTTTCACTAGATGCCTTACAATTATGCGGCAGCGAGAGCATATTAATAACTTATACTGGCAATGCCTCTGCAAATGCATTTTACCAATGGAACTTTGACGGTGGAAATATTCTATCAGGTAGCGGGCAGGGTGAATATGTAGTCAACTGGGATACTCCAGGAAATAAAACCATCTCCTTAATTGTCATCGAAAATAGCTGTAATTCAAATGTTTACACCATTACTTTACCAGTTTATCAGCCCATATCGGATTTTGTACTTGATGATTTTGTTTGTGAAAATCAGAGTACGATAATTCAATTTACAGGGCAGGCATCAGACTCAGCAACATTTTACTGGGACTTCAATAATGCTAATGTTGTTTCGGGATCAGGACCTGGTCCATATACAGTAAAATGGGATGACTTGGGTGAAAAAACAGTGACTTTATACATTGATGATAACGGTTGTTTAACAGCGGTTACTTCAAAAGCTATCAACCACCAACCCATTGCCGCAATGGCTATTTCGGCTCCTGAAGTTATTTGTTTCAGCGAAACGGCTACCATTTCCTATGATGGTTCGGCTTCATCCATGGCTACTTATTTATGGTCGTTTGATAATGGAACAGTACTTAACGGTTCGGGAGGTGGTCCTTATGAAATCATATGGGCAAGTTCGGGATTAAAAAACATAACCCTTGATGTATTCGATAATGGTTGTCCCTCTGATACAGCATTTTATATTCAGGTCAGTCCAAAAACCATGTCTTTCCCAATTTGTATGGTTACTGTTGACGCATTAAATCAAAATACAATTATTTGGGAGCAAACCGGAAACCCCACCTTTGATTCGGTTGTAATTTATAAAGAAGGCTCCCAGACAAATAGTTACGAAAGGATTGGAGTAAAAAATGCTGATGAAATATGCTTTTTTGTTGACACACTTTCCGATGCAAGACAAAATGCAAGCAGATACAGGATAAGCGTAATTGATACCTGTGGATATGAAACAGATATGAGCAATTATCATAAAACGCTTCACCTGACAATCAATTCCGGGATTGGAGGTGCATGGAATTTAATATGGGATCAATACGAAGGTTTTAGTTATTCTTCAATTAATATATACCGTGGAACTGCTGGTGGAGACTTGCAAAAAATTGCTGAACAAGCTGGTAATACTTTTACATACACCGATTTGACCCCACCCAATGGCACTATTTTTTATCAAGTTGAAATAGTAAAACCTGACCCATGTTTTATTGGTTTTGAAAAATCAGCACAAAATACTCTCACTACTACGCGTTCCAATATTGTTAATTCACAGGAAGTTATTGAATTATTGGATAATGTTAAATTCTACCCAAACCCTGTTAATAAACTTTTTAGCATTGAGAGCTATATATTTGGTGATAACGTTACACTCTCACTGTTTACTGTTGGAGGCAAAGAAATGATTCACATGCCAATTCTTGATGTAATAACAAGCGTTGACTTTTCTAATTATGAACGTGGGGTTTACATTGTGAAAATTAATGATGGAACTAAAACCATCCAACGAAAGGTTGTTAAATTATAGAACCTCAAATTACAATCCGTTAGCTGTTACCATTTGGTTAACTTTATAATTTGGGTGCTGCAGGAAGGAAAAACCACAGGTAATTTTTCTAAATAATATTTTACTTACAATCAGTTTATGTTTAACCTGCCTTAATCAAATGAATATTGAAAATAGCAGGTTTAAATCCTTCAAAATGAATTCAATATTTTTTAAAGGGTATTGAGTTTTTTGATTTTTCCTGACTATCGGGCAGATTAGTTACAAAAAAAAGGGACTTAAAAGAAAAAAATCAAAAATGGTTGAAAATAATCAAAACAACAGATTAATTGGCCGGTTGCCCAAAGTTGGCATCAGGCCGGTGATTGACGGCCGTGAGCGCGGAGTGCGCGAATCGCTGGAAAGTCAATGCATGAACATGGCCAGGCAGGCCGCAAAACTGATTGAAGAAAACATCTTTTTCGGCAACGGGCAACCCGTAGAATGTGTCATTGCCGATACCACCATCGGCGGTGTGGCCGAAGCTGCTATGTGTGCCGACAAATTCAGGCGCGAAGGGGTGGAAGTTTCGCTCACCGTTACGCCATGCTGGTGTTACGGCACCGAAGTGATGGACGCCGATCCATGGATTCCAAAGGCAGTGTGGGGCTTCAACGGAACCGAACGACCCGGAGCCGTTTACCTTGCCGCTGCATTAGCCGGTTACTCCCAAAAAGGACTGCCGGCTTTCGGAATTTACGGTCATCATGTGCAGGATGCCGGCGATGAAACCATTCCTGAAGACGTAAAGGAAAAAATCCTCCGGTTTGTAAAGACTGGTCTGGCTGTCGCCCAAATGAAAGGGAAATCGTACCTCTCGATTGGTTACACCTCGATGGGCATTGCCGGTTCGATGGTCAATCCTGAGTTTTTTCACGATTACCTGGGAATGCGAACCGAGTTTGTCGATCAGACTGAAATGCTGAGAAGAATCGATGAAAAGATTTACGACGAAGCCGAGTTTGAAAAAGCGCTGGCCTGGACAAAAAAATACTGCCATGAGGGAAAAGATCACAACAACCCACACAACCAGGCCGACCGGCAACGGAAAGATTACGAGTGGGAAACCGTGGTAAAAATGACCCTGATCATCCGTGACCTGATGATTGGCAATCCTGCTCTGAAAAACAAAGGATTTGGTGAAGAATCCATGGGGCATAATGCGCTGGCAGCCGGTTTCCAGGGGCAGCGGCAGTGGACGGATTACATGCCCAACGCCGATTTCCCTGAAGCCATCCTCAATTCGTCCTTCGACTGGAACGGCATCCGTCAGGCGTTTATTCTGGCAACCGAAAACGACAGCCTTAACGGTGTAGCCATGCTTTTTGGCCACCTGCTCACCAATACGGCACAGATTTTCTCGGATGTGCGCACTTTCTGGAGCCCCGAAGCTGTAAAAAGGGTAACGGGTTTGTCTCTTTCGGGAAAAGCGGCCAACGGCATCATCCACCTGATCAATTCCGGCTCGACAACCCTTGATGCCACTGCACAGCAAAGGGATAATAACGGCAATCCCGCAATGAAGCCCTTTTGGCAGATAACTGAAGAAGAAATGGAACGCTGCCTCGAAAATACCCGGTGGCCACAGGCAATCCGTGAATATTTCAGGGGTGGCGGCTATTCATCGCAATTCAGGACAGCCGGTGAGATGCCGGTGACCATGTCGCGCGTCAACCTGGTGAAAGGCCTGGGTCCGGTGCTGCAAATCGCCGAAGGCTGGACTGTTGAAATTGACACCGAAATTCACAAAATTCTTGACGAAAGAACCAACCCGACCTGGCCTACAACATGGTTTGCCCCAAGATTAACCGGAAAAGGGGCTTTCACGGATGTTTATTCGGTGATGGCAAACTGGGGCGCCAATCATGGCGCCATTTCCTACGGTCACATTGGCGCCGACCTCGTCACCCTTGCTTCGATGCTCAGGATTCCGGTTTGCATGCACAATGTCGGGGATGACCAGATTTTCAGACCTTCAGCATGGGCATCTTACGGACAGGACAAAGAAAGCAGCGATTACCGGGCATGCGCAAATTTTGGTCCGGTTTACGGTTTGAGGTGGTAAAACAGTGGTTTCCGTACTTGCCGGAAAATCCGGAAAACCTGGCTGGTATAGTTCAGACATCACACTTTTTACCAAAAAAAGTATCAGGTGATGAGTATCTTACAAGCATTGATTAATACGCTTAATACAACTCATTTTTCATGAACATAAATAAGAAAATCGTCGAAAAGCAGTACCTGGTTCCATTCATTGTGATCACCTGCCTGTTTTCGTTATGGGGCTTTGCCAACGACATCACCAACCCGATGGTAGCGGCGTTCAGCACCATCATGGAAATTTCAAATGCCAAAGCCGCCCTCATTCAGTTTGCCTTTTACGGCGGTTATGCAACCATGGCCATTCCCGCCGCACTTTTTATCAAAAAATTCAGCTATAAAAAAGCCATTTTATTGGGTTTGGGGCTTTATGCCACAGGGGCATTTCTGTTTTACCCTTCTGCAAAATATGAGGTTTTCGGCTTTTTCCTGGTTTCGCTTTACGTCCTCACCTTTGGCCTTGCATTTCTGGAAACTACCGCCAACCCGTTCATTCTTTCGATGGGCGACCCGGAAACTGCTACACGCCGACTTAATTTGGCTCAATCGTTCAACCCGGTGGGTTCGTTGCTTGGAATGTTTGTGGCTTCCAATGTCATCCTCACTTCTTTACATTCCGAAGCCCGCAATAATTCAGGACAGCTTATTTTTCATTCGCTCGCAACTTCCGAAAAAGCGATGATCCGTACGCACGATCTTGCGATCATCCGCGACCCTTACCTGATGCTGGGTCTTGCTGTCCTGATCATGTTTCTGATCGTTTTTTTAACAAAAATGCCCACCCACAATACCGGCAAAAGCAACAACAGAAATAAAGATACATTCAGGAGGCTGCTCACCAATCCACACTACAGGGAAGGCGTAATTGCACAGATGTTTTACGTAGGCGCTCAGATCATGTGCTGGACTTTTATTATCCAGTATGCCGAAAATCTGGGCATCGACAAGTCAACGGGTCAACAGTACAACATCCTTGCGATGGTTATTTTCCTTTCCAGCCGGTTCATCAGCACAGCCCTGATGAAATATTTAAATTCAAAAAAGCTGCTTACTGCTTTTGCCATTGGTGGCATGGTAACCATGTTAGGCACAATTTTTATCCAGGGGATGGCCGGGCTTTACTGCCTCATCGCCACTTCGGCCTTCATGTCGCTGATGTTCCCGACCATTTACGGAATAGCCCTCGAAGGAATTGGCGAAGATGCCACGCTTGGCGCCGCTGGTCTTGTGATGGCCATTGTCGGCGGTGCGCTTATGCCTCCGCTGCAGGGCGCCATCATGGATGTTGGAACCATTGGCGGTTATCCGGCAGTAAATATTTCGTTTGTGCTGCCTTTTATTTGTTTTGTGGTGGTGGCTATTTACGGGTATAGGAGTCAGAAAAACGTCAGGTATAACCCTGACAGGGTTTAAAACCCTGTCAGGGTAATAGGTTCGTAGGTTCATCATTCATACATTTTGATCAAAATGAAAATAAAAATTGTTTTTCTATCCCTGTTGATTCTTTGTTTTTGGGGTTGTACTGAAAAGAAAACATACCTCAGGCTCTGGTATGATGAACCGGCAAACGCCTCCATCCCCGATAACGATAACGCCTGGAAAGATGATTCCGAATGGCTGAAAGCGCTGCCTCTGGGCAACGGGCAATTGGGTGCAATGGTTTTTGGTGATGTAAACCGTGAACGTGTTCAGTTGAATGAAAAGACCTTGTGGAGCGGAAGCCATTTCGAAAACGACAATCCCGAGGCACCAAAATACCTGGGTGAAATCAGGAATTTGTTGTTTGAAGGGAAATTCAGGGAAGCCACCGAACTTACTAACAAGACGCAGGTTTGCCTGGGCGCCGGTTCAGGCGAGGGCAACGGGGCAAACGTTCCCTTTGGCTGTTACCAAACACTTGGCGATCTGTGGATGGATTTTGGGAACGAAAATCCTTTTCAGAATTATCATCGTGAACTCAGTCTCGAAGATGCCATCGTTAGCGTAAGCTACGAACAGGACGGAATCAGGTTTTCGCGTGAATATTTTGTGAGTGTTCCAGCCAATGCGCTGATTGTAAGGATTTCGGCAGATAAAAAAGGAGCAATCAGTTGTAAAATTTCACTCAGTCGCCCCGAAAGGTTTACCACTTCCGTGGAAAATAATGATCTGATGATGTCAGGAGTCCTCAACAATGGTCAGGGGGGCGATGGGATGCATTTTCTGGCGAGTCTGAAAGCGAAGACCAAAGGAGGAAAACAATCGTCAACCTCCGGTAACCTTGTGATCGAGGGGGCTGATGAAGCCATCATTATTTTGGCGGCAGCCACGGATTATCTTCCGGTTTACCCGGATTACAAAGGCAACGATTATGAAAATATTATCAGGAAAACGATGGATGAGGCTTTTGTGAAAAGTTTTGATTTTCTGAAAAATGAGCACATCGCTGATTACCAGAAATATTTCAACCGGGTTTCTTTTCAGCTTGATGATGCTGAAAATGATACCAACATTACTACCGACAGCCTTTTGCAACAAGTGAAAACCACCGGAAACAGCAATTATCTCACCCAACTTTATTTTCAGTATGGCCGCTACCTGCTGATCGCTTCTTCACGTGAAAACACGCTTCCAGCCAACCTTCAGGGTATCTGGGCAAACAAAATCCAGACTGCCTGGAACTGCGATTACCACACAAATATTAATGTTCAGATGAATTACTGGCCGGCGGAGGTGACCAACCTGAGCGAAATGCACCTTTCACTCATCCGGTTCATTCTTGAAAATGAAGCTCCGGCCACAAAATCCGCCAGGGTACAATTTGGGGCAGAAGGCTGGTGCATCAACCCGATTGTGAATGTGTGGGGATTTACCTCCCCCGGTGAGCACCCTTCGTGGGGACTCACCTCCGGCGCCAGCGGTTGGATCTGCCAGCACCTTTGGGAACATTTTGCTTTTACCTGCGACACCGCCTATCTGCGTGAAATATACCCCACCCTGAAAAATGCCGCACGTTTTTACCTTGATTGGCTTGTGGCTGATCCCGTTACCGGAAAACTGGTTTCTGGTCCGGCCTCCTCACCCGAAAACAGTTTCCTCGCTCCCGACGGCAGCACCGGTACCATCAGCATGGGACCATCGCACGACCAACTGATCATCGGCGAACTTTTTACCAATGTGCTGAAAAGCGCTGAAATACTGAAAGACAAGGATACAGTAATTGAAAAAATTAAAACTGCCAGCCAAAACCTTTTAAAACCAATTATCGGCGATGACGGCAGACTCCTCGAATGGGCCGACCCCTGGCAGGAAACCGAACCCGGACACCGGCACATGTCGCACCTTTACGGACTTCATCCCTGCAATACCTACACACAGGAACATACTCTCGATTTTGTGGCTGCTGCCGAAAAATCGCTCCGATACCGCCTTGCACATGGTGGAGGCCACACAGGATGGAGCGCAGCCTGGGTTTCCAACTTCTGGGCACGGCTCAAAAATGGCAACGAAGCTCTTAGCGCCATCAACACCATTTTGACAAAAAAATCAGCGCCTAACCTGTTCGATCTTCACCCCCCGTTCCAAATCGACGGCAACTTTGGCGCAACTGCAGGCATTGCCGAAATGCTCATCCAAAGCCATCAGGGATACATCGAACTGCTTCCTGCCCTTCCCGATGCATGGAAAAATGGCGAAGTGAAAGGCCTTTGTGCCCGCGGCGGATTTGAGGTTGACATGAAATGGAAAGATGGAAAAATAGTGTCCTACCGGGTGTTTTCAAAAAATGGATGCAAAGCCAGCTTGAAATATGCGGGCCGGATTTGGGAAGAAGAAACCACCAGAAAATAAGTTTTATCTTAACCTGAAAGAGTTCAAATCAGGGAACAAGCCTGAAAAGCTTGCATATTTCAAGAAAGGGCAACGCCCTTTCGATTAAACCAACCAGAGTAAACCCCTCAGCCTGAAAGGCTGAAACACAACAAGAAAGGGCAACGCCCTTTCGTTTAAACCAACCAGAGTAAACCCCTCAGCCTGAAAGGCACAAACAAACCAAGAAAGGGCAACGCCCTTTCGTTTAAAACAACCTCAGCAAACCCCTCAGCCTGAAAGGCTGAAACAAACCAAGAAAGGGCAACGCCCTTTCGATTAAACCAACCAGAGTGAACCTGTCAGCCTGAAAGGCTGAAACAACGCTGCTTACACCTTGTTGCACCCTTTCAGGGTGCCTTTAAAAAATGGGCAATCCGATTCTTTGATGTTGCAGGCTTTCAGCCTGAAAAGAGCCAAATAACGGCATTTCACCAAAGCCATAATGATTTTTCAACCTTGTCAAATCAAGCGTTTCGATCCCTTCGCGGGATCGGAACACTTTTTCAAAGCCTGAAAGGTTTTAACATTTCAAGAAAGGGCAGCGCCCTTTCGATTAAACCAACCAGAGTAAACCCCTCAGCCTGAAAGGCTGAAACACAACAAGAAAGGGAAACGCCCTTTCGTTTTA
>CALFEP010000169.1 GCA_937950125.1 uncultured Bacteroidota bacterium
CAAATTCATAAGCGCCCATATCTATCCTGCCGTAGGCGATACGGGGGTTGCCGGCCAGGTCGGTGGCGGGCAGGTGGATGGTGTCCATGCCGTGGGTGTAAAGGATGTATTTGCCGTTTTCGTGTTTGATGTAGGGAGGTTCCATGCCTGGTTCGTACATGGGTGTGCCGGCATCAATACATGGCGAACCTGCCTGCAATTGGTAGGGATATTCGCCCGTTCCGGTAAACAAAGGATTTCCCTCGATGTTATTGACGCCGTAATGCAGAATGTTGAAGTTCTGTTGATTCCAGATGTCGTCGAGACCCTGCTCAATGAGGGAGTAATCCAGAAACAATTCTCCGGGATTCTCTAGAGGTGGCTCCACACCAAGGATGATGGAGGGATGTTCGTTGTTGTAAAAAATGGAATTATAAACGCGTGATGTCATATTTTCCCAGGTTGCATAAGCGCCGGGCAAATGATTATCGTTTTCGTTGCCGGCAACTGTTACGTTGGTGATATTATTTGTTCCTCCGTTTACCAGGAAACATTCGAGGTGCTGTGAACCGCCCCACCAGTCATAATTTTTATTTCCACAAATAGCTGCTCCTGCAACGGTAGCACGGAGAGGAAGAGTAAGGTAGGATGTACCAATAACAAAAGCGCCACCAGTAAAACCGTATCCGACTAAATAATACGAATTATTTATGACTGAAATATTCTTTGCTTTTATTGCATCCTTCAATATTTGGTCACTATAGGAAGCATAAATAGTCTGCCCCCCAAAATTATCCATTGCTGAAATATTATTCAGTGATAAAAAGTCATTAGTAAACATACGACAAGCGCTTGATGATAAACCATAACAATTTTGAATATTCAAATTTTCAAGTGAATAATTATAGTATGCCCAATCCAAAGCTATAGAACCTGGCTTAAAACGTGAATCTAAATAAGTAATCGAATTACCATTTATCAGTGACAGGTTCTTTATTCTCATTCCATAGGATTGTGAATGGCAACTATAATGAAACCAGGTCTGTTCGGCATCGAGGATGCATGTGTTCATATCCTCACCTTCGAGGCAGGAATTACTACGGGCATTAACTGGATAAATTTCACTATTTTCTGATGGGCTATAAATTCCGGGCATTATATGCACTATTCGTTTGTCATTTGTATCCGTAATTATTCTTGTCATGGCATACCAGATGTTTTTCAGCGGTTCTTCCGGCGAAAGACCGCTGTTTGAATTATCGCCGTTCGGGCTTACATAAACATCTGCATCAACCTGCTCTATCATGGCTACATTGGCAACAAGCTCAATATCATATACAGGAGAACCCTGAGAATCACTATTTAAAATACAATATCCGTGATCATCGAGTGTTGTCGCTGTATCAAGCCTAAGTGTAGGCATTTCCAGGCTAAAATGCTTTAAGAAATCGTTACCCATTACCGAATGATTGAAATAAATGCTATTCAGATTGATTGTATCCAAGTTCAAATATTCTCCGCCAGCAAACCATAAGCCTCCACCCTTAGCAAATGCAGTATTTTTTCGAATTGTAGTTTCTGATAATACTAATGATGAATACATTGCTTTAATACCTCCTCCATCCTGTTGTGCAAGATTATTTTGGATCAGGCAACCAATAATATTCATATCAGCATGGTACGTTAATATTCCTCCTCCCCATCCCATGTACTGGGTTGGATAATTGATATGGTTGTATCTTGCGTCACCGTTCTGAATAGTAAAACCAAAGATGGTTCCTGTTGTACCGGTTGGGAAATTATCGGCAACAATTACTGAGTTTTTAATAGTACTTCCGTCAATGATGGTTTGATAGATATACTGCTTATCTCCTGTAGTCAGGTAAAAACTAGCTATGGTAATGGGTTTGGATGCGATGTGCAGATTTTCGTAGTAAGTTCCTGGCCATACCAGTACCGTATCATTAATAACCGCCGCATTAATGGCATCCTGTATTTTGATAAAATCGCCCGTGCCATCTGGTTTTACTGTGAGAATAGTGGCGTGAGAAATGCCATTTACTGACAAAATAATAATAACAATAATAAAAAACCTCATGATTTTTGGTAATTAAATGTCCGTTTATAATGTATATGCTTAACTGATTTCGGATTAACGATTAACGAATCCTGATTGTAAACTTGTTTGATTCTAACATACTTCTTAAATCAAAAATCGTTAATCATCAAACGTCAATCATTTTTTGTAATATTTGTTGATCAAATACTTTTTAATATCACGCTCCAAATACCTTTCATTTCGTCAGGCCTGTCAGCCATACAGGCTCAATGAACGGGAAGGGTTGGGGATGTGGTGGTTATTTTATCAACACAACTTTTTCGTTTGTAATTATTTTATCGTCAACGGTTAACCTGACGATGTAAATTCCGTTTCCGGCTTGTTTTCCGGAAGCATCCGTACCTGTCCAGGCGGCATCGTACAAGCCTTCGTGATAGGAACCCCGAAGCAGTGTTTTTACCGTAGTGCCCTGCAGGTCGTGAACTGTTAGCGATACATTTGCCTGCCGGTTAAGTACAAAGCCCAGCATGGTGGAGCTACCAAACGGATTAGGCGAAGCGGGATGTAACAAAGCCACAGGATTTTCCTCTGTTGTTTCACCCGTCTTGAAGGAAAGGATGTAATATGCTTTTTGTTCACCGGTATAAACCTTGCGGCAAATACGTTTACGGGTAAACGGGTCAACCAGCGAATATTTGACCGGACTTAATTTTGCAGATTTGTAACCACTCCAGGTTTCTACCTCAATAGGTACACCCGATGGAAAACCAGCAAGGTAGGCGTTTACTTCCACAATCGAATCACCTGGTTCTATCGCAGCGGCTCCAACACAGGAATCGTTTACTGTTAGACCGATTTCCTGAATGCCGCTTGTGGAGTCCATCTCAAAATAAAAGGGTGTGTATTCTGCTTTTTCTTCGTACGAATAATACTCTGTGGGAGAATATGCAAAGCTTTCGGCAGGCTCTGAAGCATAATTCCAGATAAGTTGGCAATCTTCTGATACGGTGACAATAAGGCCATCGCCAAACTCAATGGGAGTGATGGTGGAGGCACAAATCCATTGCCCGTTTATTTTTACCATGGTCCAGTCGTGGGTACTTATGCGGGTAAGTTTTTCCCAAACACCAATAAAAGCATCCTCAGGGTCTAATGGGTGCTCGAGGAAATATCCGATCCAGTTTTC
>CALFEP010000170.1 GCA_937950125.1 uncultured Bacteroidota bacterium
CATCAATACACAGCCAAAAAGTCCTCTGGCGCTCATTTGTTCGTTTAAAACAAGCCATCCGCCAACAACGGCAAACAACGATTCGAGGCTAAGAATGATGGATGCAGAAGCCGGGTGGGCATGTTTTTGGCCTGCCACCTGGAGCGTGTAGGCAATTCCTACCGAAAAAATTCCACCGTAAAGAATTGGAATTGCGGCAGAAAAAACATCAGATAGAATTATTTCCTCAGTCAGCAGGGCAACCAAAAGGCTGAGAACCGATGTTGTAAAAAATTGGATGACCGACAACCTGATTATACTCACCGCTTTGGAAAACCTGGCAATGACAAGAATGTGAACGGCGAAGAAGAAGGCGCTGACCAAAACAAAAGCGTCGCCCGGATCGATGGTAAACTGGTCGGTGATGCTCAGAAAATACAATCCGGCAACTGCAACAATTGCCCCTAACCAAATACTGAAACGAGTGTTGTGTCCGGTGAACATCCCGAAAACGGGAACCAGAATCACGTACAAGCCTGTGATAAATCCTGCTTTTCCGGCCGTTGTGTAAATCATTCCAACCTGTTGAAAGGAGGCAGCAGTAAAAAGTACTAAACCTGCGAGCACGCCAGCAATCATTGTCGGCTTATTCCATGCCGGAGCCTGATTTCCTTCATTACCAGTCCTATTTGAGGGCAAAAGCAAAAAGGGCAACAACGATAAACCACCCAGCAAAAAACGGATTCCATTGAAGGTAAACGGCCCAACATGTTCCATCCCTGCCCGTTGCGCTACAAAGGCAAAACCCCAGATGATGGCAGCTAAAAGAAGTAAGAGGTTGGAGTGAAGATGATTACTTTTCATTTTTTAATACCTTAATTTAGCCGTTGTAAAAAATTAAATGTTAAAAAATTAACTTTGCAAAAAAACGTAAAATGATGGAATCGTTATTAGTCAAGCCAAAAGATGAAGCCGAATTAAAGCTGATTTCGGATTTACTAAAAAAGATGCGAATATCAACTAAATTACTTAGTCAGGAAGAACAGGAAGATCTTGGACTTACTATGCTCCTAAAACAAACCGACAGAACTCAAAAAGTATCACGTGAGGATGTGTTAGCAAAACTCGGTCGAAAATGAAGACGACTTTCTTAAAGCATTTTTATAAAGACCTTGATAAGCTAACACTGGAAAGTGTTAAAAATGAAGTTGCTGATACAATTGAAAACGTTGAAAATGCCTTAAATACAGGACAGATCAATAATTTGAAAAAGCTAAAAAGTTACAAAAATGCATACCGGATAAGAGTAGGTGATTATCGTATTGGTTTGTTTATTGAAAATGGTGTTGTTGAGTTTGCAAGAATTGTTCACCGTAAAGATATTTACAGGGTTTTCCCTTAAAGTACCAAATCCCATATTATCATCCCCTTTTTTCTTACTCACAACTGCCAGCTGTTGACTGCCAACTGCAATTAAACGCCGCCATCCAATCAGAAAAAAAGTAGTTGTACCTATAAAATTTCCGGATTCGAGGCTTGCGATCTACTTTCCAATGCTACTAACTGCCAACTGAAGATTGCCGCTTGCAATTCAAGGCCGCCATCCCCTCAAAAAAAGTTATTGTACCCATAAAATTTCCGATTTCGGGGCTTGCGTCCTGCTTTTGAATGCTGCTGACTGCCAACTGAAGACTGAAGACTGCAGACTTACGACTTACGACTTACGACTTACAACTTACAACTCCCCCCCTAAATCCCCTGCTTGTTATTCGTGTACTTCGTAATCAGTTTAATGCGAAGGTCTTTAAAAAGCTGCAATGTTTTTTTCTGCCTTTCGATGGTAAGATCGGTCAGGTATTTTTTAGCCTTCTCTGGGCTTTTCTTTTGAAGCTCCATAAATTTCTGATCGACGGTTTCCTGTGCGTCAAAAAATGATTTCTCAAGCGGATCGCGCAATTCATGCAGGTCTTTCACAGCACTTTGCCATTTAAGATACATGAGGTTATCCACAAAATCGACCGCCCAGCGGATGGAATTTTCGTCAAAAGCTTCCTTGTCATACCGTTTATAACATTCCGCAACATCAGTAATTCCCGCATACATCGGAACATAAGCGCTGACAAAGGCATTATCGACAAAAAACCAGTAAACACCGCCGATTTCACGGGGTAGCCAGCCACGAAGGTGCGCAATCATGCCATATTCGCCACGGGCGCGGGTGACATCACGCCGGTTGTTAATTTTCAATAATTTACGCCATTCGGTGGTTGGAAAAGGAGTAGCATGAACGCTTTTCACCATTTTTCCATTTTCGTCCGGAAAGAACCATCCAGGCGAGTTTTCTTTATCATAAATAGTTCCGGTGAAAGTCGAACGCTGGAAGGCCATCACATCCTGGACGTTCATTTTTTTATCTGGTTTAACCGAAAAAGGGTAAATCGACAGTGGTTCAACGAATTGGATGTAAGGATTTGTTCCTGAAAATGGGTCGGTGGAGTAGCGGTCAGGCCATTGGGTGTAATTGGGTGCCTGTTGCGAATAAAAAAGCCAGAACCGGCTGGTAGCCCACTCACGTGGGATTGGTGCATAAATATCCTGCCAGATGAATGGTTTTCCGCTTTTGGGATCGTACCATCCCCTGTCGATGGCTTCCTGCATGTAGTTGGATGAAGCCTTGAAGTTGGCTGTATCAGTAAGGTTGATTTCTTTGATGATGCTCCAGTTGGGAATAATCAGCACATTATCGTCCGGAACCCTTTGTGCAGCCCAGATACAGCCGGGTTTTCCGCTGTCTTTTTTCCAGCTGTTGCCCACGCTGAATACTTCCAGCACCCAGGCTTCGTTGGGATCAGCAATAACCAGATCCTCCGATTCACCGACACACGATGGCCTGAATCCATAGGTTTCGAGCAGGTGGGTGATGAGTTTTAACGCTTCGCGTGCCGTTTTGCAGCGTTGGAGGGCAAACGCCTGTGCCTGCTCGATGGCCATTATCTGTTCGCAGGACGAAAGGTCAACATACAGTTCTTCGCGCTGGCTGGTGGTGCTTTCTCCAATGGCTAACATGTATTCGTTCATTTGTGGATAGGCGCTCTGGAAATAGCTGTACGTTTCGCGAACCTGCGGGATGTAGCCGATGATGTCGCCATAATCGCCCAAGGGTCTGCCCAGATCGACCATTCCCCA
>CALFEP010000171.1 GCA_937950125.1 uncultured Bacteroidota bacterium
GAGCATCCTAAGGAGTAATCTGACGGATTTTCAATTTTACAAATCGCAGGATAAGGATCAAAATCTGCTGATGAATATTAAATCCGGTAGAAATTTGAGTAATGAGATTGGAACCATTCCCGGTCTGATTGGAAATGCATACCTGAAGAATGAGTTGGAACCCGTTATGCCGGCGCCTTCTGCTACTGAGATAAACCTTCCTTTTACCACCGTGGAGGAGATGCTGGATTTGGCCTCGGACAAACACCTTTCATTATCGGAACTGGCAATAATTTACGAAAGTGCCCGCACCGGACTTGGCAGGGATGCCATCGTGAGGAAAATGGAGGAGATTGTTCTTATTGTAAAAAAATCCATTGAGGAAGGGTTAAAAGGCACCCGCTTCGAAGACCGGATTTTAGGCGCTCAGTCGCCATTGATTGGAAAAGCAGTAAAAGAGGGTCGCATTCAAAAAACAATTAACAGCACAATCATAGCCTACACCGCTGCCCTGATGGAAGTAAAAAGTTCGATGGGGCTAATTGTTGCGGCGCCAACAGCCGGCAGTTGCGGCGTGCTGGGAGGCGCCTTGTTCGGTTCACTTCTGGAGGAAGAATTTGATCTGAAAGCCATGGTAAAAGCATTTCTTGCTGCAGGAATTACCGGTGTATTTATCGCAGACAAGTACACATTTTCTGCAGAAGAAGGGGGTTGCCAGGTAGAGGCAGGTTCAGGTTCCGCCATGGCTGCTGCCGGGCTGGTTGAATTAAACGGAGGCACTGCAAAACAGGCCATCGACGCTGCCTCAATGGCTTTACAAAACCAACTGGGCCTGGTGTGCGACCCTGTGGCAGTAAGGGTTGAAGTGCCTTGTCTGGGTAAAAATATTATGGCTGCAACCAACGCTTACAATGCAAGTATTATGGCCCTTGCAGGATTTGATGCCGTAATACCCTACCATGAAGTGATCGATGCGATGAAATCTGTTGGAAATGCATTGCCATCCGCGTTATGCTGCACAGGGTTGGGCGGACTTGCCCAAACGCCAACCGGAAAGTGCCTGTACGAAAAATTTAAAGGCCATAAAGATTCAATGAAGTAAGGAAAGAAACAGGAAGTTCGGTTTCGATTCCAGCCAATGAAATTGACAGGTATTTAATCTTAATTTTTTAGTACCATGGCATACGATGAAAAATTAGCCGACAGAATTAGGGAAAGCATTTCAGAAATCGAAGGATTTACTGAAAAAGAGATGATGGGAGGCTTGGTTTTTATGTTAAACGAAAAAATGTGTCTTGGCATCATCAAAAATGAGTTGATGTGTCGCATTGATCCAGCGCTTCATAACGAGGAGGTTGAAAAAGACGGGTGTCGGACGATGGATTTTACAAAACGTCCGATGAAAGGTTATATCATGATTGACGAATTTGGATTGCGAAACCAAAAAAAAGTTGAACATTGGATTAAACTTGCTTTGGATTTCAACTCAAAAGCCAAAGCATCAAAGAAAAAATAAAAAAAACGATGTTTTGAAAATTTTGCCATTTCCGGTTAAGCCTGTGATGCAGCTAAGAAAAAAGTTTGTATTGAGTATTCAAGGTGCTTGTATTTCCTGCTGTCCAGAGAAATCCAGATTGAATTTATAAAACTTACGACAATCTGTCACCTCAATTTTATTGGTCTGAATTTAGTTAGGGGCTTGAAAACTTAATAGAAATATGACTGAATTTATCGATACACTCACTGATTTTTCGCAAAGCGGGCTGAATGGATTTACGGATGGCGCACTGTTGGACAGCTACTCAAAAACGGTTGTCAACGTGGCAAAGCTGGCCTCACGGTCGGTTGTCAACATCAAAACAAGAAGAAAAGGACAGGCACAGCCCAATATTCCGCCCGACCAGCAACCTTTCAACACCGGGTCAGGTTTTGTGGTTTCATCGGATGGATTTATTGTTACGAACAACCATGTGATCGACAGTGCGGACGAAATTATCGTAACCCTGCCAAACGGGAAGGAAGTTGTACCTGAGGTAAAAGGCACCGATAAAGCCACCGATCTGGCGGTGCTGAAAGTTTTTAGTCAGGAATGTCATCCGTTGGTTTTTGGAAATTCGGATGCTGTGCAGGCGGGGCAGATTGCCATCGCTATTGGCAATCCGCTGGGGTTTCAATACACGGTTACTGCCGGAGTTGTCAGCGCCCTTGGGCGTACACTCAGGTCGCAGTCGGGCCGGTTGATTGATGATGTCATCCAGACCGATGCCGCACTTAATCCCGGAAATTCAGGCGGGCCACTCATGGATTCATCGGGAAGAGTGATCGGTGTAAACACCGCAATCATCAAGCAGGCTCAGGGAATTTGTTTTGCCGTTTCATCCAACCTGGCCGAATACATCACCAGCAAAATCATCACCGAAGGCAAGGTAAAACGAGCTTTCCTTGGAATTGTAGGACAAACAATCAGGCTCTCGCCAAGAATAGTAAATTTCAACAAACTCGAAAAACCATCGGGGGTTTACGTTTCAGAAATCGAAAAAAATGGCCAGACTTACAATTCCGAGATTTTCACCGGCGACATCATTGTTGGTTTCAACGATAAACCTGTAAGTTCCATTGATGACCTACATAAGTTACTAAATGATAGCACAATAGGCCAACGATTAACGCTTGAAGTTTTGCGCCAGGGCAGAAAAAGCACGATTAACATCATTCCTGGTGAAATGAAATAATGGCCAGGCAACTTTACAAAAACCCTCAAAATCATTACTTTTTTAAAAGATTTTAAAAAATACCTTTGAGATTAAAAAATTCATTCTATTTTTGCGACCCTAAAAAATAAAGAACAATGAGTAAGAGAACATTCCAACCATCGAGAAGAAAACGCGCCAACAAGCACGGTTTCAGAGCACGTATGGCCACAGCCAACGGCAGAAAAGTATTGGCCCGCAGAAGGGCAAAGGGCAGAAAAAAACTCACCGTATCCGACGAAAGATAGAATACAAAATATCATTCATTGAAAGGATTGATTGGAAAAAGAAGATGACCGCAAGGCGTCTTCTTTTTTTTTGATGATAATTCTGGAAAAATCATTCCTGCACATTTCCATTTTCAAAGGTAAAATCTTCATAGTTAGTTGGTTAAATCAAATTCCAAATTTGCGCACAAAACAGCTTGTCACACATGCTGTTTATCAACCCATTTTTCATTTTTTCGGGGTACTATCGTCAGAAACAGTTTTTTTATGAATGAGTCCGGTCAAACCTGGCTTATTCACAATCGTAAAGGAGCACTCCGGCCCGACGGCCAATCTGCACATCGCCTGGTGGCAGGCAGTCAGCGAAACCCTTCGTAAAGCTCAGTGCATAGCGCGGATAAAACAAATACATCATTGGGTGCCCTGATATTCATAGTACTGAATGCGTGTGCCATTTGTGGTGTGCAGGTATTATTCAGATTAAACTGAGACCATTAATCTTAAAACAGTCGCAGAGTCATTTTCAAAATTTAGCGTACTTTCGCAAGCTCAAACAAAATTGGTTCATTATCAAACTAAAGAAGCCAACATGAAGCTTTTCGAAATTATCATCCTGTTTATTTTATTGTACTACCTGCTCTCAAAATATTTTTTTCCTTACCTGCTGAGGAAATTTGTGCAAAAAGCGCAGGATCAGTTCAATCAATTTCATCAGGGAACATCGCCGCCTCCACAGCGTCGTGAGGGTGAAATAAACGTGGATTATGTGCCCAACGGCAAACCAAAAACCAAAGGGTACGATGATCATGCCGAAGATGTTGATTTTGAAGAAATAAAGGAAAAATAGCCATACAAATTCTCCGGATTTGAGATAAAACATTCATAACGAAAACAATACAGTAACCTGATGGAAAACATTCACTTAAAAAAGTTGTGGCCCTATTTGGCAGCCATTGTATTTTTTGTGTTGCTTGGGCTGATATATTTTTCGCCTGTGCTTGATGGAAAAAAAATGAAACAGGGCGATATTGCCCAGTTCAGGGGAATGTCGAAGGAAGTGGTTGACTACCGCGAATCGACAGGAAAGGAAGCGCTCTGGACAAATTCGATGTTCGGGGGCATGCCGGCCTATCAGATTTCGGTTATTTACAAGGGTGTGCTGGTGCGGTATGTTGACAAAATGCTGAAACTGGGACTCCCCCACCCCATCAACCTGATGTTTTTGTATTTCCTGGGTTTTTTCATCCTCATGCTGGTATTGCGGGTCAATCCCTGGCTGGCGGTGTTGGGATCTGTGGGATTTGCTTTTTCGTCCTACTTCTTCATCATTTTCGAGGCAGGACACAACTCAAAAGCCCATGCCATCGGGTACATGGCGCCTGTTCTGGCTGGAATTATCCTCTCCTACCGGGGAAAATACTTATGGGGCGCTGCTTTAACAGCACTTTTCCTAAGCCTTGAATTATTCACAAATCATTTACAGATAACCTATTACCTGCTGCTTACTGCCGGCATTTTTGTTATTTATCAGTTGGTTGAAAACATCAGAGAAAAACAGCTGCCGCATTTTGCAAAAGCAACCGGAGTATTGGTTGTTGCAGCCATGCTGGCTGTGCTGGTGAACATTTCGAACATCTGGGCAACCTGGGAATACGGTAAATACACCATCCGCGGCAAAACTGAGCTTACTTCTGAAAAAGAAAACCGCACCTCGGGCCTCGACAAGGATTACGCAACCATGTGGAGTTATGGTGTCAGCGAAACTTTTACCCTGCTTGTTCCCGATTTTATGGGCGGAGGCTCGCAGCAGGTTCCTGATACCAAATCACACATTTACAAAGAAATGGTGAGCCAGGGCATCCCGCAGGGTCAAGCCGTTCAGTACCTGCAGTATTTTTCGCTCTATTGGGGCACACAGCCCGGAACTTCCGGACCGGTGTATGTGGGCGCAATCATCATGTTTTTATTTATTCTCGGACTTTTTGTGGTAAAAGGAAAACTAAAATGGTGGCTGCTTACAGCAACCATGTTGTCGATACTCCTCGCATGGGGGCATAACTTTATGGCTTTCACCGAGTTTTTCATGCATTACATCCCGGGCTACAACAAATTCCGCGCAGTTTCGATGACGCTGGTCATCGCCGAACTCACCATCCCCATTTTGGGTATTCTGGCATTAAAACAGATTTTCGACCCTGAAACCGATAAAAAAGCTGCCTTTAAAAAAATCACCTACGCATTTTACATCACGGGCGGTCTGGCCGTATTCCTGGCGGTTTTTGCAGGAATGTTTTTTCAGTTCAGTGGAAGAATGGATTCGCAATTAGTGAACGCCGGATTTCCCGCTGAACTCATTGAAGCATTGCGTCTTGACAGGAAAGCAACTTTACAGACTGATGCTGTCCGTTCTTTCATTTTTATTACCCTTGCCGCAGTGGCCATTTGGGCAGCCCTGTTCAACAAAATAAAGAAAGACTACGCCTTTATCGGGCTTATTGTGCTGGTAACCATCGACATGTGGGGAGTTAACCACCGTTATGTGAACAGCGAAAATTTTGAAACCGCCCGCAAAGTTGAAAATCCATTCCAACCTACTGCTGCCGACCAAATGATTTTAAAAGACAAAGACCCAAACTTCAGGGTGATGAATACAACGGTGAGCACTTTCAACGATGCCAGCACATCCTATTTTCACAAGTCGATTGGCGGCTACCACGGTGCAAAATTCCGCCGTTACCAGGAATTGATCGACGAGCACATTTCACAAAACAATATGAATGTGTTGAACATGCTCAATACAAAATATTTTATCGTAAAAGGCGCCAACAATCAGCCCGAAGCCCGGCAAAACCCGGGTGCAATGGGTAATGCCTGGATTGTTGAGAATTATGATGTTGCTCAGAATGCCGACGAGGAAATTAAAGCCCTCCCCAGTTTCGACCCATCAACAACGGCCATTATTGACAACCGTTTCCAGGATTTCCTCACCGGTTATCAGCCCGGAAAAGGTTCGTCAGCCACGATTGAACTGACCAGTTACCAGCCCAACCAACTCAAATACCATTTCGAGTCATCGAAAAATGAACTGGTGGTCTTTTCCGAAATCTATTATGACAAAGGCTGGAAAGCCTTTATTGACGGCAAGGAAGCACCCTATTTCAGGGCAAATTATATTTTGCGGGCTATGGTTGTTCCTGCCGGAAATCACGAAATTGTTTGGAAATTCGAGCCAAAGGTTTATTATGCCGGTGGTAATATTTCGCTCATTGCCAGCCTGTTAGTTATATTGATTTTTATTGGCGCCATGGGAATTGAGTTAAAAGTTCCATTTCTGAAAAAGTATTTTAAGTAAAATTTGAAAAAGGTACTCATCATAACCTATTACTGGCCACCCAGCGGTGGCGCCGGTGTGCAGCGCTGGCTGAAATTTGTGAAGTACCTCCGGAATTTTGGCTGGGAACCCCTTGTTTACACTGCCTCAAATCCTGAATATCCGGTTGCTGATTTTACGCTTGAAAAAGACATTCCGGCAAACCTGGAGGTACTGAAAACCAGGGTTTGGGAGCCTTACGACATTTACAAGAAATTTATTGGCCTAAAAAAAGGCGACAAAATAAATGCTGCCTTTCTGACAGAAAAGAAAAAACCAAAACTCACCGAGAAAATCGCTGTATGGATCAGGGGAAATTTTTTTATTCCGGATGCGCGAAAATTCTGGATTAAGCCTTCCATACGTTTTCTGGCGGATTATCTCAAAAAAAATCCTGTGGATGCAATTGTTTCAACCGGGCCACCGCACAGCATGCACCGGATTGCCCTGGGTTTAAAAACCAAATTCGACATCCCGTGGATGGCCGATTTCCGCGATCCGTGGACAAAAATTGATTACTACAACGATCTTAATTTAACTGGCTTTGCCGACAGGCGCCATAAAAAAATGGAGTTGGAAACCCTGCAAATGGCCGACAGAGTTGTGGTTATTTCTGAAGGCATGAAAAGGGAGTTTCAGGAAATTTTTATGCGTGATTATGAGGTAATTACCAATGGTTTTGATGAAGACGATTTGCCAAAAATATTGCCTGAACCTGACAAAAAGTTCTCTGTTGCACACATCGGCTCACTGGTAAAAACAAGAAATCCGGATATTTTGTGGAAAGTTTTACATCAACTTGCTGCTGAACGGCCTGCTTTTGCAGCTGATCTGGAAATAAAACTGGTAGGAAAAGTTGACTATTTTGTAACGCAATCCATTGAAAAGTACAGCCTTACATCGTTTGTAAGGAAAATTGACTATTTGCCTCACACGGCTGTCATCGAGGAACAGCTGAAATCGCAGGTTTTGCTCCTGCTTATCAACAACACGCCCAACGCGAAGTCAATTCTTACCGGCAAGTTTTTCGAATACATGGCCGCACGCCGCCCCATCCTGTGCATTGGTCCCCCGGATGGCGACGCCGCCGGTATAATTCATAAAACCAATTGTGGCCTGGTTTCAGGGTTTGAGGATGAGATCGGGCTGAGGAATAATGTGCTACGATTTTTCACCAGTTTCACAAAAGGCGATACCGACATTGATAACAGAAGTATCGACGACTATTCAAGGATACAACTCACCCAAAAACTTTCACAACTACTCGACAGTGCAGTTGCCAAAAGCTGAAGTCAAAACCGCTCAGGCAAGGATTTTCCCGACAAATCCTGAAATGTCATAGCTGTTTTTAAAAACTTTGTACAGCTCGGCCATAATTGGAAAACCGGATGTTTCGACACCCCGCTTCATCAGCTCCTCATAAAAAATATTGACTGCAATACGACCTTCCAGCACTACCTTTTCTGAGATATAATCCGTAAAAAAACCTTTACCAATCAACAAACCCAACGTGCGGTTGCGGCTAAGATCATTCAGTGCAGTGAGGGCAAAATCACCGATTCCGCAATAATTGAATAAAATGTTTTCGCTGCCTCCAAAAACAGTCAGCAACCGCTTCAGCTCGTTCATGGCTTTGGTGAAAACCAGAAATTTAAGGTTGGGCGATTCAAACTGCGCATCCACAATGCCAATCACAATGGCATAAATATTTTTGAGAATCGAGATCAGTTCCACGCCACGCACATCACTGCTGTAATCGAGGTAAATGCTGGTTTTGCTGAACAATTCGGAAAATACCTCGAAAAGTGCCTTGTCAGCTGCCCCAACAGTAAAAGCAGTTGGTTGATTATTAATGATTTCACGGGCAAATGATGGTCCTTTTAACGCGCTGACATGATTGGGCACAATCTCGTTCAGGCACTCGATGATGGTGCGCCGTTCGTCGCCAAAACCCTTGGCCAGGTTGACAAGCAACGATTCTGGATGAATTCTTTGCTGTTCGATAAATTTAACCGTTGCAACAGATGGAATGGCAATAAAAACCACCGCTTTGTTTGCAAGCAGAGAATGATCGGTGGTGGCTTTCAGGCGTTTTTCCAGGGGAATTGCAGGGAAGTAACGTTTATTGATATTTTCGTGGGTAATTGTCTTTGCCACATCTTCTTCGATGGTGATGAGGGTTACATCAAAATTCTCTTTTTTTGATAAAACATTACCCAGCGCAGTGGCAATTGCACCGGCTCCAATAAAATAAATATCTTTCATAATCTGTTCATTACGAATTATTTTGTTTAAATAACAACCTGCCCTTCATCGAATTGGCAAACTGCCTGATGTGCATCAATTCGGCAGGATCGAAAAATTTCAGAAAGTAAAGCATAACAGGAAAAGCCGCAAAAAGCAATGCTTTGACGACAATTCCCAACCAAAAATTGCTTTCACTGACAAAGAACGACAATCCATAAATTACCAGACCTGTAACGGTCATTTTCAGGATTCTGGTCAGTTCAAAATTGATTCGGTAAAACCGTTGGCTGACAATGTAAAACAGAACAGCCATCACTGCATTGGCTAAAATCATGGTAATGGCTGCTCCCACAATTCCAAATGCGGGTATGAGCAAAAAGTTGAGACCCAGGCTAAGGGCGGCACACCCCATAACAATCCAGGCATTGTAGCTGGTACGCTTTACATAGTGAAGCCCCAGCGAAAAATAATACTGCCAGCCCTTAATCACGAAGCTGAACGATATGAGTGGAACTACCACAAAAGCAGCCCAGTAGTCGGAATTGCTTTTCGAAAACAAAATGATTATTTCCTTTGAAAACATACTTAACCCAAGCGCTGCAACCACCAATAAAATTGAGAAGTAGGTCAAAACTTTTGAAAAAAACCGCTTCGCATCTTTCTCCTCATACATTTTATAGGCGATTGGCAAAAAACCAAGCTGAAAACTCTGCAAAATAAACATGTTGATGATGCCTCCCATTTTATATCCCAGGGTGTAAACACCAAGATCGGAAAGCGAAAGCAACCGGGGAATGATAAAACGATCGCCCATCGATAGCAGCAACGCCGAAATGGTGGTGAAAATCAATGGAAAACCATATTTTGACATGGCTTTGAAAACCGGCCATGAAAAATGGAAATTGCTGTTTTTGAAAACAAAGGGTAACGAAAAAATGCTGAGAAGGGCGCTCCCGATCAGTTGCCCCAAAATGATTCCTTCGATGCCCATCTTCAACACCTGAAGAAAATAAATGTTTAAACCCAGAATCACTGAAAGCTTCACAGCATTCAGCATGATGTAAAAAAACGGTTTTTCGTGAAAACGGATCAGGTTGAGCACTACCAGATTCAACAGATCGAAAGAAAGGCTGAGAAACAAAAGGTTGAAGTAGTGTGAATAATCAGGAGATTCTAACACCAGCTGGGAAAACCCGGCACTGAAAGGGAACATCACCAGATTGAAAGCAATAAGAATTGCCAAAATGGAGGAAAATGTTGTAAAAACAACCGATTGAACATCGGCCTGGGTTTTTTCGGAAGAGCACCAGCGCAGCATAGCCGTTGGCAAACTGATGCCCAAAATTGCTACCAGCATCTGACTGGTAACTTCCAGCGTTCCCAAAATTCCAAATTCAGCAGTGGAAAGTGTGCTGGTATAGAGGGGAAGCAGAATGAAACCGGTGAGTTTCACAGATAAATTACCAAGGCTATAAATGAAGGTGGCGGTGGCTGTTGACTTTATTCTTTGAATCATTCCTTAGCTTTTTAGTAAACTTAAAATTGCATCTGCCACCTTTTGATGTCCTTCCGAATTAAAATGAATGCCATCGGGTATTTGATCTTTTGTTACAATTTTTGAAACATCGAGAAAAGTTGAACCAGATTGCTGACAAACCTGCTTCACGATATCGTTAAATTTGATGACATTCGCTGTACTGCCAGGCAGGCTATTTTCAACCCGTAAATCAGGCTGATTAATCGAAAGACAAATTACCTGCGTGTTGGTCTCCTTCTTTAGGTAATGTATTAGTTTTGAATAATTTGATTTAAATGCAGTGGAGCTAACCCAACTTCTTTTTCCTGAAACAATAACCAAAAAACGTCTGAATCGCTTTTCAAAATAATTGATTAACAGTTTCAAAGAAGCAATTATCCAGGTTGACGAAGGGTTTTCATTATTTACAAACCTATAGAGCCACAAAGGCATCGAACGTGTGCAGGCGTCAACAATACCAATATTAATAATGGTAACATCAGGGAAAACATTTATTAATCCGTCTATCTCATTCATCCTGAAAGGCGCCATACTGGAACCAATCGCTTTATTAATTACAATTCCACCATCAGCCATTAAAATATTGGCAAGGTGCTCACCGTAGGTCATTTCCGACGGTGATTTTCTTGACGGTCTTATTCGCAAAGCTACAGAATCACCAATTATTAATACTTTCATTCGTAACAAACAACAAGAAAACCTAAATACCCTAATTAGAATGTCAACTGCCTGATCAAATAACAACGCATTTTTGATTTGCGCTTGCCAGATTATGGTAAATCTTTGAGCTATTTATTTGTCATTCCAGTCAATGCAAAATTTGATTTTAAAGGCAAAAGTATTAATTTTTAAATCGGATTATCTTTCAATGTCTCATTACATTCAAT
>CALFEP010000172.1 GCA_937950125.1 uncultured Bacteroidota bacterium
AATCTCCCGATCTTTCAATGCAAAGCAAATGAAAAATCGGGAAGGGGCAAAATGAGAAAGAAAATTTTGTCACAACTTTTTGATTAATAAATATTTTGAAAAATTTTAGTAGTTAACGTCACTTTCCTGCAAATATTCATTCAAATATCACAAGGAAATTTAATCAGGTAAATTTCCATTCTTTCAACCCTTATTTTTTATACAAAAACCTGAAGCCAGTATCACATTCTAATTTTTATGTCGAATTTTAATACGAATTATGCTTAGTAAAAATAATATTATTGCTTAACAATTTGATCAATTCAATTAAATAGTTACGTGGAATTTAAGTTGTAATTTTAAAAAATAAAAATTTTATTCAAACTCCTGATATTCAGGAGTAATTAAGATAAATTAAAATTAAAAAGAATTACTTATTTAAATAACTCGTGATGATGAAAAAGCAACTGTTTATACTATCAATGCTATTGTTATTCAACTACATAGGCATTGTAAGCCAAAATGCATCAATTACAATACAACAGGTAACAAGTTGCCAAAATTTTGAAGTAATGGTTCCTGTTTCAGTTGAAAATTTTTCAAACATTGGGGCAATATCATTGTATATCGGGTATGACACAACTCAACTTAATTTTGAGACCATTATTAATATTCATCCCTCGTTTCAAGGACTGTTATTCAATCAGATGAATTACCCACAACCACAAATCGGGATTAGTTATACCAGTTTGACAGGTACAACACTTATTTCAGGAGTTTTGTTTGATATGAAATTTTTTTACAAAAACCAAATTTCAACTATTGGCTTTTTACCGAATTGTGAAATAGTATCCTCTGATCTTGAAATTATTGAAGTTACTTATAATAATGGTAATGTTATGCCTTTAATACAGATATTGAATCAGCCAACTGATATGACTGTAATTATTCCAAATCCTGCATCTTTTAGTTTGACTTCTACCGGTGGAAATTTATTCCAATGGCAATGTAGCAATGATGAAGGAGCAACATTTTGTGATTTAATGAATCTGGGAATTTACAGCGGGGTTACTACTCAAAATTTGGTCATTACAAACACTTCAACAGTTCTTAATGGTAATCTTTACCGATGTAAAATAGCAAATGGAAATTGTTTTGTTTACACGACAAATGCCAGATTAAAAACTCTTCTGCTCCAACAACAAATTATTAATTTAGTTAAGGGTTGGAATGGTCTATCAACTTACCTGACTCCATCAAATTCAAGTCTGGACGACATGTTTTTGGAAATTTCAGGGTCATTAATACTATTAATGAATAACGATGGCATATATTTTCCAGCACAAAACATTAATACCATTGGAACTTTTAATAACAATTCGGGTTATGCTATTAAACTTAGTGAAGATGCATTATTAACGGTCGATGGTATAAAATCCGATTTGACCATATTATCATTAGCAGATGGTTGGAATTACTTGCCAGTATTGACAGATTGTGAGGTTTCAATTGACCAATTATTCTCGGGAGTTACTGATCACATCATTGTCATTAAAGAACTGCCCGGAATTAATGTTTATTGGCCAGAGATGCAAATATTCAGCTTACAGACTTTGTTACCAGGGAAATCATATATGATTAATACCGACACTGATATAGAAGTAGAAATGCCGATTTGTGAATAAGATCATTGACGATACCTACTTTCCCAACTTTAAGAAAATTTCTTTCCGATGCTTACAAGTACAAATAAAAGATAAACCAAAACTCAGCATATGCGGGCAAATGGTTGATTGCTTTTTTCTGACAAAAAGGATTTCATTATTTACACAATACTCTACTTCACAACACGAGATTCCATTGTTTTCACAACATACACAATTTTTATCGCATAAAAAATCGAAACTGAAATTTCGTTTTTCATCAGTATTAAATGACATAAATGATTGTATTTGAATAAGCTGAATAAAAAAACCCGGCCGAATTAAAGCAAATCCGGCCAGGTCGAGGTTTACTCCTTTTTCATTTTATAGATCTTACGAATTCCGTAACCTGCACCCAAGGCTAAAAGAATGGCTAATCCGCTGCCCACAGGAGCTCCTCCGCCAAGAGGATTGCCGGTGTTACCACCAGTTGGATTTGGAGGAGGAGGTGGGTCCTGAGCTAATAAGGACATTGAAGTAATAAAGGCAAAAATAGCTATAGAAATAATTCTTTTCATGATATAATGATTTAGCGTGTTAATACTTTGCAATATAAAGTCAGTGAAGGAGTTGTAAACTGAACGACAAGGATGCCAGAAGAGACATCGTTGATTGGGATATCAAACAGTCCTGAATGAGTTACATCTTTTGCTAACAGGAGTTGTCCAAAAGTATTGTAAACACTGACAATACCCGAAAGACCTTCAGGAATAACAACATGAATTACTTCTTCATTAGCAAAAGCATTTAACAAAATCTGATCTTTTTCAGGGATGCCGACGGTTCCGAACCATAAAATAAAACGATCGGTGAATGTGCCTTTGTCAGAAGCAAATTCATAAACCGGGTTTACCCTGAAGTCGCAGACCATACCCGTTACCTTGTCCTGCAAGGTTATTGGTTCATTGTTTGTAAAACTTTCCATGCCCTCGGCTGTAAAGGTAAAAATGCCATCAATCCCAGCTTTGAAACCTAATGGAACAAATGGGTTTTCATTCATTGAATGAAATGTATTGATGCTCATGATTGTTTCACCGGTGGTGTAGATTTCAGGAGCATCTTCATCACCATGAAGTTTGTATGCGTCATATTGTGAGTCGAAACCGGAAGTGGCTTCCCCGTTAAAACGGATAAAAACCTGATCAGATTTTTCATTCACATTATTAGTAACCATTATTGACAATACCTGATTTCCAGAAGTTGTAGATTTCCAGAACGATGTATTATCATGTACCCTACTGCTATTGGTAAACTTTACTGATCCTCCACCTGATTTTGCATGAAGAAAGAACCCCTGACCTGCAGGTATTGTTCCCCCTGCCAACGCACCGCTACCGGCAACCCAACTTTTATAGTTACCGTTGCCCCAGGCGTAAGTTGCATCATCAATGTTTGTTTTGTCAAGCAAATCACAATCTATTGCTGAAGGATAAGGATTTCCTAACAGATTCCATCCTGAACCATTATTTGTAAGGGTTTTTGTAATATCACCATTCGCCAAAGCGCCTTCAAAAATAGCTACCGGCGTTGTGGGCGCCGAGGTTATGTAAGTTGCATAGCCTCTTCCTAACACCGGAGCCTGGTAATAAGATTTGTTTATCCATGAGGCAGTTGGTTCATCAAATTCGCGCACCCAAACCAGCATGTTGCTCCAGTCCGGAGCAGGAAACATATCATCGAAGGTGATGGAAGTAGCCACCGGCTTTGAGATGAAATGGTAGTTTTCGGTACCCTGAATGTACCTTTCTACTTTGGCCAATACACCATCCGTGTTCTGAATCAGTGAGCCGGTGCCTGCGGAAGTTGATTCAAGGAGAATGCCGGTGGGTAAGGGTTCTCCGGTTATGACGATGTCGTCGATTGCGCTGTAGCCGTTTTTACCAGTAGTGGTATTTATCCACCTTAATATAACACTTGATTTATCAACAATACCACTTGGAAGACTAATATCTGTAAGATTTCCTGTTGTTCCATCATTACCAACAGAGTATGCTGAACCTATATCAAACCAATCAGTTCCATTTAGACTCCATTGTAGTTTAAATTGATTTGGACCAACACCTTGTTCAAAAACATTATCAATATCGGACCACTGTTTAGAAGACAATTTTAGGGATTGGTAACCTGAAGAAGAAAATGTAATTCGCCATTCCTTTTTGTTTGTTCCACCCAATCCAGTAGCCCATGTTGTAGCAAATGGTGCACGTGTCCAACCTGTAATTCCATGTACACCGTAATCATAAAAATTATCAAATGTAGCCGTCGAGTTAAGTGGAGCAATACTAATATTCTCAGAAACACCATCATCAGCGGAATAGGGTAAGACATTTCCCGCCCCTTCAAAATCCCATCCAGCAATTGTTACAGCACCGCCTCCGCCACCCAAAGCATTGTCGTTGTATAGCGTGGTAGTGGTTAATTTGGCAGCAGGATCAAGAGCAAGATATGCCCCTTCATTCACTGTAAGTTGATCAACTGTGTAGGTAGCACCCACTGTTGCCCGGCCACTAATGATTGCATTATTGGATGTCACAGGTAAAGTATTGTTGTTTGCTGAGGTTACATTATTCCACCGTGCTGTTTCGCTCCAGTTGCCTGTACCAGTAAAACAATAACCAGCCAATTCGCGGGTGTTTACTTTGACACCCAGGGCAGGGGTTGTACTGTTTTTTGGAACAGGTGTTATACCACCTCCATCGTAAGTACTTGCAGTGGTGTTTGCCCTGGTAACCAGTATCTGAGTTCCGCTTGTCTGGAAAGCAAACTCCGGATCAGCATCGGCAAAATTATGCGGGTTTCCATCTTTACGAAGTTGTGCCCTGAACTTTGCTACCTTTAGCCAGGTACTGGAAATTATGGTCATGTCATCTCCGGTATTCGGTGGATTCGAAACTGCCCAGTTAAATTGTTTATTTGGACTTGTTCCAACCATTGTGCAATCATCATCAATGAAGAACAATGCATTCTGATTCATGGATGGCCCAACATCTGCAATGGTAAAATACGCATTAACAAATCCACCAGAATTTATAATGTTTTCATTAAAATCCATTCTGGTTTGCATTTGCCAGAGGGCGAAATCGCTACTGCCATCAGCTTTTTTCAACCATATTTCCCATTCAAAAGTAGTTTCATCAACCTGTGTAAAGTTTTTCACTTCCACATCAAAACTGTATGTTTGGCCAAACAGTTTTATTGATGTGAATAAAAATACAAGAATCACGGTGTAAAAGAATTTCATACTATTCTGATTTAAGTTATTTGAATTATTTTCTTTAAACTTTTTTATTAGTCTAAGGTAATTGTGATGCGATACCATTTCTAACATTGTTGATCACAGGACCGGAATCGTTGATATCCACATAACCATCACCATTGATATCTGTTAAAATATACCCTACAGACCCTGATCTTACAGCAATAATTACAGGACCTGAATCATTTATGTCAACAGAGCCGTCATGGTTCACATCACCCAGGTAGATTCCATAGACACCGGAAGCTACCTGCATTAAATTAGAACCAAATGCATTGGCAGCACCTGTTGTATAGCTAAAATTAATTTGTGTGCTTGCAAATGATTGGGCAGTTCCACTCACAGTAGCAATATGGTTCCGGTGTTTCACGGTTATGTAGTATGATGAACTGTATTCTGATGGAATGCTGAAACTAGCAGTCCCATTCTGATTCAGTTGTACTCCATAAATTTTACAAACAGTTGTTCCATAGGAGGTTGAAGAATGTAACTCTACCGAAATAGTATCGGCAACAGTACCGGGAAACTTATCCACCACTGATCCTGAAACATTGTCCTTTGCTTTGTTCATCTGACCTGTTGCTGCATTGTACAACCCTTCCAGAAACAGGTTAAGCGTAACATCTATTCCGCCTTTGACACTTCCTGAGAGGAATGACACATCAAGAAGTTGAAGATCAAAGTCGGAAACAGAACAACCTGATGTGTTGAAAGTCAGATCGGAAGCACCACCCAGGTAGGTAAATGTGAGGTCAAAAAGTTTTTCCCCATCATCCATCACCAGGCCGGTAGGTGCACCTGGAGGTGCCGGAGTATCCAAATTCCAGGCAATGAAAATCTTATTTCCCACATTGTTAAAAAGAAGCTCTCCATAATTGTCCAAATCGGTCAACTCCGATGCCAAATCAACAAAAGAGAGAGTGGTGGGATCAAATTCAATCTCAAAATCAAAAGTCCCGATACCTGAAAAACCATTTGTAGTCACAGGTACATTCACTGATCCGGGTTGTTCTAACACATCGGCAATTGTAACGGAGATATCCAGTGGGATATCTTCGGTGACCAGTCCATTGGTATATTCTGCATACAAGGTATTGGCACTGATATCGCTCATCGAGCAATTGTTAGGATCAAATGTAAGTGTTGATTGATTCCCTGTGAAATTAAAGCGGATATCGAAGAGTTTTGTATCATCAGCCAATGTTACACCTGCAACGGAAATCCAGTTGATACCAAGAGTATTTCCAGTAATTACATTCGATTCAAGGGTTCCGTTTGCAATACTGGAGTTGATGGCTCCCAATGAAACAAATTCGAGTACCAACGGGTCAAAGGTGATGTAATAATCGAATGAGCCAACATTATCGAAATTTTGAACGATCACTGGAACATCCACCTGGCCTCCTGCAGTGGCTTCGAGGGTTCCGGCCATTACCTGCACTATGGTGCCAGCGTCCTGAGATACCCAACCATCTGTATATGAAGCATTTACATCAAGGGCATTGTTGTCACCCATCTCGCACGTCTCCGTATAAAAATGAATATTGCTGTATCCTCCCTGAAAGGCAAAATGTAAATCCAGGAGTTTGCCATTGAGTGTACTACCTGTGCTCCCCGGGTTGATCCATGACACGGATATGCTTGATGATGAGATGGTTTCAACGATAACAGGTGATAACACTGCGTTTTGAATTTCCTGAAACGTCAATAAGGTATTATCATAACCGATGATGAAATTAAAAGAACTTACACCGCCTATTATCCCCGAAAAATCGACAGTAATTGGAACATTCACTTCACCACCTGCTGAGGGTACTGTTACCTGGCCTGCTGAAACGCTTGCTATAGTAGCCGGATTCTGACTGAGTAAACCATCTGTAAAATTGACATTGATATCCAATCCATTGTTGTCGCCAACGCTGCTCAATTCTTCAACAAAGGACAGGGCGGAGGTACCAATACTGTAATTGAAATTAATATCTACCAAAGCACCATTGAGAAAACTGCCGCCTGGATCAGGATTTAGCCAGGATACAGATATTCTCGATGAGGTTATTACTTCAGCTACAATTTCGCTTAATGCTTCATTAGCAATGGAATGGTAGCTGAGAATATCAGGATCAAAATCGATGACAAAAGTAAATGAACCCACACCATCAATTACTTCCGAAAAATCAACTTCCACAGGTACGGCAATAAGTGAATTGGGATCTTTCAGAAGGTTATCCGGGATTTCCACATAGGCATTTCCCAATGGACTGATGCTTCCGTTAACATATAAAACGGAAATGGGCTCCAGGTCTCCATCTATTACTTCGCAACGGTTTGTTATGAAATTTAAATCACTGGTTCCACCATTGTAGGTAAAATTGATGATAATCAGATTACCATCTGGCACATCTGCTCCTCCAGCTCCTGATATCGACCACGATATTCCAATCTGCCATATTCCATTTTCCTGAAATGCATTTGCTTCCATCCCTGGCAATATCAAAGGATTTGGGTTTGTGAAACCATTGAAGGTCAACACGGCCGGATCGAAAGAATAATGGATGGCTAATGACCCAATGAAATCAAAATTGGTAACCTCAACCGGTATGGAAACCGTGCCGGGATATTTCAGATGATCGCTTATGGTTGCAGTTGCTGACTGACTGTAAGCAATGCCCGCAAAAGCAATAAATATGATTAGTAATATTATTTTTCTCATGTCAATGCATGTTTTTAATGAGTTAGGTTTAAATTGTTGTTTTAAAAACGAATGTTTGAACGTTGAATGAATTAAAAAGTGAATGCCGGTGCCATTGACCGGCATTCACCATCAAACCTAATTCATATACACAATCCTGACTACCTCATTAAACGAAGCTTTTACTCCGTTAACTGTAATTCTGCAATAGTACACCCCGTTTGGTAAACTGTAACTTCCAGGGTTGAACTGCAACGAATGGGTACCCATCACCTGATCCTGATTAAACAATTCCAGAACCTTTTCTCCCATCGAATTGACAACAGTAATACTAACCTTTCCATCCACTGGTAAGGCGTAGCTGATTGTCATATTCTCTTTAACAGGATTTGGATAGCAATTTACTGAGAAATCCTCTGCAAAGTTTACATTGTATTCTTCTGACTTCGTATTTAAACGAGCAATTTCAAATGTAACATTGTCAAGAACATTGCAGTAAAGATCGGCAACCTGTGTTCTGCTGTCAATGCTGAACAGGGCATCCCATTGATAAACCGACTGATTTGCTTCCAGCACAAGTGTAAATATTGTTCCGTCAGTCGGTAAGCTGTTTGCTTCCACTCCTGACCAGGCAACATTAATGTAACCATCGGCAATGTTGTAAATCAATCCGGGTATCGTAGTTTTCAATCCTTTCACTGTAATCAGGCGATCGGCATACTTCATAAAGAGCGTAACAGCGCCGATTTCGGTATCAGTATTGATCCTCACCGGAAGGCTAATTACCTTGTTTTTCGAAACATCCATTACCTCTTTACCGTTAACAGCAGTCATGGTTTTCGCAGATGGAACTACCGTATAAGATGCATTAACATCACCGTAAGCCATGGCCAGGATATTCAGTTCTTTTGCTACTGTATGTGTATAGGCTATTGTAGCAGTACCGGCAGATGTATTGGTAAAGAATGCATTATCTGTCTGATTCCAGAAAGCCCAGTCACCGGCAGTGAATGAAGTTACCAGTTGAATGGCACGACGTTTTACAAGTAAAGCATCGGTAGCGTTTACCCAGCCGTTGGCATTCGCATCACCTGCTTTATCGCGGAAAGCAAAGTCAAAATTGCCAGGAGCATAGAAAGTTGGGTAATTGCCAAGTTGCCTACGCTGTATTGCCAGTGCATCAGTTGAGTTACCGCCACCCCAGGCCATGTCAGTGGAAATTTCGATGGTATTGGTGCTACCATCTACCGTAAAGAATTCGTAATATCCGGTTGCGTCTGTTGTGGTGGATGCCAGTACTGAGGCTCCATCTTTCAGCCTTACCGTAACTCCCGATAAAGGAGTATGGCTGAGGTTATTACGATTGTACTTAATGGTACCCTTAAGGGCGATTTGGGTGACAGTGACGGCTAAAGTTCCTGTTTGTTTAAGAACTGGTCCAGTGATTCCATCATCAAAATATTCTCTAACAGTCAATACGCCATTAGTTATCCACAGTACTTCACTTAAATAATCATTATTGACATCAGTAAACAGTTGATTTGGAGGCATATTTGTTAATGCCCATGAATATGAGTAACCTGTTCCTTTATCAACTACTTTGTACGCAAATTGATCATTTTCGGTTACACTCTGTGTACCGGAAAGTATAGTTCCATCAGCAAGTGTTATTTCTAAACCAGCAGGATAAATGGTAGCTGTTGTTGTAGGAGCCCCAATAACTGATAATGTATAATTATCTTTGTCAGCACCGCTAAGTGATGAAGCGGCAACCAGGTTAATAACAATCATAGAGCCTGGACCTACGCTTTCAAATTCAGCTACGGGTAAAATATCTACAGCATCAGAATTTACTAAACCAACAAGTTCAAGATCGTCCTCATTAATAATAGCGCTTTTTGTACCATCAAAAATTTTATTGAAAGCAGTGAAAGAACTAGGCAAAACGTTGGAGATAGTGAGTTCTTTCTTGCCAACTGCAAAAGTGCTGGTGTTAAGCGGGGTGAAATCGTAGTTGTTATCCGTAGCTGTACCAATTGCAATGGTCGTGTTGTATGTTCCAACTACGTCGAACTGGGTATAGTCAGTGCCTAAAGCAAATCCTACGTTGTCCAGGTCGCCAGCACCATCTGTGCTCACAAATCCGAGATATTCGACTGTTGGAGTTGGTTCTGCATCACCATAAATGATGTCAGGGGTTACGGCAGTAACCTGAAGTGCTAATTTGCCAACTTCAAAAGTGCTGGTGTTAAGCGGGGTGAAATCGTAGTTGTTATCCGTAGCTGTACC
>CALFEP010000173.1 GCA_937950125.1 uncultured Bacteroidota bacterium
AGACGGGGGCAAAAACATCTTCCATTGCCGGTTGAGCGGGAATGAGGTAGCTCGATAATCCGCTCCAGCCGGCGGGAAGTTGAATGCTGTGAATTTGCTGTTCATCCTGCCAGAATATTCTTCCGTAAGGGTCGGTCTCAAAAGCGCTGCCTGCCAGGTTTCCTGTAAATCCGACAAAGGTCAGGCTTCCGGAATCTTCCATCTTGGCGACATTTTTTTGCCTGCCGGCACCCGAAAACTCAACATTATCCAGCACAAGATTCTGATTTGTATTGATGGTTAAATACGGGAACAAAACTTCTTTTCCATTTCTGAAGGTGCAATTTCTGAACGCTCTTGTTTCGTCCACCATTGCACCGGGCAAAACTATCACACCAGTAGCGTCGAGGTAATCGAAAATGGCATTTTCAGCGGAGATATATCCTCCATCATCAACTGTAATGTGATAAAAATTGCCTTGGGTGATGGCCGAAAAAATGACTTCCTCATTTTCGTTTCCCAAAACGTTCAACCTTGAACCGTTGGCTATATTTATTGCTCCGTTGTTCCCCATCCAGATTCTTGAATTTTCCTGTAAATTGAGCCAACCATTGTTTACGTTCACTGAATGATAAGAGGTTAACGTCTCGTTAGGGTTGATAATTCCACGCCCACCGTCAATATTCAGGGCATTTCTTACCACAACATTCTCCAATCCAACGTAATCGTAAACATGGGTTTTGTTGATGGTCAGGTTGTAGAAGGCAGCGCCATTATCGCACCCCGCATAGCCATTGGTTTCGCCGTGCAGTTCAACCGTGCCGCCTGATGGATAAAACCCGCCATTATTGGCTAAAAACCAGCCGGTTGTCATGATTTTTCCTCCCGTAATGATGCTTGTAAATGTATAAGTCAGGTCATCCCTGATTTCGATGGATTGGGTGTTGAAGTTTAAAATTCCATCGCTCATGGTAAGCGATGCATTGCTGTAATGTGGCCAGAAACTCCAGAAATTGTTTCCACCATACACATTGAAAATTCCCCCGTTGATCACAACATTCCCACCAAGCCCGATGGCATTTTCGTCGGTAAGGTTGATAGTTGCGCCTGAATAAAGTTTCCAGTTGCCTGCAATTTTGTTGTCGATGAGGTCGTAGGCCGTAAACGACCCGGAACCTACTTCAATACCTCCGGAAGTCCAATCATAAGCCATGCAAACAACAACAGCTTCATCCCCGATGGAGAGTTTGATGGTTGGTTCTTGCTGAATTTCCAGCGTATTAAATACCGTATTACCTGTCAGAAGCTGAAATTCCGAGATACTTTCAGAATTAAAAACGACTTTGGATTGCTGGTATGCAAATGCCGTATTTCCCACATTGTTTATCCAGTTTTTACCCACATAAATGGTTGAATTGCCGGCACGGAGCACCCCTGAATTCAGGATAAGGCTGCCGTGGATGTGTATTTCATCAGAAATGGCTTTGCCGGTATAAATGTCAACATAGCTGGTGGGGTTTATTTCGAGATTGTAAAAATAGTTGTCGGGGCTCATGCCCAATTCCTGCGAATTTCCTTCAAATTTAAAGGCGCCGGCATCACATTCAAAATCGCCGTTGCTGAAAAAATTGCCTTTCAAAATAAACTCGGTTGGGCAATTGCTGTAAAAACCGCCTCCTTCATTGATCATCATGGTTCCGTTTATTACAACAGGCCGGCTCGAGGTTTCGTCCAATATTACTTTTGCACCGTTGGTTTTATCAATTATCAGTGATTTGAATTGCGCCGGATAAAAAGAATAATTCTTTAATATAGAATTTTCGGCGCCGGTAAGGGTAACATTCCCGGTGATGTTAATGTCAGACCCTGAAGCCATCAGCCAGTCGCCCGAACAGGTTATATGGCAGGATTCGGAGGTAACAGCATTTGATCCTTCCTGCCACCAGATATCGCCAAGCACGGTGAGGTCGCCGGTAATTGTTACCTGATCGTAAATAATCATCATATTCGTTACCGTTAATTCCTCAGCAAGAATGGAGAGTTGACCTCTCATCACCATACTTTTACATTCGGCATCCTGTTGTATTACGGGCATATTTCCACCAGGAGCTGTCTGAGGAATTACCACATCAGTGGTTGACGAAGGTACAATCAAATCGTCCCAGTTGCCTGCCGTGTGCCAATCGGTCGAAACATAACCCGTCCATAATCCGGGTTGTGATTCTTCCCAGTTAATTCTGTTGTAGGGATCGTATTCATAATCGGGTCCGGCGCCTGGTCCGGTAGCATCTTTCATAATTACAAGCCCGCTGTCATTTGTTTTTTTCACATTGTAGATAGCTGGAATTATTGGGAAATCAACTTCGCGCAAAATGATGTTCTGACTGTTGTTGACGGTCAGCAAAGCCCCGGTAGCAAAAGGAAATGAACAATGATAAAAAGCGTTATCAGGGTCAATATATCCAGTGGGTCCAACAATAAGGTTTCCACAATGGTTGAAGGAGGTAAATCGTGATGAAATGGTTCCTCCAACCCCAAAATCGTAAAACCCGTTTTCTCCCCATCTGTCAACAAATATTGGCTGAGTGTAGGTTCCCAGCGATTTAAAAGTACCTCCATCGTGTATTATCACTGTACACCCTGCATAAAGGCCAAAAGCTGTATTGGGTTCGAAGGATAAGGTACCACCATCATAAACGTTTACGTGATCAAGCACAACCAGCATGTTGCCGGTGCTGGTATTCAGCGTGCCTTCGTTTACATCCAGTCCGCCGTTTAGCAGCAAATTTCCGCTTAAAGTAACCGATCCGCCTTTACTTCCTACAGCTTGTTTATCAATCGATACATTGTGTAAAATACCAATCGTGGGGGTGGTATTCATGGTCAGAAAAACATCACCCTCGCCATACAACTCAATGGTACAGGCCTCAGGTGCAAAATCGGTGCGGTGGTTTACAAATGAACCGGTTGTCCGGATTTTCCCACCGGTAATCTGATTGTAAAAAACATAGGGGTAATTATCAACAATTTCAATCCCGTAAGGATAAACATTTAGTTCTCCACCAGTCATCGTAAGCTGGGCATTGCCATCGCCGGGCCACTGACTTTCGATGCCGTTGATGATGTTGAAAGTTCCGCCAAGAATAAACAATCTGCCCACCAGGTCAATCTGCTCGCTAAGGTTTCCCATTGTAATGGTGCCATTTGTCTGAACACTTACGTCGCCGCCAATGACTCCGCCAACCAGACTGTTGGCCGTAAAGCTTCCGTTAACTACCGACAAGGTGCCGTCGTTCCAATCGTAATAGTGGCAATAAATATCCACAAGTGAAGTAAGTTCTATCAGGCTTCCCGATCCGGGTTTGTCCATTACAAGTGTCATGAAATTTTCGGAATTGTAAATCCTTTGCACGTTGGATGATCCGTTGAAAACCACCGTCGAGTTGCTTTCGTTGAAAGCATCCGGCCCTGCCGGGTTCGACCAGTAGCCGGAAAGATAAATGGTAACATTTCCCGGGGCGAAAACACCGGAGGTAATTTGCAGATTTTCATTAACCACAATGTTGCTGGTATGAGAAGTATTTACCGAAACCGTCCCTGATTGGCTAAATTTCAAACTGTTAAAATAATCACCTGTATTGGGAGTAATAATTTGATTTGTGCCATCGAAAACCAGTTTTCCGGCATTTCCTTCAAAGGTTCCATTGCTGGTAAAATTGCCGTGCAATACCATGTCTTGTTCGGCGTCGGCTGCAAATTCGGCCAACGGCCAGATTTTAAATTCACCCTTGATTTCGAGCGGCTGTGTTGAAAAATCACTGAAACCCGTTTGTGCACCTCCGGTTTTTTGGATGTATAAATGATGGAAGAAGCTGTTATCAGCATATGATCTTATCCATTTTGTTGTAGTTCCGGCAAAGATTACTTTACCATTATTGAAGTGCGCGGCTGATCCAGCGTTGAAGTTCCAGTTGCCGTTGCATACCAGCGTTACATCCAGATCAATTTCGGCAGAGGAACCTGCATTCCAGGCAACATCGCCCAGCGCGATGAACTGGCTGCCAGATGAAGTCATCAGCAGTTCACCGGTAAAAGAGGAATTCCCGTAAACTGTCAGGTTTCCCCCGGCAAGGTTTAGGCTGCCGTTTACCGTCAGGCTGTTGATGTACGAGTCTCCGGCACCAATCACAGGCATGTTGGGCGCTGAAACCGGAATGACAACGTCGGTTCCGGCATTTGGCACCTGCCCATCGTCCCAGTTTCCGGCCGTGTACCAGTTGGTAGAAACCGCACCAGTCCATAGTCCGGGTTGCGTTACGGTCCAGTCAATCCGGTTGTAAGGATCGTATTCATAACCCGGCCCGGAGTATGCTCCGGTGGCATCCCTGAAAGTAATCCTGCCCTGGTTGATGGTTTTTGCAACCGTGTTGGTTGGTGGAAGGGTAGGGAAATTTGCCCCGTGAATGGTTAATTCCTGATTGCTGTTGAACAAAATGTAAGTACCCTGTCCGTGGCTGAAAGTGCAGTAATCAAAAGGTACAGCGGGATCAATGATGGCATCAGGAGACAGGATGATATTGGCGGAATATTCGTAGCGGGTATAGCGCGTCGAAATTGTCGCTCCGCCATTTACATTAAAATAATAGTAATTGGATGTCTGACGGGTTACAACACATTCATTGCCCATGGCTCCAATGGCGTAAAAATACCCTCCGCTGTTTACGTTAACCGACATCTCAGCGGCGATTTTTAACTGAGCGCCTCCGGCCATTCTATAAATACCGGCATCATTCACATTCAGATGCCCGTTGAGGGTGATGATTTTATTTTCTGCATTTATTCTGCCTTCATCCACATCAATGGTAACACAGGTAAGGTTTGAACCTACTTCCACACTTGCACCGTTTGATTTATTGATCCTGATATTTCGCAGCGAACCGGCATATTGTTCCAGGTTAACATTATTGCTACCTGTAAATTCCAACGTTCCCCCTGATGGAGTAAAGTCGCTGCGATTGCAGAAGAATCCTCCGGATGTGCGGATTGTTCCACCGGTAATATTTTCAGTGATGGTATTTGGCGATAATACTGTTAGCGTTATTCCCTGATCTTTAAAATCAAGTGTCCCTCCATTCATTGTAATCGAGGCATTGCCCCCCTGCGCCCACTGGCTGTTTCCGTTTCCACCGTAAATGTTGATGTTGCCACCATCGGTAAAGGTGATGTTTCCGTTCAGATCGGTGTTTTGATAAATGTCCTGGTAAAGATTAATCGTTCCGGCTGGATTTACATAAAATCCGCCAAAAAGGCCATTTTCGTAAAGGTCGTTTGCCGTAAACGTACCGGTATTTACATCTATCGATCCTGCGGTCCAGTCGTATTGCGCACAGGTAACTGAGCCTGAATTTACCCTGAATGATCCGCCGGAAGCTTTGGCCACTTCCAGAATGTTGAAGGTTTCGTTATAGCAATACTGATGATAATTACCACCGTTGAAAATCACTCTCCCTGTACCGGGATTAAAAGATCCTGCACCTGCATTGTTTGTCCAGTTCCTTTTAACCTGAATAGTATGGTTGTTCGAATTGAAAGTACCGGCTGATAAAGTAAAGTTGCCGTTAAAAGTGGCCGGATTTGTGAGGTTCACTGTTTGCGCCCGCGAACCATCATCATCGATTGGCTTTCCTGTTTCTCGATCCATCCTGACGATTTCCTGAAAACCACCGCCAGCCTCTTTGAATGATGCTCCTTTGTTGATATTCACCGAATACAGCGTTGAACCGGTGATGAGATATAAATCTGCATCATCAGGACCATACAGTTCAACTGTGCCTCCGGCAGGATCAAAATTCGAATTGTAGCTTGAGAAATCTTCGGCGGTTTTAATTGTTCCTCCGGTGATGTTGTAAGTCAGTGCAGGGGCTGATTCTACGCGAATTCCGGTTTGGGCGAAATTCAGCGTTCCGTCACTCATGGTTATCGATGAGGCCACTCCATACGGCCAGTAGCTATCTGAAGTGCCTCCGTAAACATTGAAATCGCCACCGGTGATGGTAATTGTAGCGCCATTCAGGTCAACAAAACCATCGTTGTTGGTCAGATTGATAGTTCCGCCTGTCTGAAGGCTGAATTTTCCGAAAATTCCATTATCCGCCAAATCCATCGCTGTGAAAGTCCCTGCCTCAACTTTTATTCCTCCTGCTGTCCAGTTGTACTGGTTGCAGGTTACGATGGTGGCCATACTGTTGATGATCACCTCGCCGTAAGCATTGTTGATTTCAAGAATGTTGAAATCTTCGCTGTAATTGATGTGCTGATCGTAGGCTCCCTTGCCATTTTTATTGATGATCACGTTGAGTACAACTTTTCCGGAGCCCTCGGTAAAATACTCAGGACCGGCTTCGTTGTTCCAGTCGCCGGTAACATAAAGTGTGTTGTTTTGCGGGTCAAAAGTTCCGTACTCAAGGGTAAAATCTCCCAAAATGTTGAGGCTGTTATTCAGTGTAACTGTTTCGCCGCAGGCGACAACAAGGTTATTGAATTTATTACCCGGAGCGGATAAACTGAGAGATTGTGCCGAAGTACGTTCAAGCCTTACAGTCCCCTGATAAAAATTGATCAATCCGTTGCAGGTAATGTTGCCCTGTAAAATGGTGGTTATATTCTGACTACAGGTAAAAGTATTGTCAGCATTAATATTTAAACCCCCTGTAATGGTTAACCCAACCGACCCCGTTCCGAAAGAAGTGGTGGCTGTGGTTGTTTTAGCCAGGGTTAGTGAACTGAATTTGCTGGTAGCGCTGTAATTGTAAATTACAGAATTGGCCGTTCCGTTAAAAGTTACGAAACACAAGCCCGTGTTGATGTCTGATCCGGAGGCAAAAGTCCAGTTGCCACTTACCTCGCAACGTGCATTGTAAAGTGCATTGATGGTGGAGCCAGAATTCCACAGGATGTTGCCAACAGCAATTTTGCCGGTTTTTGTAATTGAGCCGCCAATGGATAAATGGCCATTAATGGTGGCGGTTCCCGAAACCGTGAGCAGGGCGTTGGCAACAGATGTCCCGCTGATGGTCAGCGATGCACCCGAATTAATGGTCAGGTTGGTACACACCGGCGTGGTTGTGCCGCTAATCAGCGGTTGGTTTGCAGGCGCCGATGGTATTACCACATTTTCGGAAGCCAGCGGCGCATGCCCCAGCGACCAGTTGGCAGGAGTATTCCATGCAGTGCTGCTGGAACCATTCCATGTATTGGTCTGCGCCATCAATTCAAACCCCCACATAATTAAAATCAGCAATAATGCTTTTGTAAAAATGCTTTTCATGATAAGTCTTTTAAGTTTATAGTATTGTAAAATTTTCATAGCCAACCCATTCCACCTCTTTTGAAACCACCGGACATGCTTCGCTTTGTAGAGCAGACTTTTTGCACCAATCAACAAATTTGTCAATTTCCTGCTCTTCACCCTCGGCATCCACCACTGCCTGTCCTTGATTTTGTATCATTACAGTACCTTTAATTCCAAACAAACTTGCGCCACGAAATGTAACAAGCCGGAATCCTGAGTTTTTAAAATTCCCTTCAAAAGTCAGCTGGTAATGCTTTGTCATATTGAAATGATTTTTTGTGAGGTAAAAGTAATTTTGACTATTCAATAACCCAAATTTTAACAATAGACAAACAATAGACAATTTTTAAGATGCTGTAAATGCGATATTTATAAATAAGCATTAAACAATGCAGTGCAGGAATCACAAAGCTTTTGGGTTTTAAAAAAGTAGCCTTTGTTTACCAAAACAGATTCAAATCTTTTATTAAAGGCTATTTTCCGGAATTTAAATTCCGTGAACAAAATCGTCGAGCGTTTCCTCGCCGTTAAGGTTGAGCTTTTTGCGAAGCCGGTAGCGGTGGGTATTTACCGATTCTGGTGTAATGTTCATCAGCCGGGCAATTTCTTTTGTCGCCATATTCAGTTTTATATAGGCGCAAAGCTGAAGGTCGGTTTGCGTAAGTCCGGGGTTGTTTTCACGTAGTTTTGAAAAGAAAGATTTGTGAATGGATTCAAAATGGATTCTGAATTGCTCCCACTGGCCTTCTACATCGGTTTGACGGTCGATTTCGCGAATCATTTCGCGTAAAGTTTCATTTTCCTTGTCTTCGTTGTTGTCCCTGAGCTGTTCCGCCATACGGCGTAGGTTGCCGAAAGTCTCGTTTTTATTGGCAATCAGCAGGGTAGCCGAGGTAAGTTCGTGGTTTTTCTGTTCAAGGCTTTGTGCCTGAAGCTTTTTAATTTCTTCCTCTGCAAACAACACTTCCTGCAAATGAAGATTTTCCTTTTCTACCTGTTTAATCTTCAGCTTTGCCAGCTCGGTTTCCTTTTCGAAAAGAATTTTACTCTGAATCAGCGATTTTCTTTTCAGGCTGAAGGCATAAAACAACGAGGCTGACAACACAATTAATGCCGCAACAAGGGTAATCAGAAACCGTTGATTCCTGCTTTTTATCTGATTGTCGCGAACCAGAAGCTGGTTCTGGCTCTCCATTTTTTCGGTTTCGTACCTTATTTTAAACTCGTTGATTTGCCGGGCGCTGGTTTCTGAGAAAACAGAATCCTGAGCCACCTGATAAATTTCGAAGTAATGCAAGGCATTTTCGAAATCTCCGAACCGCCTGTAAATTTTATACAATCCGCTGGAGGCATCAATAACTGTGGGCTTTAAACCAATATTCTGAGATAATTCGAGGGACAGTTTGTAAAATTTAACAGCATTTTTCAGATTATCACCTGCACTCCAGGCGTCACCGAGGTTCATCAGCACAATAGCTGCCTGATATTGCAGATCAAGACCCTGGAAAATACCATAAGCCTCCTCGAAATAACCTATGGCTTTGTTGTATTCATGCATTGATAAGTACGCCAGCCCCAAACCCTGCTGCCGGATCGCAATTTTGGCCTTGGCGCCTATCTCTCTGTCGATTTCGAGCGCTTTGCTGAAATATTCGATGGCTTCTTCGGGTTTTCCCCAGGCCAGATACACCTGTCCGATGTTGCTCAGCCGTATCGATAACTTGTGCTTGTTGCCAAGCTTTTCGTCCAATTCGAGGGCTTTGGTAAAAAACGCAAGCGCCTGATCGTATTGTTTCCAGGCCTGGTAAACCATCCCAATGTTGTTGTAATCGAGGGCAATATCTGTTTCGTTGCCAAGTTCGGTGTCGAGTTGTAAGGTTTGCTGAAAAGCCTCGATAGCCTCACCATACTGGCCAGTCATTTTAAGGGAAACCCCAATATTCGACAGGTTTTCAGCAATACTTACCGTATCTTTCAGTTGCCGGCTTAAAAGCAAAGCCTTTCTGAAATTGTTGAGGGCAATGTCGAACAGTCCCATTTCCTGGTAAGTATATCCAACATCATTCAGCCGGTGCATCAGGGTATCGGTGCGTGGCGTTGGCAACATTTCTTCTGATTCAACAGCCATCGCATAAGCGAAAGCAGCGCTTTTCAGGCTATCGGTTTCAAACAAAGCATCCCCCTGGAGTTTAAGTGCATCGGCCACAAAAATCATTTCCTTCGACTTTCGGGCAAGTATCTCGGCCTCTTTTGCATAAACCAGGCTTTTTTCGGGTTCATCAACCAAAAGCTGACGCGAATATTCGAGCAATAAGCCTATTTTTTTTTCGCCCGTGGCCTTCGAAACGAGGTTCAGCAAACTGTCACCTGTATTGGTCTGGCCATGCAAAACCTGAAAAAACATTGAAAAAAAAAGGATAAAGACTGTTGTGACTTTATCAAGCCAGCACATTTTGAGTACTTTACAAACCCCAATGCCGCAATCCTGGAAGAGTTTTCCCATAAATATCTCATTTTTCGGGGCTGAAAATAAGACTTTTTTTGAACTTACTGTGCGGAATACGGATTAAGAAAAAAAACGGCTTCCCCGCAATTTGCAGAGAAGCCGTAAAAACAAATAATGAATCAGAATAACAAAGCGATTCTGCTAAAGGCATTCATTTTACCTTTAACCCTGCGTATTTCGCTTTTTATGTGTGTGACTGAACCTTCATCAGAGGCCGATTCTTTGGCTTTCAGCAACCATTTCATGGCCACCTGCAATTCACCCTGCTTTTCGGCCACCACGGCCAAAAAGTGATAAACCGCAGGCAAATAAATACCCCTGACCTTTAGTGCCTTTTCAGCAAGTTCGCCCAATTTTTCGTATTCGCCGGTTTCCATAAGCAAATGACCATAGTTGAGGTAACCGGCAGGAAAATCGGGAGCAAACTTCACAGCAAGCCTGAGGTGGTATTCGGCACGTTCGAAGTTGCTCAGCTTCACGCGGTAAAGCCATCCAAGGTGGTTGTGAGCCCTTCCGAAATCGGGTTCATCTTCAAGTATTCCAATCAGCATTTGTTTTGCTTCGGCTATTTCGCCTCTTTCGAGCAAAGAATCTGCTTGCAAAAACCTTGCTTCTGCATCCATGAACCTTTCCATAGATTTCTGTTTTTGTTTGCCCCTGCGGTAGTCTTTCCCCAAAGAGAAAAGGACAAAGTTATATCAGGCAAATATACGACTACCATGAGGCGTTAATAAACGTCACGCATATTTGCCAAACGTTAAAATTTCAGTTAAACAAAAAGGCGGGGATTTGCTTTTGATAAAAAATAAAAAAACCCGGCCTCTTTAAGCGACCGGGTTCATCATTATGTATTTTTATCTAATTTTCAATTAGTTATGATGATAAACACCGGACGCTTACACTCAATAAAAGCTGCTCCTTGCTGCGATAGCAGGTTTATTTTTTCCAATTTGTAATTGCGTTGTGTCATGTTTTATGTTTTAAAATTCGCGACAAAAGTAAATGGATTTTTCAATTATACAACTTTTTTCAAAAAAAAATTCTAATTAATTTTCTGAAGATTATAAAAATCTCTTTTTCGGACAACCAAAGCTTCTTAGCTTTGTCTGACTCTTGAATTCAACTTAATTTGAATACTATGAAAACACTGAAAACGCTTTTTGCCGGATTGATCGCTCTGCTGGTTTTTGCATCCGCCACTCATGCCCAATGGTGGGAATGGTCTGGTGTTCAGCCTCTGATCCCACAGCAGGACAACAGCACCAACGTTTCTCTCAATTCTTTTGCAGCCGTTTGGGAGCACAAGGTTGACGAAACTACAACTGCCATTTATTGCAAGCAAACGTTACCTGGATCAGAGCCGGTAGTTCTGGCCCAAATACCCGGAGTACAATGTACAAAACCGAAGATTTATTTTTATAACCAACCTTTCGTTCTCTTCGAAACCAACCTGAATGGCAACATTGATATTTACGGCATCCTCATCGACAGCCAGGGCAACCCGGTTGGGGATATTCAACCGGTGGTTGTTTCGGCTGCAAATGATCAATCCATCGATTTCACTGACTATACAACCCCAAATATTGCCTGGCTTGAGAATGATGATTTGAAGGCAGGAACGTTGTCGATTTCTGCCAATCAAATAATTGTAAACGGAGCGATAACTGTTGACTCAGTCGGATGTTCTAATCCTTACTATTTTTTCAATTATCCCCCCAAACTATTCTGGACGAAACAGGAAGAAAACACCGATGCCGTGATGTTTTCAGATTATCTGTTTGGTGGTGGGTGGACCATACCAGCAGTTTTTGAAAGTGCCGAACAAATTCAGGGGTTCCAGGTGGTAAACAGTTTTATGATGATCAGAGCAATGAGTTTTACATTTCGTGAACAAGGGAATTGGTTTATTAAAGATTATTTTTTCGATTACAACCTACAACAACCCGATACATTGATTCCTGAAATCCAGCAAGATCATCCCTTTGATTTTGATACATACTGCTGGTTACCCGGAGTAAAATCAGGTTCGGACGACTGGTGGGGATTTCTTTACCAGGCTTACGCCGGAAATGTGGGCGACCATGATGAAATTTTTCTGAATAACGAAGACTGGAATCCCACAGCTTATTCTAATTTCTCCCAATTGGGCGTCAATTGCCGGAATCCCAGGTTTTACGAAGGCGAATGGCTTGTTTGGTACGGTTTTAATTTGTACCTTACCTGGGAAGCTTTTGTTGATGGAAAATGGCAGGTGTATTATTCCACAACCCCGATTTCAGTAGGCGGAATCGAAGAAAACGAAGCCAGCCTCATCAAAGACATCACCATTTCGCCCAACCCGTTTTCTGACAGGCTACAAATAAGCTTTACGCTGGAAAAGCCTATGCCCGTAACTGTTGATTTGATGGATGTTCAGGGAAGGATTTTGAGAAATCTGATTTCTGAAACCTGCGCCGAAGGTGGTTTTTCGAGAACATTCGATATAACCGGATTTCCCGGCCATACCAATTTGTATTTCATCAGGATTGGGGTTGATGGAAAATACTGGTTTGAGAAGGTGATTAAACGAAACTAAGCCATTAAACACCACACAGGTTAGTTTCTTCACATGAATAAAACATTCTTTCTTTGTGATTCCTTGGGTCCTGTAATCTTCCTGACAATTTCAGATAGTTACTATAAAGCCATCAAGACACTTATCTTTACCAGGTTGATGGACAATACCTTATACTGTTATTTTTCTACACTTTAGAATTCCTATTAATTTTTTTGTTCAGTTTTAATACCATTTTTAGTCACAAAATGTGTTGAGCCTGTCGAATTAACACTAAGATCTGTCAGCCTGCCCTCTTTTGCAGGCAGACAGGTTTTTGTAGCAAAATCAGAAATCTTACCTTTTAAATTGAACTCTTTCATCATTCTTTACGTATCCCAATAAATAAAAGTAATTTTGATTTTTGGACTTTCTTATCGTTTTGTTCTAAAAAATTATTAATGATCAAACAAAATTATTTCACATGAAAAAATCTACTTTTTTGATTTTGGCATTTCTGGTTTTTACAATCAGCAATTTTGCCCAGACGCCACAAGCGGTTAAATACCAGGCAGTGGTTAGGGATGCAGATGAAAATGTTTTAAGAAACCAGGCTGTTGGCGTGCAACTGGTTATCAGACAATCAGATCCAACGGGAGCTTCGGTTTATACCGAAACTTTTGCAACATCATCAAACAGTTATGGACTCATCAATCTTGAAATTGGCACGGGAACTACGGGAGATGATTTCTCATCAATTGCCTGGAGCAATGGTCCGTATTTCCTTGAAACCTCGATTGACGTTAGCGGAGGTACAAATTACGTTTTAACCGGCGCCAACGAGTTCCTGAGCGTGCCGTATGCCTTTTACAGCGATACATCAGCCTATGCCGGATCAGCCGATTATAACTCACTGCTCAACAAGCCCGTCACCATTACCAGTGAACAGGCTGCGAAAGTTGATTACCTTACGGTGACCTCAACCACCAACCTTGATGACCTGAGCGCAGACGTAGCCGTAAACAACACCAAAGTTTCTTTTCCCGGTTTCGGAACCGTTCCGGGCAAAGCGCTCGAAGGGAACAATTACATCTGGGAGAAAAATAACAACGATATCTTCTTCAGCGGCGGGAATGTAGGAATCGGTGTTCCGACAACTTCATTATTTGGCGGATCCCGGTTGCACATTGGCGGAGGCATCCTTTATGAAGGCACACCCTCGGCTATGACGCCAGGTATGTTGTATTACAATAGTGCCGGCAACGGCAAATTCCACTATGTGGATAATACCAGCAACAGCTACGAACTTGGAACAGGAGCCATCACTTACAACGACACCATCTGGAAAAACGTCTCTGGTAATGTGTACACAACCAAGCCGGCTATTATCATGGGGGGTATATCAATGGGCAATGATGCCGGTATAAATGATGTGTTCGGATTCAATACCATCATGTTGAAGGAAAATAACCTGAGGATTCTGTTTGACGACACAGATGACCCATTGGGTTCATATCCTGCAAACGACTGGCAGATTGAGATCAACGAATCGACCAATGGAGGCACCAATCACTTTGCCATTCGGGATATTACCGAAGGAACGGTCCCATTTAAGATTTTGGGAAGTGCTCCCAATAACGCTTTATTTGTTAACAGCAATGGAAATGTGGGTATTGGCACTACAACAACCAGCCAAAAACTGACAGTGAACGGAATAGTAAAAGCTGATACCTTTATTGGTGATGGGTCAGGACTAACAGGTATAACCGGTGGTACCGGCGGTACATCCGATCCCGGCGACCTGAATTTCGGTGCGGACAGCGACAATAACAACACAGGTGAAATTGCCTTTCAAACCCAAAATACCACACGGATGACCATCTCGAATGCGGGAAATGTCGGTATTGGCACAACCACTCCCTCAACCGACCTGGAAGTTGCCGGCGATGCAAAGTTCAGCAACCTGACAGTAGGTGGCCACCTTGCTTTTGGCGGCTTGAGGTACGGCATCACCATTGAGAATTATTTGTCGGGCGGCAATCTTGATTATGATGTGACTGGCAAGAGCATTATCAATATTACTGGGTTCGACCAGGTTCTGGAAGGCTTTACTTCGGGGCTAACCGGCCAAAAGGTAACGATTTTTAACCAGACCAGCAATTTTAAAATTAAACACAATGGAACCGGTACTCAGAAAATCCTTTTGCCAGAATCAACAGATATTCTGCTTGAGGTCAATGAGAGTGCATCCTTCATTTTTGATGGAACATCATGGTATTGCATCAGTCTCATTAACTAATCCATCATCAAAATTTCAGATTATGAAAAGACATATTTTAATTTCATTTATAGTCGGTTTTTTGGTGCTGGGTACGTTTGGTCAGGCACCGGAATTTTTCCGGCAGCAAGTTATCGTGCGCGATAACAACAACCACATTCTGCCAAACAGGTCATTGAGCGCCCTTGTGTCTGTTAGAATGGGCAGTGAAACAGGAACTGTTGTGTATTCGGAAACTTTTTCATTGATTTCCAATATGAACGGATTGGTTAACTTTACCGTTGGCATGGGAATTAACGTATCGGGGGACCTGGCTTCGATTGATTGGTCCGACGGGCTATATTTCGTTGAAATTTCCATCGATCCTGACAACGGAAACAATTACACAATCAGCCACATCCATGCCATCCAATCGGTGCCCTATGCTTTTTACAGCGACACTACCGGTTTTGCCAGTGTACTGGATTACAACAACCTTCAGAACAAACCCCAGGTGATTACACAGGAACAGTCCGATAAGATCGATCTTTTAACTGTGACTGCTGCCCTGGACCTTGACCTACTCAGAACCAATGTGGGCTTGAACAGCCAGAAAGTAGCGTTTCCAGGATTCGGCAATACAGCTGGCAAAGCATATGAGATTCTCTGGTCAAAAATTGGTGATGACGCGTATTACCCCAGTGGTGCTGTCGGATTGGGAGTGCCGACCTCATCCGGTTTCGGCAGTTCGTTATTGCATGTCAACGGAGCGGTTTTATATGATGGAACACCCCCGGAAAATTCTCCCGGCCTTTTTTACTATCATTCCGATGACATGGGACACTTTACTTACATCGACAATACCAATACAGAAATCAACCTGAGTAAAAATGTCAAATACATTTATGAGAAATGGACTGGAGTCTATCGAACAAATTATGTGCAGGGGCAGCCTGTCTATACCCTTCTCAGGGTAAAGTATGACGGACAATCCTACTATAATGCATTTATAAAAAATAGTATGCTTTTCGGTAAAGGAGCCACCCTGGATTATAATATGAATGGTAACACAATGGCTTTGGCCGATACTAAAATCAGGTTCAAATTTGATGACACCAGCAATTCCGGATCATTCCCTAACAATGACTGGCAGATGGTATTCAACGATATTGGTGAAAACGGCGACAATTATTTAGCTATTGCAGACACAACACACCTGACAGTTCCCTTTAAGGTTATGGCTGAGACGCCTGATCATACCCTTTTTGTTAATGCAAATGGTTTTGTGGGCATTTCCGATGATACTCCGGATTATCCACTTGATATAAACGGAACCTTGCAGGCTACGGCATTTACAGGAGATGCTTCCATGCTTAACGGGACATTTACCGGGACAGGATTACTTGTAAATACAGGCAGCACCACGCTGAATGCCGATAATGATTCGGACATGAATGGCGACCTTGAATTTACTACCCAAAATACCAACAGGCTTGTCGTTACGAACTCTGGAGATGTTAAAATCGGAAGCGGATTACCATCAGAAAACCTTGATGTGGACGGAACCACTACTGTATCAGATAATTTGTATGTAACAAATTATTTGCAAACAGAAAGTTCAGCATCGGGAACTATTTATTCCGACCCCTATGCCGGTGGATTTCTATTCAGTTATGACATTCAAAACAAAGATGTAGTGATTTTTAATCCTACATCCAACGATATTAGTATCGCCCAGTTTATAAATGGTGTTCAGGGGCAGAAATTTACGCTGATCAACAAGGGCAACTACAATGTGAGCCTCTTTGTGCCAAATATGCCAGCAATTTCGCCTCACATCCCGAAGAACGGCAGTGCCACATTTGTTATGATAACCAACACTCTCTCTGCTTTAACAGATATCGTTGTTGCACCATAATACTTTGTTGATTGTTAAACAACTTAAAGATTTCGACAAATGAAAAAAATAATAATGTTTCTTCAGATAATTTTCAGCGCCTCGGTTCTTAGCGTGCAGGCACAAGTAATTCTATCCACCAATGGTAACTTTGAAACCTTCCAGGGTGGATCAATAACCTGGACCTTGGGTGAACCAATCATCGAAACCATTGATAATGGCAATAATGAGCTTACGCAAGGATTTCAACAGACCGACCTCTGGAGTAAGCAACTGATTACTATACCACAGGGATGGTCATATATTTCGTCGTTCCTGGTTCCCAACAACAGCGATATCGAAAACCTGATGCAGGACCTGGTTACCGGAAGCAACCTGGTCATTCTGGCAAGCACAGGAGGTATTTATGCACCTCCCCCACTTTGGATCAATACATTGGGAACATGGAATTCCTATTCCGGATATAAGGTTAAAATGAATGCTCAGGATGAACTTTCCATCAGGGGAGATTTGACCTACAGTACCATCGATTTTCCAGCCGGATTGCACCTGGTGCCGGTTCTGACGAATGTGGAATCGGCAATTGCGGATGTTTTTGAAAATCCTGAAAATGATATCCTCTACTTTCTTGACATTTACACCAGTCAGGTTTATTGGCCGAATGGCGGAATCTTCACCCTGTCAGGTTTAACGCCAGGAAAAGGGTACCTTGCCAACTTTAAAAATCCGGTGACAATGACTTTTCCGGCGTACAACAATAACGGCAAATCAACCATCAAACAGGAACAAATACCGTCGGAAGGGCCATGGCACTTCACCCGGACGACAGACTTCCATTTGATCTCGATCAATGTAAACGCCATGAAAGAACTGGACGAGATCGATTATGTGGGGGCTTTTAACAGTTCAGGAAAATGTGCCGGATATGCACGATTGGATCGTTCGGGCAGCAATGTGCTTCTAACTGTGTTCGCTGATGATCCGCTGACAGCATCGAAGGATGGTGCAACAGAAGGCGAACACCTGACATTCAGGGGATTTAGTACTGCATCAGGAGAAGAAATCAGGTTGCAGCCAGAATTTTCAGAGGATTTTACCAATCATGACGGCTTATTTGCCTTCTATGGTTTGTCGGGCATTACCAAATTTGGAGCGGTTTCATCAGGCGATGTTGACCCAGACTTTGCACAGCAGCTCAAACTCTATCCCAACCCGGCGGCCGATCATGTGACCATCGAATACCCGTCAAACGGTCAGTTGGTAAACATCAGCCTGACGTCGCCTGAAGGACGGGTGATCCTTACTCTGGAAACTTATGATGACCTTAATGTGATGAATATCCGGGACATCAGACCTGGTATGTATATTTTACATTTGGAAACACATGATAAACAGATAAACAAGATGTTGATCGTTTATTAGAACAGACCTCATTTCTGAAAATTGAAAATGCCCGGTATCAGTAACGCCGGGCATTTTCTATTTATCATAATTTCAAACCATTGCTACATCGTTTTCTGAAAAGACCA
>CALFEP010000174.1 GCA_937950125.1 uncultured Bacteroidota bacterium
GAATTACGATAGGCTGTATTGTCAGCAGTATCTGCTCCCGGAATTGAATAAAATAGTTTCTCGTCTAATGCAGTTCCATCGGTCTTCATTTTCATAATGCCAGTTCGATAAGGGGGGATATCTGGAGAGCTATACTGCATCCATGTTCCCGAAAGGTAAAAACTCGAATCGTCAACCGGTAAAGTTGTGAAATAAACCCAAAAATCATTGGGAAGCAGCGAAAACGAATTAATATTTAATACCCGATCATAATCATACATAAAGCCCCCATAATAATACCCGGGCATGTCGTTGTTCCAGGTGAAAATATAAAAACCCTCCTCATTTACCTTTGGAAGAAAATCATACGGAATCTGTGTGCATGTACTCTCATCATCATATACAATTAAAGGCATTTTGCCATTTTTGGTAATTTCTGCCAGGAAACAGGTGCGAACTGTTCCACCAGCTCCTGTTGATGAGACATAAAGAAAATTTTCACCCAAATATTTTACTTGCCCATTCGTCAGTCCGGTTTCATAATTTAATGTATCAATGTTAATCTCAACACTGTCGATTAAATCGAGCTGCATATTGAGTTTTAGCATAATCAGGAAGGGATAATCAACACCTGGAAGGTTTTTTTGTCCCCAACCAAATACATACAACGTGTCGTCAACATCCATTATGTGTGTGTATTCAACCCACTTACTCGAAGTGTCAGTGTAGGTTACAATATTCAGAATTTGACCTTCCGGGCTTAATTCAAAAATATTGTTATCGTAAACATCAGAGTTAACAGCCTGGGAATTATTTAAAAACAAAATATTATTGTCAGGCTTAACAACAAAATCGTGGGGTAAATTAAAAATATTGGTACCCTGTGTTTTTGTGAAAAAAGTAGATTGACAGAAGGATGCGTGTGATAACAACAAAATTAACAGAAAAAGCAGTTTATTTTTCATATTTTAATACTTAAAATTAGTAATGAATAATGCTAAGGGAGCCGCATAGGCTCCCCTATACTTTTTTAATGTTAGAAATTATTGCGGAGTCCCGTATGTCAAATATCCAACATGAAAACCTTCTGTATCATCAGAAACTCCAGGCCAAATGTCACAATACATAAACCTTTTACCACTTGGGCAAAGATCGTCAATTATGTATCCGATTCCCTGACTTGAAGCGTAATAAGCAATGTGATCAGGTGAAAGGCAAAAATCACAAATAATTGGAGCTGGCCCACCTGCTGAATAAATTCTAGTTGGGTACAGGTAGGGTTCATCAAACGGAAAATAAAAATCTTCATATTGATATGGCCATGCAACTTTCGTTTCAATATTAGTCCAGTAATCATTGGCAACTGTGTTAAGCAAGTCTTCCAAAATATCCGTTGCATCCATCCCGACGTACAACCCTGAATCGGGGCCGCACATACCTTTATCTGCACCCCAGAACCAATATCCTGAAGTGTCGGCAATTGATTTTAATTCAGGAGTTTTGGGCGTGGCGTAAGCCGTGAGTGAAGCAAATATTACGTTATCATTCTCAGGATAAGTGTACACATCAATAGCTATAATGTTGGTGTTTTCGGGCTGGTTGTTCACAACTTCATTTTCAAGAAAATCGAACACCGTTGCTAATTGTTCAATCGTAAAAACACCGCTATTAGGATCGTTTACGGCGATTTCAGCCGAATCGGTGAGATAATTTTTACATGGAACACTGCCGTTTCCATAAGTATAATTCAACAACGCCTCCACATACCACACGGCGCTGTCGGTAGTGTAGGTTCCACCATCTTTAAGGTGGTTCTGCAGTTTATCCTTAAACGAAAGGATCAGTTTTTCAACATCCGGTTTCTGGTTAACCATGTTGTTGGTATTTTCATCTTTTTTGCAGCTACTAACTGCTAAAGCAATGATAAGAATAATAAAAAAATTAGTTTTCATAAATTACAATTTTTATTGATTAGGGTAAACTTAACTATTACAGAATCAGTCATTAACAGTCCGGAAAATACGGAATGTTAAGGAGGGAATAATTTGCGGGAAAAAGCAATTTCAAAAGCATTAACTGGTCGGTTCTCTTCTCTTCTCTTCTCTTCCCTTCCTACTACTCCCTTACTTGCCTGCAAAGTAAGAAAAAGCAGGCTAAAATAAGGCAATAGGACAATATAGGTGAGGGGATTTTTCATCGGAATCCGTTTTTAACAGTTTACTTTCAGTGCCATATCATTTTTTAGTTGTAGTGTTGATAATTTTTTTTATTGCAAAAAAAAGTCAAATATTTTAAAAAAGCAAATATTAAATGTTAAAAAAACAGCCTACGCTCAGGAAAATTTGTTTTTCCCATGGAAACATCGATTTATTTTGCGGCACCCACAATGCCGAGAATCCCGCTGTAATTGATCCTGGAAAAGTAGCCGAAACTGGAAGTCATAATCAGCTAATTGCAACAGAGAATGGTATTTATAAAAATTTGAATGCGTTGCAGTTTGAGTTGATCTAATGATGTTGTTTTAGATTAAGAAATTAAATATCGAACCCGCCTCCCTTTTCTGTAAGGCAGGCAGATTCGATATTTTAAAAAAGGCTGAATTTCCGGAAATGTAAATTCATTTTATTTCACCACCAACTTTCCGGTTTCTTCCAGCCCTTTTGGGTTAGAAATCCTGTAAAAATAAGTTCCTGCCTGCAAAGCCGAAATATCAACGGTCTGCCGGTTGGCGCTCAGGTGTGTTGTAAATATAGTTTTCCCTGAAATGTCTGTCAATTGAAATTCTGCTGAGCGATAAGCCATGCTGAATTCCACTGTAACCTGGTCGTTTGCAGGGTTAGGGTAAAGGATTGCATCCGAAGATTTAATCCAGGCTTTACCTTCTGGAATGCTTGTAAACAAACCTTCGCCGTTGGTTTTAATAAACATTGGCTCGGTATAGTGCCAGTTGGTGGGTGGCGCTGGACTCCAGGCGCCAAGGATGATGATCTCATCATAAGAAGTAGTTTTCATTACAAAGGCATCGAATTTACCCTCGCCATCTCCAATGAATCTTTCCCAAACGATATCAAGTTCTGGTGTAAGTTTAATGAGCCTGATATAAGTAGGTTCCAATTGCGGTATTTGCTGAATTATTATGTTATGATTACTACATAATACCAGGTTGCCATCCGACAAGATGTCAAGAGAATTTCTGTAAGCAGTGTTATTCGCTGTATCTATTCCCTGCTGTGGAATAAATAAATTCTGATCGAGTAAAGTACAATCTGTTTTCATTTTCATAATTCCGGTACGAAATAGAATATCATAAGAATTAGCATTAATCCACGTCCCCGAAAGATAAAAGACTGAATCATCAACAGGAATTACTGTAAAATAAGAAGAGAAATTATTGGCTAAAAGTGAATAGGAGTTAATGTTTAACCTATTATCGTAGTCATACATTAAGCCGCTCCAATCGCTAAATCCAGGAATATTGTTTGTAAAGGTAAACACATAAAAGCCATTTCTACCGGGTTTTTTAATAAAGTCATAAGGTATTTGTACCCCACTGGTTTCATCGTCATAATCCAGGGCAAGAAGTTCTCCATTTTTTGAAATCTCAGCAATAAAGCATGTTACTACACCTCCACCATCTCCTGTAGAAGCAAGATAAAAAAATGTTTCGTTACTAAATTTTACCTCGCCATGACTAATATCATTTTTATAATTAAGTGATTCGACATTTATTTCGTAATTGCTTAATTCGTTGAGCTGCATATCCATCTTTTTCATTAGGAGGTATGGATATTCCTGGTCGTGTTGGTTTTTTTGTCCCCAGCCGAATAAATACAATGTATCATCAACATTTATGATATGAGTGAAATGCACGTAAACACTTGTTGTATCTAAAAAAGTATATATATTTAGCATTTCTCCTTCCGGGCTTACTTCATACAGATTGTTGTCGAAAATTCGAGAGTTGTAATCCATTGAGATGACCATGAACAGGATATTATTGTCTGGTTTAACGACAAAATCTGAAGGAAAATTAAATGTATTGGTGCCTTGGATTTGTGTAAAAAATGTCGGTTGTGAATAGACAAATTTCATTAGCAACAAAGCAATAAGTAGAATATTGAATTTCATAGCAATTGAATATTAATTGTAAATGAGTGATTTATTTAAAATAGGGGGAAATGTTTTTTACATTTCCCCCACTTAATAAAAATATTTAATTATTGATGAATACCATACCAGAATATTCCCCAATGTGAAATAGTACCATCGGCATAACCTGCACCTATTTCACAACAAATAAACTGTTTATGGCTTGGGCAAAGATAATTAATAATATATCCAATTCCCTGACTTGATGCGTAATATGAAGTATAACTTGGTGCAAAACAGAAATCAAGTATTTGTGGCTCAGATCCACCAGCTGAAAATATCCTTGTTGGATAAAGATCGGGGTCCTGAAGTGGAAAAAATGGGTCTATGTATTGATTTGGTGTAGCAGATTTTGTTTCCACATTGGTCCAATAATCATCATAAGTATTACTTAACAAATCTTCCAAAATATCCGTTGCATCCATCCCGACGTACAACCCTGAATCGGGGCCGC
>CALFEP010000175.1 GCA_937950125.1 uncultured Bacteroidota bacterium
CTTTGAAAAGATCAGAAAATTGTGCTCCCGTCCATTGGTCTTTGTCCTTTCCTGATGCTTCTTTCCTGTTCGAACTCAGCAAAATTTCGCTTCCTTTTTTATTGAGGAAAACCACGCCAAAATCATCATTCCGGCTATTCAGGTTTTGTTCGTGGGTAATCACATATTCGTCGGAAGGATTGGAATAACGGACATTGAGCATCCCATCAAGTTTTTGCCTGGCGAGAGTGTCTGAAGGCACCTTTTCGAGGTATCTCTGGTAATAACCTTCAGCAACAGAAACATAACCAAGATATTGCAGCACTACGGCATATTCATACAGTACCTCCGGATTTTCGTTTAAATCGCCACTGTTTTCAAACTTACTGTAATAAGCTGCTGCCTGATCCCAGTTACCGGTTTTGGCATAACTTTGAGCCAACCGCTGGTAAATCCTGTTTTGAACTCCTTCGCCAATATCGTCTTTCTTTAACGACAACAGGTAGTTTTCGATAGCAACCTGATACTGATACTGATCAAAAGCCTGGTTGCCAAGGGTAAAGTATTTATTTTGTGCATTTAATTCCTGATTCATCAAAAACAAATTACATATAGCCAGGATGAGCAGAATTGTATTTTTCATAGCGATTATTGTTTGATAAATTTTGTTATACTTTTTTCTGTTCCATTTGAAATTTCAAGGAAATAAACACCCGGAAGAAGCTGACTGATGTCAAAACTAAAATCATCCGAGGAGGTTATTGTTTCCATCTTTAAATCACCATTTAAGGAAAAGATTTTTACATTTCGTTCACCCGGAATTCTTCCTTTGGTTTGCACCTTAAGGTTGGCCGAGGCAGGATTTGGGTAAAGGTCAATCACATCCCGGATGAGATATACAACCCCTTGCCTTTCATGGGCTCCACCGCCAAGATCCTTCGCAGTTAATACATAAAAATATGGCGCAGATGGGGCTTCTTTGCCCGATTCCATCAAACCATCCCATTTTTCGCTGAGTCCGTCGAATTCTGTAATCAACACTCCCCATTGATCCTTTATCCAAACGTTGGCTTCATATATTCCTTCGGTGTAGATTTCGAAATAATCGTTGATATAATCGCTGTTTGGGGTAAAAGCGTTAGGTACCTCTATCACAACTTCATCATCAAAAGGAATAACATTTACTGTAAACTCCGTATTTAAAATGAGTGAACACCCGGAAGTCATATTGGTGGCAAGGACCGAAAAAGTTGTGGTTTGTGTTAAACCTGAGATGAGGAACTCAAGGGTATTTCCGTTTCCAATCTGAGGCTCGCCATAGTTGCTTCCGCCGCTGATGAGTTGATAGCTAACGCCTTGCTGCGAATTATGCAGGTAAATGGAAGTGGTGTTAACTGGGTAGATGTTATCGTCACCCAATTCAACAGAAAGCACATTATTACTGCCTTCAAAAAGGGACGTAACTTCATCTGCATTCAAAGCCCGGTTGTAAATGCGGATATCATCGAGTAAACCCGAGAGTTTCTGCGCCAGCATGTCGCTCTGATGCCCACCGAAAAACAAGGCTTTATCGTTGGTTACATTGTCAATCGGAACTTCCAGGGTGGCGTCCAATTGGCCATTGATGTATAATTTCAAAACATTGCTTTCGCGAAGGCTTACAAAATGAGTCCATTCGTTTTGGTTCAGCCCGCCCCCTACCGAACTTAATGGATTGTTGCTGCTGGTTCGGAACTGAACTCTTCCATTTACAGGTTGTTCCAGGATAAAAGCAGTTCCTGTTTTTGGTTCATTATACTCCGATTTCATATAAACTGCGGCAATATCATCATAGCCACCTGCCTGAGAAGAGTATTTTACCCAAAATGAAAACGAAAAGTTGTTGCTGCCAAAATCCAGCGAATTGGCGTCCGGAACCACGATATAATCATCTTCTCCATCGAAACTGTAAGCGCTGTTTGAATTTCCGTCTCTGTCATCAGCCGGCAAAGCTCCGATTACAGCGCCATTATTACCGTTACCACTTGCATCGTTAGCGTTTCCATTAAACGGATAATAAGCAACCAACCCCTCCTCAAGTGAAGGAAGTAGCCCCTGTGAATAACCGATATCGGCAGGACCGGGGTTCAAAGTAACATAAAATTCGGGTGAGACGGCGCCTTCGCCGCAGCTCCCGGCACCATGAACTGTTAGAATACCGGATGTAGCATCCGGGGCAAAATCTATAATGATAGTATTTCCTGTACCGTTGATAGTGGCTCCGGTTCCTGAATATGACCAAATATAAAAAGAAGCATCGGTAATTTCGGGAACGCTGAATTCGCCTGAAGGCTGTCCGGCGCAAACTATTTCCGGACCAGTTATTTCTCCCGCAGCGCCTGTGAAGCAGCAGGTTTCATATTCCCAAAAGTCGTTGGTTTGCTCCTGGCCATTAATGTTACCACAGCCAATGTATCCTCTTGTTCCAATGGAAAAACCAGTTGCATTACTTCTTTCGTTTCCACCAAAGTCGGCTTTTTGTAACCAGGAATCACTTTCAGGAGAATATTCCCAAAAGTCTTTCAATTTACCATTATTCGCATCATAAGGTTGGCCCGTTCCGATATAACCTCTTGATCCAATGGAGAAAGCGGCTGCACTAATTCTTGCAGCACCACCAAAATCTGCTTTCTTTGTCCAGCTATTACTTGTTGGGTTGTACTGCCAGAAATCTTTAAATGCTGTTCCATTGGCATCATTTCCGGTGCCGATATATCCTTTGGTGCCAATAGCAAAACCAACGGCAGCGCATCTTGCATCTCCGCCAAAATCAGCTTTTTTTGTCCAGGTATCAGTGGTGGGATTGTATTCCCAAAAGTCCTTTAAACGTTCAGCATAATAATGGTTTGCACCGGTACCCACATATCCTTTAGAGCCAATCGAGAAGCCAACTCCACCTTCGCGGCCACCGGTTTCACCCAAATCAGCTTTTTTTGTCCACACATTGGTAGTAGCATCGTATTCCCAAAAATCGGTAGCATAAGCGTATGAACCATATAAACCAAAACCAACATACCCTTTTGTTCCTATCGAAAAACCAATACCAGCAAATCGTCCTTCTCCTCCAAAGTCAGCTTTTTGCGACCAAATATTTGTAACCGGATCAAATTCCCACAAATCTTTATCGCGTGTGTATGCACCACCGTTATACTTTGCCCCGGTAACGATGTAGCCTTTTTCGCCAATCGAGAAACTTACAGCATCCCAGCGTGGAATACCTGCGTAGTTGGCTTTTTGATTCCAGCCACCTACTGCGATTGTGATGGGAAAATCGGGAGAAACAGCGCCATCGCCACAAATTCCGGTACCATAAACGGTAAGAATTCCATTGGTTGCATTGGTGGCAAATTCAATAGTAATTATGTTCCCACTTCCAACGATGGTGGCTCCTGTTCCCGAATACGACCACACATAATCGGTGGCATTATTTATCACGAATACGCTGTAAGTTTGAGCCTCCTGACCCGGACAAACCATGTAGGTTCCCGAGATTGGTGAGGCAGCCCCGGTATTGCAACAACCTTCGTATTCCCAGAAGTCTTTAAAGTGGGTGTCGCCTGTGGCCCAACCTGTGCCAATATAACCATTTTTTCCAATCGAAAAACCCGTTGCATTGCCTCTTGCAATACCACCAAAATCGGCTTTTTGCACCCAGGTATCTGTTTCAGGAAAGTATTCCCAAAAATCAGTAGATGCCAATTGATTATTGGCAACATAACCAGTTCCGATATACCCATTTAAACCTATCGAAAACCCAACGGCCGCTGTCCTTGCAGCGCCGCCAAAATCAGCTTTTTGTGTCCATGCATCGGTTGCCGGGTTGTACTCCCAGAAATCTGATAACAAAATATTTCCAGATCCCTGACCAGTGCCAATATAACCCTTCGAACCGTTAGAAAATCCAACAGGACTTACTCTGGCTACGCCCCCAAAATCAGCTTTTTTAGTCCAGACTTCGGTAACCGGATTGTATTCCCAGAAGTCCTTTAACCTGTATTCATAGCCCAAAGCGTGGTTTCCACCTGTGCCCATGTAGCCTTTCCCTCCCATCGAAAATGCCACTCCACCTTCCCGGTTTGCATCAATTCCCAAATCAGGTTTCTTTGTCCAGATATTTGCTACCTGATCGTATTCCCAAAAATCGTTGATATAGCTGAACGGAATAATCAATCCCCAGCCTACATATCCTTTTGTACCTATGGAAAAACCAATGGCATCGTATCTTCCAATCCCTCCAAAATCAGCTTTTTGCGACCAGATATTGGTTGTTGGATTGTATTCCCAGAGGTCTTTATTGCAAATGTAGGTTTCGTTTTCGTATTTTTCCCCTGTTACGATATATCCTTTTGACCCGATGGTGAAACTTGCAGCACCCGTCCTTTCAATCCCTCCGAAGTCAGCTTTTTGAGTCCAGGTTCCTTGTGAAATCTCAATTTGAAAATCAGGTGAAACAGCGCCATCGCCACAACTGCTGGTACCATAAACGGTTAGAATACCGGATGTTGCGTTGGAAGCAAAGTTAATGGTTACTGAATTTCCTGTTCCATTAATCGTGGCGCCGGTTCCTGAATAACTCCAGACGTACAAGGTTGCATTTGTTATTGCCGGAACGCTGTAAGTTTCGGGGTTTTGTCCAGCACAAACCGTTGATGATCCCGAAATGATACCTGCAGGGCCAGTCTCACAGTATGGATCAAATTCCCAAAAATCAGTGGTTTGGATGCCTCCGCCATCAAGGCAGCCAATGCCAACGTAACCCTTATTACCTATCGAAAATCCGGCTGAACTCGCTCTTGGTTGAGTACCACAATCGGCTTGCTTTGTCCAGATATTGTTTTCGGGCGAATATTCCCAGAAGTCTATTTTGTTGTTGCTGAAAATCCCACTCCAACCGGTTCCGGCATAACCTTTATTCCCAATCGAAAATCCAACGGCATCCATTCTTACACCACCTCCGAAATCAGCCTTTTTTGTCCAGGTATCATTCATGGGGTTGTATTCCCAGAAATCTTTGAGGGTTGTTGCTTCAGTCATTCCCAAACCGAGGTATCCTTTCTGGCCTATCGAAAATCCGGTCGCGCTGCATCTTGCATCACCTGCAAAGTCTGCTTTTTTCGTCCATACATTTGTTGCGGGATCATACTCATAAAAGTCTTTCAACCGGGTACCATATCCAAAGTTGTGGTTTGCGCCTGTTCCCATATATCCTTTATTTCCAATGGAAAAACCAATACCACCTTCACGGCTTCCCGAATAGCCCAAATCAGCTTTTTTTGTCCAGACATTTGTAACCGAGTTGTATTCCCAAAAATCGCTTACATAACTAAATGAGCCCAATAACCCCCAGCCTAAATAACCTTTTGTGCCAATCGAAAAGCCAATAGCGGCGTATCGTCCGGCTCCTCCAAAGTCCGCTTTTTGTGTCCAGATATTAGTTGAAGGATCGTATTCCCAGCAATCTTTATTTCCGTAGTATCCGGCTACAATGTATCCCTTTGATCCAATTGAAAAACTAACTGCTGCAAAGTTTCCATTACCGGGCACATCGGCCTTTCTTGTCCATGTTCCCTGAGCGTTCGCAAAAAACGGCATCAAACATAATCCTGCGATAACAAAAAATAAATTACGTGTTTTCATAATCCTGATTTTTCCTGTTTATAGTTCTTAATTTGAATTTTTAAAATTTGAAATAATGCCCAACGAATCCAATTCCTCTGGTGTAACGCTGGGCGGCATGATGTTTCTGTTGAGTTTTGAAATGACAAAAACAGCACATTTTTCGGCATCATCCTCTGTATGGAAGCCTCTATTTCCCGGCAAGGAAGGGATGGATTTCTGCTGGACAAGAATTTTGCCCTGGTCTAATATTTCGTAACCAAAGGTATTTTCCAAAGCAGGAATGATCCTGAAAGTGTATTTTTCAACTTCTGCTTTGGGTTTCTCCAGGGGTGTTGCTTCGGTTGTTTTTACTGCCGGTATGTTTGTATTTGAATTTGAACAAGCCAGTAAAACGGTAAAGATTACAACTAAGAACAGCCATTTTTTAAGGCTTGTTAATAATCGCCATCCTTTGGAGGTTTGATTGAGTTTTTTATCCATAACCTGTTGATTTTTATTGTTATTAAATGTTTTTGTGTATGTTCTGTATGGTTTTTCGTCCCTTAGCCACCAGATTTCAACGAATGGTTTTTCTCTTTGCAATTTCTTGATGGCATTCATGGTTTCCGGTGGAATGTTGGGATAAGATGTAGCGAATAAATTGAATTCCTGAATATTCGGTAACAGAAACAATTCAGGCGAAACATACGTGAATGTTGTGTTCCATAAATTTAAAATTCTGAGCGATTGCAGGTTTTTGATTTCATCAGGAATTACTGTAATACGATGGCCTTTGTTGAAGGCTAAATTTTTAATATTTGTAAGGCTAAAAATCTGTGGTGGTATTTCTGAGAATCCGGACACATAACAGGTTAATGTTTCTAATTGTAAAAGTTGAGAAAACCAAGATGGTAATTCCTTCATATTCATCATTTGAGTAATATTTAACATAGTAATCCCGGTGCAGTGTTGCATCCAATCAGGCAAACATTCAGCGATTTCATCATAAATTTCAATGTTTGTTACTTTGGCCAGTGATTTGGCATCAATGGCCTGAAATAGTTTTGAGGATTCAATTTCAACATTGCGACCTGCATTTTCCATATTAATTAACCAAATACTTTCTAATGCAGGCAGTTCCATCTCGCTGAGTTCAAATTCAGGTGCCCAATCAGGCTTTTCAAAATGAAAAATATTAATTGTCTTCACTTTTTCGAAGCGACTTATTTTGTTGGTGTAAATTACATCGCCATCAGTTGATTGAAATTCCCAGATTTCCTGGTCCTGCAATTCGAGGTAAACTTTTTCGCTCATTGTAAAATATTTTTTAGCATAAAAATGTATGTGCACATTTTTGTTGTTTGATTTGTCATTACAAGGTTTTTTTTAATTATTTCAAAACCAAATTCAAAGGCTAGTTTCATTAAAGATTTTCAAACCTAAATCCCAGGGTTAAACCCAATACACGGTTTTTTATGGACACTCCTCCATCCCCATTATAAGAAGCAATATTCCTTAAACCCAAACCATAAATGCACTCCAATTGAAACCTATGAAATTGTATGCCTCCACCAATGTTTAAACCATAATCCAGCCGGTTCATTTGATCCCTTTCACCATCAGATCCCCATTCAACATCTGAAATAAGATTCAGACCAAGGCTGAAATATTGCCCAAGAATACCATAAAAATTAAAGGCGCCAACCGCATATTTCATCTTTGCCGCTATTGGAAAGTCAATATACCAAAGTGATAAATATGGATAACTGGTATCAGAGAAAGCTACCCAAATATCATTGGAATCATTCATACCTTTCTTAGAAAAGAAGTTTATTCCAAAATCCAGTGAGAAGAAATCCTTAAGTGGCACTTCAACTGATAATCCAGGGATCATTACCCCCACATAAGGTTCCGGATGAAATTCAATGGGTGCATTTTTTATTCTCATGGTTGCAAAATTCAACCCAGATTTAATTATTATATTTTGAGCACATGTTGCTGAAGACAATGCGATTACAAAACAAAGCATTACTAATTTTGAAACATTCTTCATCTTAATGTATTTTATTACTTTTATTTTTCAATATTTTATCCCGTCTTTACTTCGATCAGATAGCTTTTGACCGAATTGGGTTTTTTTTTGCAAATTCAAGCTTTTTTCACTGTTGCAGAAGCCTGGCATTTGTTTGTAAACCTAATCCTTAAGACAACGAACTGAATATTCCATGTTCTTTGATGTAAAATTCCGGTAAACCGCTGCACTATTTTGATCTAAAGCACGATACCAGGCATAATCGTTATTAAATTCGGAGGATGACCACAAAAAACCCATTTCTCCCAAATCAAACCAAAGTTCAATGGGTAAAGCTGTAAAACCTGATTCATTGGTAGCACCTAAATTTGGGTTGAGCCAATGTTTTGTACCAGTTTCTTTTAATTTACCACCGGCAATGCTATCACCTCCAAGATAATTTGTCAGGATTGCCCATTCATCATCATTGGGCACGTGCCACCCCTGGGGGCAAATTTTTCCAGTATTAACGGTGTTCCAATTGTATAACGCTCCATAAGTATTTTTGAAAGCAAGCGGATCATTAAATACCCAACTACACGGTATTGAAGAACTGGCGTCATTCATTTTTGTCACTCTGAGATTCTCTGCCATCCAGGTTTGTGTTCCTATTTCGATGGTTTTATAAACATTCCCTTCTATGTCAGTCAATGTTTCGTACACAAGATTATGATTGAAAATGATTCTTACTTCATCATCTTTTTCACAACCAATTAACTGAAGAATTAAAAAACTTAACAATAAAGTTTTGATGTTCCTAAGCAGGTTTTTCTTTTTCATAATATGTTTTCCATTTTTTAACCATTTGAAATTAGAATTTTTTGTCCATAAAATAGTTAGGATAGTCGGTTATTTTTAATTATCCTTCAGGCATCTAACCGAAAAACCCTCATTCTTATTTTTTTCTATATTATTATATAAAAATCGACCAGTATAATAATAATGTTTATCATAATATAGACTTGTCCAAAACGCATCCTTTGCATTGTAATCAGAGGATGACCACCAAAAACCAGCTTCACCCAGCCATCCCTCAGCAAAATTATTGGAGTTATTCCGATTAGCTGCCGGAATGGCTGTAAACCCAGTTGCATTGGTGGCTCCATAGTTTGGGCTGTTCCAATGTGTGGTTCCGGTTTCTTTAAGATTGCCTTCCGCTACACTATCTGCTCCAGCATTTATGAATAAAGTAATCCAATCTGCATTATCAGGAACATGCCAGCCATCAGGACAAAGTTTCCCGGTACCAACAGCATACCAGTTGTAAAGTGCACCAAACGTTTTTTTATAGGTCTTTTCGTCATTATTAAACCAACAATAACCAGGTGAGGTAAGACTTTCCCATTCGCCTTCATCAGTAACCAAAGGAATATCAGTACCATCATTATATTTGGTTACTTTCAGGTTTTCGGCCATCCAGGTTTGTGTGCCAATTTCAATGGTTTTGTACACATTGCCATCAATATCAGTAACTGTATCATAGGTTAAATCGGGATTAAACACGATGATACTGTCAGGAGCAGGGTTTTTGACTTCCTCCGGATTGTCATCTTTTTCACAACCGTTGGTCAATGCAAGCGTACATAATAAACTCATTGCAAAAAGCACGAAAACCCAGATTGGTTTATTCTTTTTCATAATTATTTATTTTAAGATTTTCTGTTTACTCATTTTATTAAATTCAACTTTTCAAAGATATGTCAGCATCTACCCTTTTCCGGGGCAACCATGACAAAACCCCCTTTTGGCGTGACGAAATGCCGGTTTGAGTGTGTGAAACTGGTTCATTATTCATCTTTGATGCATCTGATTGAAAATCCATTTTTTTTATCGCGGTACTGATTGTTTATCTCACTATACCACGGAATATTAAAACAAATTGAAATTCCATCATCTATTTTTTTTGAGCACCAAAATATCGTATGGCTTTGAAGCCCAAAATAATAAGACTCATTATTTCTGATTCCGGCAGGGATAGCCGAAAAACCCGTCAAATTATAATTTTCAGAATCTTCTAATTCTATCCAAAGCGTATCCCGGTTTTCAATCAAATACTCACTGAAATTATCAACATAAATAAATAAATCAACAAATTCACGATTTGTCGGAATATGCCAGCCTTCCGGACAAATTCCACGTGAACCTTCCTCTGATTTGTATTGCATAGCTTCATCCCATACGTAGAGTGCACCATAAATCTTACAGTTTGTTGTATCAGCTTCGTAACAGTACTTTTCGATCACACCGTTGTCAGTCATTTGCAAAGTATCGCTGAGCATAATTCCAATATTCAGATTTTTTGCCATCCAGCATCGGTTTTCAATGAGTACGGTTGGGTATTCCTCACCACCATACACTACTACCGGCAAATCAGGACAAGATTGAACAGGCGGAAATTGTTTCGGGTAATAATCTTTTGAACAACTTCCTCCAAATACAATTATTATTGAGAAAGCCAAGACTATCAGGATTTCATTGATTGACGGGAGGAAATGACCAATTTTATTTGTTTTCATTATTCTGTTTCTTTTAAAGATTTTACCTCTATTCACCGATAACCATTTGTTAATGAAATCATAAATCCAATTGCTAACTGATGAATTTCCCCATGATAAAGTACATTTCGCTTACCACCGAAGCAATAATCGTATTGAAATCGTAATGCTGCATAATTGAAATAATGTTTTCCAAATTTGACAAATTTATAATCAGCAATAAATCCTAAAGAGTAATCAGTAATATAATCTTGCCTTATTGATGAGGAATATTGACCTTTGGCGGTTGAAAAATCATAACTTTTCAATGAGTTTCCAACGTTCAGAATAATTGAGAACGATGAATTACTTACTACTTCATACCCTAATATGATTTTTAATTCACTAAATTCCGAGTAACTAAATTTTTGATAAAAGTTATCACCATTAATATTAAGATACCCTGCATCAAATTTTCCTTCAGAAGAACACAAGTTCATAAAAAATCTATTATAGGCAATATCCATCGAGAAATAGGTTAAAGCTCTGTGATTATGAACATAGTTTGATATTTCACCCTGATAAAATCCTTTTTGATAAAAAATACCAAAGCCAGTTCTAAAACGTGGTGTGCGGCTCGGAAAGTTGCGTTTAGAAAGATCATGGCTGTATGGACTTTCATCAAGGCTTAGTATTAACTTGTACGGGTCTTGATATGCAAATCTGTTGGGCAACACAGTGTCGATCCGTCCGTAATCGTTCTCAATTCTTCCAAAAGGCGATGGTTTTTCAATAAATTTCCGATTGTAATTTAAACGAAAAATTTCTACATCATCAAATAACCATGCATCTGTTTTTATTAATTTATCTAATAGGGGAAGTAAAAAAGAAGCGTCTTCACCTTTTGTGGTCTCATTAATCTGATCCTGAAGAAAACGATGAAATTTGAGGGATTTTTCCTGTAAAATGGAATAAAAAGACTCATATACTAATTTTGTCTGAAATACCTTAATCGTGGTACAATATGTTGTTTGAAAGGAACATTCATCAACTTGTCGCTTTAAATCTAAAAGTGAATCATACTCCTGTGTCCAAAACAATATTAACCAATACTCGGGATATGACAAATTCTCACCTGCAAAATGCTGACGCTCCCAAAGCAAATTCTTAAATTTCCTTACTTCATCAATGTCACCTTTTTCAAAATGAGCTATAAGTTGAGTTCTCAGAATTTGTACTGAATCGCTGCTTATGGGATGTCCAGAAAATATTTTTGATGCGCAATTAATACTCTGATCCTGATTTGTAATAAAAAAATAATCATTTTGATGTTCGGAAAGGTCCTCATTAAGATCTAAATGCAAACCTAAGGGTTCCTGATTTGCAAAACTATCAGGCTTGAAGGTGTTGATTTGCCCGAAAGCACGCCCCGAAAGCCCAAGCATAATCAGGCAAAACACAATGGAAAAAGAAAAGGTTAAATTTCTCATACGCTAAAAATTAACTACAATCCCTAAGTTCGGCTGCAAGAAATCTGAAAAAAAATCGAAATTGATGGATTCTATCTCATAACCATAAAATTTTTCATATCTTTTGCCTAACTCAACACCTGCCAATTTGAACTCAATCCCCGTTCTTTGCGAAAGAAGAAACAGTATTCCTACATCCACAGTGGCATAATAATAGTTTAGTTTATAATCATCTTTGTAGTGATCATAAGAGCCACGGTATATCTCTGCTTTCATATCACCAGAAAATTCAGCCCCCAGGCAAAAGTCAACATAGTACATGAATTTTCCGACCAACGTGTCCTGTAACCTCAAAAACGGGGCAATCTCAAAAGAGTTGCCATCTGTTATTCCAAGCGTAGCGTTGTCATCATCCCAAGTTAAAGGAATAGTATGAGGATCCGCAAAAGCATTTTCATAATAATTTAACCCGAGTTTTACACCAATGGTCACTTTGTTACTTACTAAATACCCAAAATAGGGTTTGAAATGAAAATCTATTACATCAATAAATTCATGATGATCATCACCATAATCAGTTTCGGTACCTTTAGTTTGTGCAAAGTTAAAAGCTACATTACCACCAATTAAAAACCTGGGTTGTTTTACATCATCATAATCATCATAATCGTCTTCCTGTGCGAAAACTCCGCTGCCAAAAACGATGGCTGCAATCATCAATAACATTACTTTTTTCATTGTTTTAAATTTTAGTTTTTAAAATTTTTTTTTACATCTCAAAGATATGTCAGCATCTACCCTTTTCCGGGGCAACCATGACGAAATCCCCTTTTTTCATGACAAAATGCCGTTTTGGGATTAGATCCGGAGTTTGTAAAGTGATTAATAATTACCACCAGTTGTAGGAATTAATAAAACAATAATAATCCAGATAAAATTCCCGCTGCAATTGAAATAATTACCGTTGTAGTATTTCTCTTTCTATCATCAGAAACACGTTGTTGCAATTTATCTTGATTATACTCCTGATCATCTTTCATTACTTCATGAGAAGTTGATGTATCAAACTTATAGAATTTAGCTCTGCATCTATAGCATGTACTCCAAAAATCGGGTCGTTTTTCTTCAACTATAATAATTAAATCAGCATCTATGGCACAAGCCTCATTTTTCAGAATATTAATTGCATCCTCTTCACTGCAAAAAGAAGACATTCCGGATTCGCCAAGTGAGATTTCTCCGATTTGTTTTGCATTAGTATCGGAAATGGCTTTGAACTTTTGAATTGCAACTTCACAGAATTTGTAATCTGATTTCCTGACATGGTAACCAGATCGTGTAATCTGATGAGCGCAGTTACAAAAGAGCAAACTAATTAGCGAAAAGTAGATTATTTTTTTCATACATCAAATATTAAATATTTAATACCCCATGGCATTTGGGTTTTGCCCCGTTTTTTTGAGTGGTTTCTGAACTCCACTTTTATTTTTGGAAATTATTATTTGTCACATGAGGTGGTTGGCCTCCCGTAAACCAAATTTGCATTATTTGTTTGCATTCTTTTCCTTGATTTGAAAATTTACCTGCATCAAAGATAAACCACCAATTTCCCTTTTCCGGGGCAACCATGACGAAACCCCCTTTTGGCGTGACGAAATGCCCTTTTGAGCATGTGAAAGTCCTTTTTTAGTAGTTTTTGTTTTGGAAAATTTGGTCATTTTCGGTTCATTTTTATGGGGACTGCTGAAAAATTCATAAAAACCTAATATTTATTGATTAAAAACATTGTTAAGAATGCAAGGTTTTTTATTGGTTACTTGAAAAACCGTTGCACCAATATTCCGGTGCGCCTGTCTGCACCCAGGCAGGCGCACCGAAATATTAATTTCTGAGTTTATCAGCAGATCTTATTATAGGAAATTTTGAGGGTTATCCAAAAATTAAACACGGATACACGGAGAACATGGAGAGACACGGAGTTTCTTTTTCCTTTTTTTCTCTGTGTCCCTCTGTGCCCTCTGTGGTAAAAAAAACACGGAGATCTCGTAGAAACACAGAGGTACTTTTTACTTTTTACCTGGCTCTTTTTCCTTTTCCTGTACCTTGAATCTGTCGAAGGGTGACCTGGCTCTTTTTCCATATCCTGTACCCAGAGCCTGTCGAAGGGTGACCTGGCTCTTTTTCCTCTGTGTCCCTCTGTGCCTCCGTGGTAAAAACTCCTCCTCCGTGATAAATATTAAAAAAACATTAGCTTTGCAGCAATGAAACAAATGCTGATGCTACAAAAAATCAATTTCCTTCTGGCCATCATACTCATTTTTATCCTTCCCGGAAAAATTGCGGCGCAGGAAGTTGTTTCTTATTCGATTTCGGATGGGGTGGCACATAAGCATGTTAACTGGTTTTGCCAGGATAGCGATGGCTATTTGTGGATAAGCACCTGGGGCGGCCTGAGCAGATTCGACGGACACAGTTTTACTTCCTACAACAATAACCCTGATGATACATCAACAATTTCAAATGACCTGGTTAATAACATAGCACTGGACAGCGCTGGCCAAATCTGGGTTGTGACCCACGGTGGTGTGGTAAAATATCTTAACCGAACCAACAATTTTCAACGGATTTATTTCCGGGGCAAAAACAGTTTGACAAATATACGGCCTATGGATTTATGTTTTGATAAAAACAACCAGGGCTGGCTGGTTGACAGCGAAGGCTTAGTTTCGTTTGATACTGATTTACACTCTATCCGATATGTTGATATTTCAGATTTTCATCATGAATATAGCCAGATTATTCCCGATAGCAGCGGACTTTGGATTGCATCAGGAAAAGGCCTTTTACATTTTCCTTTTCATATTTTGGCAAACAGCACAAAAATATCAATTCGGGATGCCGACACCTATTTTCCTTTTGAAGATAAAAACCACCAAATTCATGTTAACGACTTCAGCATGACAGAAAGCGGAAAATTTATTTTGGTTACCGGTAGTATGGAAAACCCGTACAGCCCAATTTTTATATCCGATGAAAAAACACATTCGTTGCAGCAAATACCTTTTCCCACTTCTACGGACAGATCACAACTATTTCAACTTATCGGTATTGTTAGTGAAATTACTCCCGATAGAATGCTCTTAAGCACGGATTATCAAAAAACTGTTGTCTTAAACCTGAAAACCAGAGCTTTTGAATTTGATGACCCCATCAAAAACATAATTGGTAATAAATCTCCAACCATATTTTACTCCGACAACCAGTCAAATATTTGGTTTGGTGGAATAAGCGGATTGTTTAAATTCACCAAGCCTCAATTAAACTTCAATTACTGGACATTCGAACCTGGTAAAATGAACTCGATAAGCGGCTACGAGCTAACTGCAGCCTTATTTAAAGACAAGAATAATCACCTCTGGATTGGCTCAAAAGATGGGGGCCTCGACAGGATTGATTTGCGTGATAATTCGGTTTTGAACATCAAGCTGCCGCCAGAATTAAGCAATTTATCCAATCCTAAAGCTGTGTATAATATGATTGCCCTTAATGATAACGAACTGTTGATAAATATTGACACAGCGCTTTTTCGGTACAACATCCCTAAAAACAGGTTTTCATTTTTTAAATCAGTTGACTTTCATGTTTACAAATTTTTTAAAGACAGCAGGGAAAACATTTGGATGACCGACAGAAATAACATTATGATTGGAAAGCCGGATGACGACTATAAAACTTTCAGAAGTATAAAACTTACCGATTTTTTGCCGATTCCCCGAAGTACACGAGATATTTTTGAGGATAGCAAAGGACAAATCTGGCTGGCGTGTGGTGAAGGCCTGGTTAAATTTGACATTGAATATCCAAAAGCAAGCAAAATATTTGTAGCTCCCGGCAGCGAAATCGACCCGGAGTTTTTTTGCATCCACGAAACCAAAAAAAGAACTTTCTGGTTGGGAACCATCCGAAACGGTATTTATGCCTTCGACCCAGGAACCGAAAAGTTTACCGCCCACTATTCGTCCAACGAAGCGCTGATTGACAATTCGGTAAACGTGATTTTTGAAGATAAAGCCGGCAAACTCTGGATGAGCACCTGGAAAGGTATTGCAGTATTAGACCCCGAAACCGGAAAAATTGACAATTACAGCACGGTTAATGGCCTGCCTTTCCCGGAGTTTAATACAGGCTCACATTTTCGGGATGAAGATGGAACCATTTACTTTGGCGGGCAGGGCGGAGTTGTGGCCTTTCACCCCGATTCGCTGGTGAATTTTACGCACGAAACACCGCTCTTAATCCATTCCGTAACCGGCGAAAATGGATTGATGACGCTGGATTATCCCCTTAAAGGTGGCGAAACTATCGAAATTCCTCACACGCAAAGCCTTATCGAAATATCGTTTGGCGCGCTCGATTTCAGGCATCCACACCAGCGGATTTACCGATATCGTCTGTCGGGGTTTCAGGAAAACTGGACACAGATAAAAACCGGTGAACTCATTGCGAGATATGCCGCATTGACTGCGGGTTTGTACGTTTTTGAAGTTCAGTCAACTTATGAGGGATGGCCATGGAACGGAAAACCCGTTAAAATTTTCATCAATGTTGAACCACCCCCATTTTACCAGCGCCGTATATTTCTTCTGATTTTGACATTTGCCTTCTTTGTTGCGGTTGTTATGGTCATTTTTCTCAGGATGAGAAATAAAAATATGCGAAAAGAAATGGAAATCGCCTTTCTCGAAAAGCAGGCCAACCAATCGACCCTAAACTTTCTGAAAAGCCAGATGAATCCTCATTTCTATTTTAATACATTGAATGCCATCAACAGCTACATTATGCAAAATGAAATGAGAATGGCCAATAAATACCTCACAACATTTGCAAAACTGATGCGTGAAATACTCGATAACTCGCAAAAAGAATTTGTAACTGTGGCAGAGGAAAAGGAAGTGCTCCAAAAATATCTGACCTTACAGCGGTTGCGGTTTCCCAATGTTTTCGATTATGCAATTGAAGCCGGTGATGATGTTTTGCAAAAACGGATTCCGCCCATGCTTATGCAGCCTTTTGTCGAAAACTCGGTTGAATATGCTTTTGGTGGAATGACCAACAAAGGCATGATTAAAGTAAGATTTGAAAAAGAAAACAACCAGTTAATCGCTACCATTTCTGATAATGGAATAGGTACCGAAAATTCGATGAAACTAAAAACCCTTTCGAACCGAAAATCAACCGCAATCAAAAACATACATTCGCGTGTCGTCGTTCTCAACAAAATGTATTCTACCAACATACAAATCAGCATTTTACCGTACAAACCTGAGAATAATGAATTTCCCGGTACCATTGTAACCATCACTTTTCCTGATTTTGTGAATCAGGAGGATAAAACTGAAAATTCTAAAATCAAATAAGCAACTTCCTGAAAATGGAATTATAAAACCTACGCGAATGACCAATATTCCCAAGAAACCGAAAAATATGCTTATTACCAACACTTTATACTTTAGCCCACGCTACGGCATTATTTTTGAAAATGTGTTACCATTAAAATAAATCTGTGATGAAAATCAAAGCCATTATTGTTGAAGATGAACCCTTAGGGCAAAAAGTTTTGTCAGGCATTCTGCAGAATTTTTGCAGCGAAACCGTCGAAATAGCCGATATTACAGCCAATGTTGAAGATTCGGTAAAATCGATAAAAAAGAACAAACCACAGTTGGTTTTTCTGGATATTGTACTTGGAAATAATGATAACGGAGCCTTTGACATTTTAGGAAATCTTGAAAAGATTGATTTTCAAATAATTTTTACTACCAGCTCGCAAATACCCAAAGACATTTTGCGTGCGCTGAACAAATACAGCACGAGGCGCTACCTGCTGAAACCTCTGGATGTTGACGATGTGGTGGAGGCTGTTGAATGTGTTAAAAATGAAATCAATTCCAGAGCGGTAACCCACGAAATAATGGACATTAAAAATCTGATCAGCCATTTCCATAACCGTGAAAAAAACGGCAGGTTGAAATTGCCGGTAAAAAACGGATTTCAGTATGTTAACCACCACGATATAGTAATGCTGCGATCGAATACCAACTCAACGATGCTGTTTTTAGCCAATGCCGAAGCACATAATTCATCAAAAAATCTCAAATATTTTACCTGCCAGCTCAATCCTCAGCAGTTTATCAGGGTTTCGAGGTCACACATCGTAAACATTGGCCATGTAGTGAAATACACTGTTGAAGACGGTGGAACCATTTACCTGACAAACGATTGCCAGGCGCCCTTATCAGACATGTTTAAGGAGGAGTTTTTTCATGCTTTGGGCGAATAAAATGTTTCAGGAATCTGAAATTGGCAATGAATAGCGCCAGGACAATCGAAACAAGAAAAACAAACACATCAAAAACTTTCAGGCTTTCCACTGAAGCTTTTACCAACATGAATAATCCGAGGCTTTTACGCAATTCCTCAAAAGAAACGTGTAAACTGAAAGTAATCAGCATCAACGAAACAATAAGTAACCCCAGCCCTGAACCCACAAATACCAGGTAACCGGCAGTCGCCTCAAACTTATCGGCATCATTTTTTGAATACAAAACAGCACCAGTAAGCACTCCAATGATCAGCGACCAATAATTGGAAACCTGCTGAGAAACTACCGCAATGTAAATCCAAAGTACGAGGCAAATTATAATCAACGAAACCACCAGAAACACGCTTCGAATCCGGCGCCGGTGGTTATCTTTTTCGGCATTAATAATGGGATTATGAAAAGCATAATCCTGTGAAGGTGATCCAAAAATACTGTATGTAGGGACATTTCGTCCTTGTTCCGTCCATTTGGTTTCTGCATCATTTTCCTTCAACGATTTCCCCTCTACGTTCATCAGTGTATCCCCATTTTCTAATTAAACAATAGCAGTGATGCCAAAAATAGCATCAAAATCAACGCAAAAAAGAATGAATCGTCTGTTTTTTTTTGCATCGAACGGCCTTGTTCCATCCAATCCCCACAATCATCCTGGTTTTTCATAGTTTATGCTTTAAAAAAAAATTTCTGATGTAATCGAAAAAATTCGTCATACTACGCTTATCAATTCCAACATTTTGTTGCACCCAAAATTATGACAGCCTTCACCTTTTTCCTACCCAGCCATGACGAAACCCCCTTTTGGCGTGACGAAATGCCGTTTTGAGGGTGTGAAACGGGTCTTAGATAAACCGATTTCACCAAAATTTGACATTTTTTGACTATTCAATCAATGAAAATCAATTATCACATTCTGTTATTTTAACCACTTGTTAATCGTTCCTATTATTTGAAATAGAATTTCAATCCGAAATTCGGTTGAATGATATCGTAATTTAGATCGAATACATTGGCTTCATAGTCGCTATTTATTATGCTAATATTTTCGTACATGGCACTAGCAATTTTTACTTCGATACTAAATTTAGGCTTAATAAAATAGAGCATCCCCAGATTTAACCCCACATAATAATCAATGATATCCTTATCCGATTCATCCTCTATGTAATAAGTCCTTCCGAGAAATGGTTCATAATACAGTTTGAATTTTCCAGCAATGTTTGTGTAAGTCCTAAGAAAAGCCGATAAACCAAGTGATTTTTCATTGTTCGAATACCCATAAATATCATCAGGAGGAGCTTCCATCATTGTAAAATTGATGGCTATACCAAGTGCTGTGTTTTCGCTTACCTTAAATCCAATAACTGGCGTCGCCTCAAAGGTCATATACTTGTCTTTTTGGTTTCCATAGTTATGGTTTTCATAATTAAAGTGAGAAAGATTAAAATTAAGATTGCCCCCAAGGAAGGAGAGATAACCTCCTGTGCTGGTTGGTTCATTATCCTGTGCCTCAACTCCGCCAACAAAAAGGATGGTTACGATCATTAGAAACATTACTTTTTTCATTGTTTATATTAATTTTAGTTTTTGAAATTATTTTTTTACACCTCAAAGATAAACCAGCATTTCCCCTTTCCCTACCCAACCATGACGAAACCCCCTTTTGGCGTGACGAAATGCCGTTTTGGGGGTGGTGAAACGGGTTTTTTGAGGTGTTAGCTGTATTTCCACTTTTGGGTCATATTAACACGATAATGACAATAAAAAGCAGCAGCGAGAGGAAGAAATATCTGGTTTCTTCGGCTTTCTTTTGCATCGAACGGCCTTGTTCCATCCAATCTGTGCAAACATTCAGGTTTTCCATAACTCAAAATTTAGTTTATAAAATTCATTATTGTTCTTTGGTAAAAAGTTTTCAGGTAACCATAGTCAAACTGTCCACTTCAAAACCATGGTTCAAAAGTAAGTCAGCTTTCTCCCTTTTCCGACCCAACCGTGACGAAACCCCCTTTTGGCGTGACGAAATGCCGTTTTGGGGATGTGAAACGGGTTTTTAGGAACAAATTCAAAAACGAAAAAAACCAATAATTCATGGATATTTTCCTTTTTTAGGGGTTCATCCATAGCAAAAAAAAAATGCCACCGATACATGGTTTTATTTTTTTTCAATCCATGTAACAGTGGCTTTTTACCCCTAATCAAATTATTTCTTTTTCTCAGCCTTCACGCATCGCTTCCACCTCCTCTATGGTTTTTGGGATGGGTTTTCCAAGAAGTCTTGCTCCATTTTCGGTGATAACAAAATCTTCCTCGTTGCGGCAGCCGCTGAAGTTTTTGTAGGCTTCGAGTTTGTCGTAGTTCAGGAAATTCAGGAATTTCTTTTCAGCACGCCATTTATCAATTAAATCGGGAATAAAATAGATGCCAGGTTCGATGGTCATTACAAAACCCGGTTCGAGTTTGCGGGCAAGGCGCAGCGATTTTATCCCGAATTGCGTACTTTTTGGTTCGTTGTCGTAGCCCACATATTGTTCGCCCAGGTCTTCCATGTCGTGCACATCCAGACCCATCATGTGCCCAAGCCCGCAGGGGAAAAACATGGCATGAACTCCCTCTTTTACAGCTTCTTCGATGTCGCCTTTAAAAAATCCCAGATCACCCATTCCGCGAAGGATTTCACGACACGATTCATAATACACTTCTTTGAATGGAACGCCCGGTTTCAACATTCTTATGGCCGCTTCATGGGCGTTGAGCGATACCTGGTAAACCTCTTTTTGCCTTTCGGTAAACTTTTTATCAACCGGAAAGGTGCTCGACATGTCGCCGGCGTATCCCATCGCAGTTTCAGCGCCACAATCCAACAGAAACATCTGACCGCTTTGTGCGGTATTCCCGTGGTAATGGTTGTGCAAGGTCTGTCCATTGATGGTGGCAATTACCGGGAAGGCAATATTTCCGCCAGCAGCGAGTGCAATTCGCTCCATTTCGGCGGCAACTTCCGATTCTTTCATGCCGGGACGGAGCATTTTCATCCCTGCAATATGCATGTCAGCGGTGATGTTGACTGCTTTTTCGATCTCTGCCAATTCTTCAGCGGTTTTGTAGTTGCGTTGTGCAATGATGGCTTTGACAAGCTGCAACGACGATAAATCCCTTTGTTGAGAAGGATAAATCCCCAACAGTTCGAATAATTTTATCTTGTTTTCAGGTCGGTACGGTGGGACATAATGAATTTTGCGCCGTTGGACTTTTGCACGATGTATTTCTTTCATCAATTCCGACAGCGGTTCGGTGCGGCTTACCCCGCAGGATAGCGCTCTGTCGGCCATGGTAGGCTGTTTTCCCATCCAAACAATATCATCGATGGTGTAATTATTTCCAAAAAGTACTTCCTCACCGCTCTCGGTGTCTAAAATGGCTGCCAGATCGGGATGACTTATGCCGAAAAAGTAGAGAAAAGTGCTGTCCTGGCGGAAATGAAAAGTATTGTCGGCATAATTCATCGGGCTTTCGCTGTTGCCCAATAAAAGAATAATACCTTTTCCGACTTCTTTCTTAAGCCGGTTTCTTCGTTCAGTGTAAGTTGCTATCGAAAACATAATTGTGTGTTTTAGTTTTTACAAAAATAGGATTTATGGTTTGCCGGAAATCAATTTTCATGAAAAAAGAATTATGGTGAAACCCTTTCACTTTTTGACAAAATGATGAAGGAATGAGCAATGCCGAAAAATGAATAGTGAGCCCAATCTAAAAAGGTTGTGTTTTAGAAAATGCCACAAAACCAGTACTGAGCTTGCCGAAGAATCACGAAAACACAGAAAAATCAAATCATTGAATATCATTAATTTAAAAATTCATAAAATTCGTGCCTGCCTGTAGCCTGCCTGCCAAAGGCAAGAAGGCGGGCAGACAGGTTTTAGTGGCGAAAAATAAGTTTTTAGACTGGACTCATTATTGAAAAAAAAGGCCATCCCTGCCGGAATGACCTTTTTTAAAAATAAATCTTAGAATGATCAGTGCTGAACTTTTACATCAAAAGTAATGGTAGCTTCGTTGTAAGGATTATGTTCGGGATTTGAAGCTGTAATTTTAATAATCCCCTTTTTACCTTCAACAGTTTGGAAACCAACAAAATCGCCATCATTCAGGCCGCGCAGAATGGTTAATGTTCCAATATCGCCAACAGTTGTATCAATTCCGTCAGCATTCAGGTTATCCCAGTCAACTGTGGTGAGCAACTTGAAATAGGTCTGGTTTTTATTGTCTTTGTTGTACGGGAATGGAATCAACGTAAAATCGTTCCACATTGTTACCAGATTTTGTTCGTTGGGCGACTGGAACGACATTTCAGCATTGGTTTCAGTGCCTTTGTAGATGGAATGGTGCGTGAAAACCAAATCAATCAGGGCTGATGCCTCGTCGGTATTGGCCTGGTTGTAGTTAAATCGCTCGTTGGTTGTTGTAGAATAGAAACTTAGATTTGCTTCGGCTGAGGCTGGTCCATCGGCCTGGGCCTTGAGTTCAATTCCTGTGTAAACATCCATCGCCGGAGCAACTTCGATGTTTCTTTCAACCATTGTGGTTTTGAATTCAGTGGCAGCGGCAAATTTCACCAGCGCCATAGTACCTTCTGCAGTACCTTCGGGAATCATTACCTCAACATTTTTGCTGAGAGTTTTAACAGATGCTGTAAAAGTGGTATCCCAAACGGTGGTTTCATTACCGCCAATATTGAGTTTTACGCTTGCGCCTGTCAGATCGTTGCCCGACTCGGTTTCGAACTGGAACATTACTTTTTCACCGGCAGCTGCAACAATCGGATCAGTGTCGGGTGTAACCGTTACTACAGGAATGCTCACGACTTCGATGTCGCGGTCAACAATGGCGCTTTTGAACTCAGTTGCTGCAAAAACACTGAATTGGCTTATGGTTCCGATGGGGAGATTGGCCGGAATAATCAGATTCAGATTCTGATTAAAGCTCTTAACTCCGGCTGCAAGGGTCGAATCGAGTAAAATCTGCTGGCTGGTTCCGATTTCTGAGGTGTACTTCACACTGATCAAATCATCTGTTGAAGTGATGGAAACCTGAAACTCAACTGTGTCACCCGGAGTAACAACAATTACATCATCAGAAGGTGTAACTGTAATCGTAGGTTCAAAATGTTCTTCTTCATCCTTTGTGCACGAAATCATAATGAAAGAAAACGCCACGAGGATCAAAATTCCCGATAAAATGCTCTTTTTCATAAAATTACTTTTAAATTTTTGATAAGTGATATGAGTTTTTATTGTTAAATATTTACTTTGAAATTTTCTTAGGTAAGCGAAATTATTCCTAAAAAAATCCACCAATTAACGCATTCGTTGAATAAATCTTGCATAAAACAAAATAACCTGACTTTTTGTTTAGAAAGTCACCAATCAGAAGTCACCTGGTTGTCATTAGCGAAACCCGGTTATTAACTCAAATTTCAGCTAATTATGTTTTCGACGTATTTTACCAGCTGCCACCGGCGCCACCACCGCCAAAACTTCCGCCGCCGAAACCGCCAAAGCCTCCGCCACCTCCGCCGC
>CALFEP010000176.1 GCA_937950125.1 uncultured Bacteroidota bacterium
ATCCGGAAAGGTTCGTATTCATGCAAATAGTCGGCGTCCAGCACGATGCAATCCACCGGGATATTTTTCCTGCGAAAGGTTTCAGCCAGGATTTTCACATTTTCCTGCGGATAATAGCTGCACCGCGATTGGTGATAACCCAGGCTCCACAAGGGAGGCAGCGGCATCCGGCCTGTGATGGAGGTATAATGCCCGATGATTTTTCCAACAGAATTGTCGTAAAAGAAAAAATAGTCGGCGTCACCCCCCTCGGCTGAAAAGGATGAAAAATCAGGGGTTGACAAGCCAAAATTGAAAAAGGTTTTCCAGGTATTGTTGAAAAATATTCCATAAACCTGCTGTTGATGAATTCCGATGTAAAAAGGAACGCTCACATACATCGACAGCCGCGGGTCGCCGTACTTCCAGGTGTCGGTGTTGTTGAGCGTGAAGCCCATCCCCCGTTTGTCGAGGCCTCCCAACACTTCACCCAGCCCCACAAATCGCTCGCCTTCCATCAGTTTTTTGTAAACCGTCACTTTTTCCCCCATAAAAGTGGTTCCAAATCCTTCTCCTGCAACGTCTTCGTTAATAATTTCACCTTCTTTATTTCTGAAAATCACCCTGAATGAAGGTTCTTTTTCGATTTCAACCAAAATGGCAGATGTGGAAATGATTATCCTGTTTCTATTTTCAGTTACCTGAAAATCTTTAAAATCAGGGATTTCCTGGCTTTGAAGCGCGTAGGAGAAATCATTCAGGTTTTTTTCTTTAGAAACCCTTACACGAATAATGTTTTCGGAATAGGCGTGAATGTCGAAAACGGCGGTGGCAGTTTTGCCTTCGATGCCTCCGGGAATTTTTTTCCACGTAACAATTCTGCCAACGCTTTTTACCTGGGCAAACCCGTCAAATACAAGCATTGAAAGCAAAAGCCAGAGGATGAATTTGTACATCATGAGGATTGGTCTGATTTTTTTACTTTTAAAATAGTGAGGCTTATTTGGTTTTGTTTTGATAGCCAAATCTACACTGGTTAGGATTACATACTTACATTTATGTTATTTCCCCGCCATTTTTTATTGCTTTTGCTAACATTTGTTTTAGTTCTGTTGAGGTTGGAACTTTTCCTCTGAATTTTTCGGGCAATCTGCGTGTTAATCTATATTCTGATACTCCAATGGGTTTGTTGCTGGTTTTTAATGCGTATTCAACTTCCAGATTGTCTTTTAACGGGCAAACAATTATTCCAATTTCAAAATTCTGACCAATATGGAATTTGTTTAATGACTTAAAAGCCAGGTACCTTTCGGAATTAATCGTTTTGATTACTTCGCTGAAAAAACTGTTGTATGCTGATAAATTTTTCATAATTTAATTTTGAATTTCTATCACAATTGTGAGAGAATTCAAAAATATAAAATTCTACTGCAGCTGTGATAGAATTGTACGTGTATCTGAAAATGTAAATATTAGGTTATTTTTTCATCAAATTACTTTCAACATCAAGCTTTTGTAACCCGTTCTGAATTTCAGGATTGCTCATAAAAAGCTTCCAGATGAGGCCTGTACGGTAGTTTTCGATCATCACCGTTATGGGAGCCTGGTTTAAGCCCATAAAAATCGGTGAGCACCAGTTTTGATTGAGGTCGAAAGCATCCTTAAAACCATATTCGCCCCAAAGGAACCTCCCGTAATTGAAATAGTAGTTTTTCAGGGCTTTCATGGCTTCTTCTGGCAGGTATGGAAAAGAGGCTAACGCTCCGGTTGGCGTTATTTTCCCATGATCCTGGCGAATGTTGGGTTCATCGGCTGAATAATCAAAAGGCCCGTCGCTGGCCGTAAGCCCCCAGGCAGCATCGCCGTAACCCTTGTAATGCTTCGGATTTTCAACACAGTAGCGGTAATTTATCCTGGCAATGTTCTGGTTGTTGGTAAAATAATTTGTCCACTTATCAGTGATAAAATGCGGGTCGTAACCCATGTACGAATAGTGGGTGAAAAAGAGCGGGCCGCCATTCGAGACCCCGACATCGAGTTTAATCCCGTAATAAGTTTTTCCGTTTGAAAACATCGAACCATCCGATGTTTGTCCCCAGGCTGAACGGTATTGTTGACCACGTTTGTCCTGGTTTGCCCAACCGCTGTAATACATCGCAGCCGGAACCGGGTGCGTGGGCGATGCAATGGCTAACAGGTAAACCACCATGGTTTCGTTCCAGCCAATCAACGGGTGGTTGATGACCCATGCCTGATCGGGCGACCAGTGCCAGTAAAGGAATTTGCTATCGGGCGTCTGCCTGAACCAGTCGAATTCGACCCTTTCCCAAATGGCTGTAATTTTTTCCCTGATCCATTGCTCCTGATCGTTGTCGCCGGTAAAATATTGACGGGCTGCCAGCAGTCCTTCCAACAAAAAAGCGGTTTCCACCAAATCAGCGCCATTATCGCGATGGCCGAAAAAGGGTTCCACCTTGCCTGTGGGGCCGTCAATAAAGTGCGGGAATGCGCCATGAAATGTTTCGGCATTGCTCAGAAAATCAAGGATTTTGGCAAACCTTGCAATGGATTCCCCCCTGTTGATAAAACCTCTTTCTGTTCCCACAATCAACGCCATAATGCCAAAGCCGGATGCACCCGCAGCCACCATGTTGTGCCTTCCGGGGATATTCTCCTTCGCCAGTCCACTGTAACCTTCAGCGCCATCCCAGTAATACCTGAAACAGGCTTCCTGAATCATCGTCAGCAATTCGTCATCCGTCATGGTTTTTGTAAATGCGCTCACCGGGTCTGACAATTCTGATTCTTCATAATTGTCGTTGAGAAACGCAATGCTGTAATCGTATTTTTTATCGGTTTCTCCTGTAAAATCTGCATAGCGCTGTGTAAACACGTCCTGTATCCCAACCGGTTTGAAGTCAGAACCATTTTCAGAACGGTAAATTTTGATGAAACGGACATTTTTATCGATCACCGGAGGCCAGGAAATGTCCACATGCATGGCGTAGCCTCTGGCCTCTGAAATTACGGGTTTACCAGGCTTTGCAGCCGTTAATCCTGTGGGCAGAAACTCAATATCATCGAGGTAAAATGTCTGTTTGCCAGTTGCCTTTTTCTGGAATGGCGAAAAAACCACAGCAATGCAATTTTCAATTTTAATCAGGTCAATATTTTTAAACGAACTGACAGGGATTGATACATGATTCCATTCCCCTGGTTTTCCTGCATTTACCGGAAACGGCGATGAGAGGCTGCTGTCGCGGGACATGAGTTGTACCTGAATTTTTTCGGTTACCGGCGAGCTGATATTGTACATCCAGAACGAAAGAACATCCGCCTTACGGAAATGATCCATTCCCCGTATTTCCTGATAAAAAACCACGGCTTGCCAGGTTCCGTCAGCCCCATTCTCAAACTCAAGTTCCAGTGAGTTTCCGGGAGTATGAAATACCGAATCGTTCACGGGAAGTTTGCCTTCAATATTTTTGATCATTGAACTACCGTTTGAAGTTGCACGGCTATAGAAATAATTACCTGTCATGGCGCTGTTTCTGAAAAAGTTGTAGTTGTATTCATGTTCCTGAGCCAACAATGGTAGGGAAAAAATCAGGCAAAAAAACAGTAGATATTTTTTAGACATATTTTTTGATTTTATTTATGCGATATCGATAAAAAGTTGGGAACCTTTGTTTTAACTACCTAACATTCAGATTACAAACCTAACAGGTTTTTAAAACCTGTTAGGTTTCAGTTTTTTAGTCAAACTCATTTATTTTTTAATCCACGGGCTTTCAAACCCCAGTTTTTTCAAGCCATTCTGAACATCCGGTATTTGCATGAAAATATTCCACAGCAGGCCTGTCCGATAATTTTCGATCATTACTACAATCGGTCCCTGGTCGATGGCCAGGTGTGACGTGGCGTACCAGTTGTGATGGATGCTGAAGCCGTCCACAAACCCGTATTCACTCCAGATTTTATCACCCAGGTCATAGTAAAAATGCCGCAAAGCCTGCATTGAATATTCCGGTGTGTAAGGAAAGGAGGACAATGCAGCCGTTGGTTGAATGACGCCTTTGTCCCATTCCGGGCAGTGGGCAACATAGCCTTTATAGCTGTCGCCAGCCGTCAGTCCCCAGCATCTTTCGCCGTAGCCTTTGTATTTCAACGGATTGTCGATGCAATAGGCACGGTTGATCAGGGTGTGGTTGGTGGCCTGTTCCAGATAGTTGGTGTGCCAATCTTTGAGTCCGCGCGGATCGATGCCAAGGAAAGTATAATGTTCAAAAAACAACGGGCCGCCATATTCAAATCCCAGAGGCAACTTTATTCCATAGTAGGTTTTGCCATTCAGGTAAGAGGCGCTGTTCACCCATCCGTTAAAATAAACATCCGCTGAAATGGGGTGGGTAGGAGAGGAGGCCGCCATGATGTAGGTTATGAGGCATTCGTTAAAACCCCTTATCGGGAAATTCATGTCGAAGCCGTTTTCCACACTCCAATGCCACCAGAGCATGGCGTTGTTGCCGTTGGTGTGCCAGTTCCAGTTGGCGATGTTCCAGAGGTTGGTAACCCGGTTTCTGAAATAAATTTCAAGCGGCGAGTCGCCTTTGAAATACTCCCTGGCGCTTAAAAGTCCCATGAACAGGTAGCTGGTTTCCACAATGTCGGCGCCATCGTCCAGATTGCCAAACGGGACAGTTTTTCCGGTAGTACCGTTTATAAAATGGGGGAAAATGCCGTGGTAGCTGTCGGCTTTGTTCAGGAAATCAACAATTTTTACCAATCGTTTCAGCGCTGTATCGCTTGTTATCCAGCCCCGTTCCACTGCCACAATGGTTGCCATGATGCCAAAACCTGTTCCGCCAATGGCGCAATCTTCCGGTCCGAAAGTTCCGGTTCCGAAATTGGGCACATCGTCGGCTTCGTTGATATAATCCCAGTAGTAATCGCACTGCACCGAGTTGCTTCTTTCGCGAGCCAGGCCGCTCACCGGGTGGCCATATTCCCAGAAAAACCGGAAAGTCTGCCGTTGCACCACATCCAGCAAAGCCGAATCCGATAAATTTTCGATGATGCCCACAGGTTTGATGTAGCCGGGTTTGTCATCATTTTTTTTTGATTTTTGGGCGAATAGAACAGCGCCAATCGAGCATAAAAATAAAAGTGCAAAAAGTTTTTTTGTCGTCATTTTCTACCTTTTTCCGAATATGTTTTCCTTTTTATTTTGGGTTGAGAGGTTATGTAACAGTCTAAATATAAACCTAACAGGTTTTTAAAACCTGTTAGGTTTTCATTTATAATACGGACTCTGAAAATCCAGTTTTTTCAATCCCTGCTGAATTTCAGGGCAACTCATGAATAGTTTCCACAAAAGTCCTGAACGGTAATTTTCGATCATTACAACGATGGGTCCTTCGTCGATAGCCAGATATGATTTTGCATACCAGTTCTTTGTTTCGTTAAAAGCGTCCACAAATCCGTACTCTCCCCAGATTTTATCGCCGAGGTCGTAATAAAAATGCCTGAGTGCCTGCATCGAATACTCCGGTGTGTATGGAAACGCCGACAAAGCAGCCGTTGGAGTAATCACACCCAGGTCGTTGGTGGGTGAGTGAGCGTTGTAACCTTCGTGGTTATCGCTGGCAGTAAGTCCCCAGCAGTTTTCGCCGTACCCCTTGAATTTGTTTGGATTGTCCAAGCAGTAAGCCCGGTTGATCAATGTATGGTTCTGGTTTTGCTCCCAATAATTGGCGTAGCGGTCAGATAAGCCACGAGGATCTAATCCAAGGAAAGAATAATGCGAAAAGAACAAAGGTCCTCCGTAATCAAAACCCAGTGGAAGTTTGTATCCATAAAACTCCTTGCCGTTTTTGAAAAAATCGCTCTGTACCCAGCCACGGTGGTAAACGTCGGCGCTTACCGGATGATTTTCACCGCTTGCTGCCAGAATGTACATGATCAAACATTCGTTGAATCCCCTTACCGGGAAATTCATTGCCCAGTCGTTGTTGGGGCTCCAATGCCAGTAAAGCACCTCCTGCCCGCCACGGGTAAACCAGTCCCATTCGATGTCGTTCCAAAGCCAGTTGATGCGGTTCCGGAGTTCCCGTTCAATGTTGTTGTTTTCGTTAAAATACTGCCTTACACAAAGCAGTCCCTGAAAAAGGTAGGAAGTTTCCACCAGGTCGGCGCCATCGTCTTTCCGGCTGAAAGGAATGGTTTTTCCTGTTTCGCCGTCCAGCCAATGGGGGAAAACACCGTGGTAAGCTTCTGCTTTGGCCAAAAATTTAACCATTTTCAACAGGAATTTTGCAGCAGTATCGCGTGTAATCCAGCCCCGTTCAACAGCCACGATGGTGGCCATCACCCCAAAACCTGTTCCGCCACTGGTTACCACCTCATCGCCATAGCCAAAAGTGTTGTTGCTCCGTTCGCGCGCCATCCCGCTCACCGGGTGCGCAAAATCCCAAAAATACCTGAAAGTCTGTCGTTGCACCACATCCAGCAGGGCTGAATCCGACAATCCTTTGATGATGCCCACTGGCTCTATTGAGCCAAAGGTTGCAGGTTTATTCTTTGTTTTCTGCGAAAGCAAAGTCATACTTAACAGCAGGAAAAAAGCAAATGTGATTTTCGTTTTCATTAATAGTTTATGTTGTTAACGTCCATTAAAATGCAATAAAACATTATTTGCAAATGTAGTAAAAGGAGCTAATGTTCTGGATGAAAAAGATAGGTGCGTCTGTCTTTTTGCAGTTTGAAAAGGTTTCACTTTTTTGAGATGTGAAATGCTTTTTGAAACCAAAAGAAAATTCTGATAATGAAAGAAATAAGGTAAATTGGTTTTAGAAAGTGTTAGGGAAACCGAGTTGTACTAAGGTTGGGAAAAAGAGTAAAGTTTTGAAGGAAATGATGAACTATTTTAATCGAATATAAAACCTTATTTTTCCTGGTTTTCAAACCTTAGTACAAAAACATGCCAAACTGATACTCCAACCTTATTAACCTTATCTTGTTGAAAAAAATTAAAGGGATGGACTAAAGCCCAAAACAATAGAGAAATAACTTTTTTTCTTCCTGATTAAAAACCAAAGGACACCGCTTCCGGCATCCTTTGTTTTTTTGCAATTTTATCGATAGCACCTGCCTTGTCAGTCAGACAGGTCGCCTGAAGCGATACTATAGTTTTTCAAGTCTGAAGGCTTCCGGCTGCCGACTGCCAACTGGTGGTTGAGCATAGTCGAAACCACTGCCGACTGCGAACTGCCGATTACGCACCCAGCAATCCACCCCGCTTGTAAATCATTGCCTGTACCTCGTTGAAAGGTTCAATCTGGCCTTCAATGTTTTTGGTGAGGTTGGTGGTTTTTCCGGTTTCGAAATCGATAGAAAGCATATCGCCGTTTTCGACGTTCATTTTCTTTAATGCGTCCGGTGAATAGAGCAGGATCGGGAAGGCAGCATTGATGGCGTTTCGTTCGTAAATAGCGCCGTACGATTCAGCCAGAATGCACGAAACACCCAATGCTTTGAAACAATCCACCGCCTGTTGCCGCGAACTTCCTGCGCCAAAGTTTTTACCTACAATCACGATGTCGCCTTTTTGTGCTTTTTTGGCAAAATCCTCGTGACCGGCAAGGTTGTCGAAGGTGTATTGCCCCATTTCATCAATGTTGGTGATGGTGAGGTAGCGGTTGTGGAAAATCATGTCGGTGTCGATGTCGTCTTTTTCGATGATCCATACGCGGCCTTCAACAAGGGTAGGATTCTTGGCTTCGGCTTTCTCTTTTTTAGCTCCTGTAGCCTGGTCACCAGCAACTTTTTCAAAAATTGCAGGTGTTTCGGGCAGGTCGTCCGGAGTGGTGATATAGCCGGCCACTGCCGAAGCAGCCACAACAGCAGGTGAGGTCAGGTAAACAAAGCCTTTTCCCTGTTTTCCGGCAAAGTTGCGGTTTCCGGTACTCACTGTAATTTCGTTCGGACCATTCTGGCCAACCTGTCCTGCCGCACACCCTGCGCAGCCGGCGTTCGAAACCAGCGCTCCGGCATCCTTGAAAATTTTGATATACCCTTTTTCCAACGATTCCTGCCAAACAGCATCGGTGGAAGGAACGATTTTTAATACAACACCGGGAGCTACTTTTTTACCGACAAGGATTTTTGCTGCAATTTCCATGTCTTCAATGCGTCCGTTGGTGCAGCTACCGATAAAAGCTGAATCGATTTTTATTTTCTTTATAGCTTCAACTTCAATATCATCGTGAGGATGTCCCGGTTTTGCAACCATCGGTTTGAATTCTTCAATATTTATGTGCAAAACCTGCTCGTAAATGGCATCTTCGTCAGCATAAACAGGAGTGATCTTTTTACCATGACGGCTTTCAAGTTCCCGGATGATTTCCTGGTTTGGAACGAAGAAAATGATAATAGCGCCCATTTCCGTTCCCATCGATGAAATCGTAATTCGCTCATCCAGTGTGAATTTTTCAACACTTTCGCCATAAATTTCCACAGAATAGCCTAACAATTTGTTGGCTCCGAAGATATTCAGCAGGTTAAGCACGATGTCTTTTGCCGAAAGGTTGGCAGGCCTTTTTCCGTCCAAAACAATTTTTACTGACGACGGAGTTTTGAACCATGCTGTTCCATTTGCCCACACAGCGGCAATATCCTGGTCGCCCATACCCTGACCGAAAGCGCCGATAGCACCCATAATGTTTGCGTGCGAATCGGTGGAAACAAAGGTTCCTCCCGGAAGGATCAATCCTTTGTCGATGGCCAGGTGTGTGCCGATTCCCGAATCAACATCATAAACCTGGATGTCGTTTTTGCGGGCAAACTGGCGGCAATAGTGCTGGTTGGCAGCGTATTTCTGGTCGGAACCGCCGGGGTTGCAGTCGAAAGTGAAATAGGTTTTTGTCGGATCATCCACGGTAAGGCCGTTGTCAACAATATTTTTAACAACGTTTGCGCCGCCAAAGTCGCGGGCAACACGGCAATCGATCACGATATCAACAATCTGACCGGGTGTAACAACGCTTTTCCCGGAGTGGTTTGCTAAAATTTTCTCAATTACATTCATAGTCATATTTTATTTGGAACAAAATTTCTGGCTTATTTGAAGTTTCAAAAATACCTATTTAGTTTTTCAACCTTAGTATGAAACATTTTCTAATTCTGAAAAAACCTTATTACCTTATTTTCAATTGTTTAATAAGGTAATAAGGTTAGGTGTTCATTTGCTGTTTATTTCTACTAAGGTTAAATTTGAAAAATAAGGTTCTCCTTAATATTTGGTGAGTCCAGTCCAAAAGACGAAAAGTCCCCTTTAGGACATTTAGGGGTCTTTTCGCTTTTTAGACTGGCCTCATTGGTCTATTAAAATACCTATTTAATATTCTCACTCACAGGCAGTCCGTACTCTTCAATCATCCTGATGTTCATGTCTTCAAGACGATCGAGGATCGGGTTGTAAATTTCGGGAATTACCGGGATGTGAACGCCTTTTGCATTGATCTGACCCTGTAAAATCATTTCGACGCCAACAGCTGCGGGCAAAGCAACGGTGCGGGCGACGGCAGTGTCAGTGGCAAGCGTGCCAAAATCCAGCATTCTCGATTTGATCACTTCTTTGGTGCCATCAGGGTAACCGGCAAGGAATGTATGCTGCATCACCACCATGTCGCGCTCTTCCTGACCAAGAACCATCTTTTCGATCATCAGGTCTGACGTGATTTCAAAAGGAGAATCTTCTTTGCGGTTCATGGGTTTGTTGTCGAACAGGCCAAGCCATTCAATCGTTCCCAAACAGTAGCTGTCAACCGGGATTCCCAGATAATCAGCGGCTTTCTGACGGATATTTTCTGTATTTTCAGCGCCAATCATCATGGCGATAAAACCGGCAAATGTTTTTCCGGTGAAATCGTATTTTGTGTCGGAAGTGAGTTTCAGGCGTTTCATGGCGTCAAGCGATTCGCACCAGCCTTTGTAGCGGAATGTTCCGCGGAACATGGTTTCTGCTTCCGGAATACCGTAAAGTTCGAGGTAGGGGAATGAATCGCGGTTTGGATATACCTGCAATTCTCCAACATTTGGAAAATCAACGCTGAACGGGTTTTTGAAAAGGTCGATAGGCTCCACGTAGATTTCTTTGCCGTGTTTCAGGAATTTACCATCGTTGTTGCTGGCCATCACAACGCCTTTCGGGCTCCACGAAAACTTGTAGTTGAATGGGTTGTCGCAGGCTTCGGGTGCCGGCAAAGCGCCGCAGAGCGAATAAAAGTCGATTATTTTTCCACCTTTATTATGAACGGTGTCGATGATGCGCATGGCCGACATGTGGTCGATGCCTGGATCGAGGCCAAGTTCGTTCAGAATGATGATTCCGGCGGCTTTTGCTTCTTCATCGAGCGCCTTCATGGCAGGTTTTACATACGAGGTAGTTACCATGTTCTTTTTGTGGGCAATGCACTTTTTGGCAACCATAACATGGTGTGCGTAGGGGAGCAGACTTACGCTTAAATCGTGCGAAGCAACCATATTGTCAAGTGTGGTTTCATCTTCAACTGTCCAGGCAATGGCGGTTCCATTTGGATGTCCGTCAATCATGGCGTCTGCTTTCGATTTGGTACGGGTTGCAACAGTTACTGCAAAACCTTTTTCCAACAGGTATTTTACGATTGGTTTTACAACCATTCCTGCTCCAAGAATCAATACTTTTTTCATTTTAAAAAATTAAATTTATGTGTTTAATGTGTAGTGAATTATTTACTTCAGATATTCGTGAATGTATTCGTAATCAGGGGTTAATTTGCCTTTATGCAATATCATGGCTCTTTTTATCTCGTGAGGGAGTGCTATTTTGTCAAAATCCAGATCATAATTGGCAGTGGCAATGGCCGGAACAAACCTGATCAGGGCATGGCCAAAGCTCTCGGACGCTTCGCGGGGCAGCTCGCTTGGCAAAATGTCCACAGCCATCACCAGGATTCCATCGCCTTTAAATCCCATGGTGGGCTTACGATCCAGCGGATTATAAACAAACACCGGGTCTTCGATATTTGTGCCTTTGTGCGTAAATTCTATTGAGCCATCGGGGTCGCAGGTAACATCGCCCACAACCTGAAGCTTCATATTTCCCTGTTGATAAAGTTTTTCGATGTAGTTTTTGGTGAGAATGCGCGGATAGCGCTCGTCCCAATACATGCAATTCATTAGGATTGACAGGTGCGGAGGGTATTTCTCAAACTGGTTCTTGTACTTTTCAGGATGACGATAATAATCCTGAAGCTCAAATTTTCCCTGAGGATCAATATGTTCGGATAAGTCCTCCTCTTTAAAAACGACTTTGTAAATAATTTTACCAGAGTAAATTCCGCGCTCCTTTAACTGAAGAAGTTCAGATGGAGTTATTTCGATGGTAGGCAGAATGTTGGCAATATGCTGTGCACCCTGACTCACGTTACCATAGCCGGTAAATCCAATGGTAAATGGCACCAAACTTTCGGGCAATCCCTGTGTTTTGATGATTTCGCCTGCTTGTCTCACTGCTGCTTCTGCCTCAGCAAGTGAATTGTAGGTGTGCGACTGTTTTATTCCGGTAAACGGCGTTTCTATACCCAGGGTCTTCATCCTTTCACCAAACGACCAGAGTGAATTAATCATCCCGGCTAATCCGGCAAAACGCCCGAAAAAAATGAGTCGTTTTCCGTTTTCGTCCGCAATTTTCTCGTAATCAATCAGGCTGCACTTTTTTTCCATCATCGCCCTGAGCATCGGCATGTTGTAAGGCTGTCCTTTTATGACGTGAGAAAAGAAAATGTAGGTTTTTCCTTCTTCAAACCATGCTGGTGGAATTTCCTTCACCCCAAAAATCACAGGGCTTTGGCTAAGGCTGTGTGCCACTGTAGCGCCTGCTTCTACAAATTCCTGATCCTTGAAAATCCGCTTTGGCGAACGTTCCACAAAAACTTCCAGCCCCTGTTTTATCAATTCTTTCACTGTGTCCGGCGGCAGGGCTACCCTGCGCTCCATCACATACTTGTCTTCATGCCTGATTCCAATCCTTTTATTCATCGTCACTACCAGTCGTTATTCAGTTAACAGTAAAAATTTTAGTGCGCAAACATACACATTTTGAGCATGACAGTAATAGGGTTGAAAAGAAAAACGGGTTTACATAACATGACATTTCGTTTGAATTTAACCACCTGATTGATTAAAAACAATTTGTATTTTAAATGTGCCGTAAGTAAATTTACCACCTGATTTGCAGGAGTATTTAATAAAAAAATGCAGCGTATGAAAAAAGTGGTTATGATGATTTTTGCTGGATTACTGTTGGCTTCGGCATCGGCACAGGAAAAGTTCAATCCTTTCATTAAGCCCGAAATGATTACCCCGCAGGCATTTATCGGCTTCAGTTCAGGAATCGACAACATAGTTGGAATTCTTGGCACTCAGCTTGACATTGTGTTATTCAGGAAACTGACACTGGGTGGTGGAGTCGGGCTTAGCAGCTGGGGGTACAAATATGCGGTTGACCTTCAGTTTTTCCCGAAAGGGCTATATAAATTCTTCGTCAAAACCGGGTATTCGAAAAATTCAGGAATTGAAAATTTCCAAACTGATCTGGAACTCGAAACCGGAGAAACGGAGTCGGTGATCATGGATTTAAAACCCGTCGGGAACATCTTTTTATCTGGTGGTTATGCCTTTAAGGTAGGCAAGCGCAACCGGTTTTACATTGAAACGGGTTATGCTTTTCCATTGGTCACCGACGACTATTACGAATTGTATGACGACAGCCAGCACCTGAGTGAAAACTCTAAAAATGTAATGCAAATACTCTGACCCGGCGGGCTGGTCATAGCCGTAGGGATGAATTTTGCGATTGGAGCACTCTGATAGTTGGCGGAATTTCATTGGATTTAACTCTTCACGTTGACCCGGAAAGAATCGAAGGCAGCGTAGTGACTAATCCCCAAAATGAATCCCAATCCCCCGTGCGGTATTCATCAATGCCGTTGACGGCTCAACGAGGTTGGGCTTTTGAACGGCTTCTTCGAGCGAAACTGAGGTGATGAGCGGATGACGGTATGAAACCATTCGTCCGAATTCGCCGTCGAGCACCATTTCCATGGCTTTTACCCCAAACTGGGTGGCCAGTACACGGTCGTAGGCAATTGGGATTCCGCCTCTTTGAAGGTGACCAAGAACGGTTGTGCGGATGCTGTGTTCGCAGCCGGCTTCTTTCAGTTCGTGCATCAGCACGTTGGCAACACCGCCCAGGCGGCGGTTTTCGTATCCAACTTCTTTTTCGGTAAGGGTGGCATAATCTTTTCCAATGGCCCGTGCACCTTCCGAAATCACAATATTTACAAATCCGCGGTCGCGCTCGAAACGGGCGTTGACATGATCGAGCACTTTTTGCACGTCGTAAGGAAATTCGGGCAGCAGGCAAATTTCAGCGCCACCGGCAACGGCGGCATTCAGCGCAATCCAGCCGGCATAACGGCCCATCACTTCAAGGATGAGAATTCGGTTGTGGCTGGCTGCTGTGGTCACCAGTTTGTCAACGGCCTCGGTGGCAATCTGAACTGCGGTTTGAAATCCGAAAGTGGAATCGGTAGCGGTAAGGTCGTTATCAATGGTTTTGGGTACGCCAATAATGTTGCAGCCCATCTCGAACAAACGTTGTGAAATCCTTTGCGAACCATCGCCGCCAATGTTAATCACGGCTTCAATGCCAAGGTACTGAAGTTTGCGAAGCATCTCTTCCGACCGGTCAACAGCGCCCCACGAGCCATCTTTGTTTTTCACAGGCCAGGCAAATGGGCCGCCTTTGTTGGTGGTTTGAATGATGGTGCCTCCCCTGTAATGAATACCTGATACAGCTTTCTCGTCGAGGATGACGATTTCGGTAGGTTCACGCAAAATCCCGTTGAAAGCCTCGATACTTCCAACAATTTCCCAGTTTCTCTCGCGGGCGGCTCTTTTTACAATCGCCCTGATTACTGCATTTAGCCCGGGGCAATCGCCGCCACCGGTTACAACCAAGCATCTTTTCATAATAAAATCCAAAATTTGCGGGCGCAAAAATAGATAAATTGACAAATTGGGTATTAAGTGTGATTTAATTATGATGAACAGTGTGTGGCCAGCCTTTTGTTTTTTGCTGACGTGCGTGTGTTATAATCCGGATTATGTGGTTTTATGTTAAGCAAAGGTTAATTTCATTTGCCATTGATTTACTTGTTCATATCAAACAGCCAAACACTTGTTCCTTGTGCCGAAAATTTCTTGGTGCAGGTAATTCCATTTTGACCCAGGTTGTCCAATAGCGTAAAATCATCAACATCATGTTGAGAACCCAAAAGAAGCCAAAGTTTTGTTTTCGATTCTGATAAACTCAGAAAATATTTAACTTCATTTTTTCTTTTAAAAGTTCCCACCTTAACCTTTTTGATGTCAGCTTTTCCAATCTGCCGGTAATATTTATATGCACTTCTTGCCGGTGCATCCACAAAAAGAACTTCGTCATTGCGCTTGTTTTCTGCCAAAAAAGTCAGGCATTTTTTAATTTCGGTAACTTCAACCGGAAATCCCCTGAGCATTAGGCTTACAAATAGAATCACGGGAAATAAAAACATTATTAATTTGATTTTTTTCTTTGAAGAATATTGGAAAGCATAACGGAGCAAAAAATCAGTCCCAAACCCTATGATGATGATTACCAATGGGCTAAGATATAAAACCAACCGAATGGCAAAAGGATAAAGTTTGCATGCCGAAAGGGCTAAATGAATGACAACAGGCGTAATGCATAAAAAAAGTAACCCATTTTTCCTTTCTCTGATCATGGCAAAGATTCCGACGCTGAAAAGTGGAAGAAAAATAAATATCCCAATTTTATTCGCAGGTAAAATGACATTGAAAATTTCTTTGCTTTTGTTGATTGCAAAGTTTAAAAACTCAGCACTGAAAAGATTTAGTGGTAGAAATGAACCTTGTTTCGTCCAGTAGCCCGTCATCATATTCTTGTGCGGATGATCGTGAATAAAAAAGTAGTAATAGGTCAAAAAAGCTAACACCCATAATGTAAGAACAATAATCAATCCATTGAAACTAACCGATTTGCCCCTGACAAAGATGAAAACCAGGTACAAACCCGATGTTAACAGTACAACCGGGGCGATGTTTGAAAGGAAAACAGCGATAATGCCAGCCGCACCATGGGTGACAAACATATTCGTGCTGTTTGAGTACTTTTTTATGGTGAGGTAAATAATGATTGTGCACACCATCACGTCAGTCATGTACTGCTTTACTTCCGATGAATACCTGATTATTACCGTGCTGAAAACAAACAAAGCCAGAGAGAATAAAATTGAATTTTCATCTCTTAAAACCGATTTGAGAATGAAGTAAAAGAAAAATAGTGTAACCAGGTAACAAATCAGCGGAAATAACCGAAGGCCAAATTCGGAATTGGGAATCAATAAGCTGAAAAATTTTTCGAGTACCAAAAATAACACAGGTGCTACCTGCCCGCCATTGAGAGGACGAAACAGATCGATGAAGTTCAGGTTAATGATGTTTAACGCCAATGATGCTTCATCCTGCCATAAACTACGGTTGTAAAGGAACTGAATCAGGGCGAGTGATACGCCTGATACCAAAACCAGGAAAGCTGGAAATTGAGAATCATTAATTGTCTTGTGAATCGTATTCTTGTTTAATTCCATTTCCAAAAGCTATTAAGTAACAATTTGAGCCTTTTGCAATATATTTTTCAATAATTGTGAAGCCGTATTTTTCCGGGATATCCTGCTTTCTGAAGAAAGCATGATTTTTTGGCCCTAACGATAAAATCCAAACCTTTCCGGTGAGTGGTTGTTTTGTCTTCTTGCGAATTTCACTTTGAATGAAACCATAAATCTCGGGTACCCCCGCACTGTAATAGCCAATGCTTTTGTAGTACCTGAAAACCCTATCAGCAGTGCGGTCAACAAATAGCTGATGATTGGGCTTCATGTTTTGCTGGATGTAATCGATGCTTTTTTTTATTTCTCTTCTTTGAAAGGGAAAACCTTCCCGAAAAAACTGAGTTCCCGTGAAGACCAATATCAGCATGAGGGCGCTCCACCAAAAATAAGGGGAAATGTTAATGTGAACCTTTTGTATTAAACCGTCCAAACCCGATGACACGATAAGTATCAGCAGAGGTGTGAAATACAGGATTAACCTGGGACTAACCGGATAAAGTTGAAATGAGGAAAGCACCAGATGTAGAAAAATGGGAAGGAGGGTTAAAACCAGAAAACCCATATCTTTTTGTTTTATTTTGATTGCGAGTCCGGTAATCAACAGAATTGTAAACAGCACTGTTCCTGCAATACCGAATGGAAGAAGGCTGTTGAAGACATCATGGAAAAATCTATTTAGAAATTGATAAAAAGAAGCATCGAATGGATTGGCAGGCATAAAAGTTCCCAGCTTCGACCAGAACATGATCATGTAATCGCGATTGGGATGCTGATAAACAAAATATACATAATAAACCGAAAAAAATGAAACCCACAACCCAAATGGTTTCAGCAGTGGAATTACTGAACGGTTACTCACAAAAAAATATTCATAAGCCAGAAAGGTTCCCACAGCAAAAAGGATAATCGGCGTCACATTCGACAGAAAAATGCTCACGCTGCCAGCGATGCTCAAAGCAAACAATCTCGTATTTTCGGTGTTATAATTTTTGCGCAGCAAATAATAAATGGCAATCACCACAAGCACATCTCCCATGTATTGCTTCACTTCGCTTGAGTAGTAAAAAATTGTCGGGTTAAAGATAAACAGCGATAAGGCAAAAATGATGGCAACCTGATTTTTGAGTAAGATTCGTAGCAATTTTAAAAAGGTAAACAACGCAGCGAGGTAGCAAATCAGCGGAAAAAAGCGAAGCCCCATTTCGGAGTTGGGGTAAATGAGGCTGAAAAGTTTTTCAACCTGTAAAAAAAGGATTGGGGCTACCTGTTGATAATCCAGCGGTTTGAATAATTCTTGGCTGCTTTTTTCGATGATGTTCAAGGCAAGCGAGGCTTCGTCGTTCCATAAGCTCCGGTTAAAAATGAACTGGATTATTGCCAGAACAACCCCCGCAGCCAGAAGTAAAACTATGATGAAATCTTGGAAGTTTAACTTTTTGTTTGTTAACAAACCTGCTTTGGGAATTATTGAGAAATTTTCACGAATCATAATTCAATTTTATTTCAAACCTATAAAACTCATTCAAAACCGTTGTGCTTTTGTTTATTATTTGTGTCGAAATCAACCAGATGAACTGATGATCCTTTTGCGATTAACTCGTCCAAAACCTGAAATCCATTCTTCCTGAGCTGTTTAATCAGTTTTAAATTTTCCCTGGGATTACCTCCGGCAAACAGCAACCAGTTTTTACCTGTCAGCATGTCGTAAGATTCGATTGTGGATTTTTTACCAAAATCCTGCGGTTTTTTAAAAATGACTGGCGATTTGCTATCGAAAAAGTTTATGTCCCGATAAAAGGAAAAGACTTTGAAAGCCTTGTTGTCAACAAAAAGCGATTCGTCTGGCTTAATTTTGTGTTCAACGTATTTCAGGGTTTCTTTAATATCCTTGGTTTTATGCGGAAAGCCACCTGAAGCGAATATCTGAATGAGCATCAATAAGGGAATCAGCATGATGAAAAGTCTTATCAAACCTGGTTTTGATATTGATTTTAGGTAATTGATCGATAACGCGAACCCCGTTGTTGCAACGATTATAATGCTCACGCTTAAATACAGCATCAACCGGGGCATGATGGGATACATTTTTAGTGCAGACAGTGTAAGGTGAGCAATAATTGGGGTGATGGCAAAAATCAAAATGTCGTAATTTTTTTTATTCACCATGGCCACAATCCCGATGGTAAAGAGGATTGATAAAGCAATTGTTCCTGCAACGCCAAATGGGAAAATTATGTGAAAGAGATTTTTAAATACCTCAAAAAACGAACTTCCAGTCCCTGTATTGAACGGATTTACTTCAAAAAACCCGTTTCTTTTTTCAAAAGCTGAAATTTGAATGTGACGATTTGCATGATCATGAATAAAAAACAGGTAATAAACTAAAAATACTGACAACCAGACTGCGAAAGTTAAAAATAGCGGTTTAAAATTCTTGCTCTCCTTAAACAGTTTTCTGTAAAACAAAGTACCTCCGGAAGCCAATAAGATTACGGGAGCAACATTCGACAAAAATACCCCCACCGTTCCGACCGTCATCAGCGCGATATGCCTTTTCTTTTCGCTTTCGAACTTTTGCAGGGTAAAGTAACCAATAGCCGCAGCCAACATAACATCTCCCATGTATTGCTTAATTTCTGTGGCATACCTCAAAATCAAGGCATTAAATACAAACAACGATAACCCGAAAATGAAAGCCGGTGAATCGTCAAATGATGCTTTCAGCAGTTTAAAAAGAAAAAGCAAGGCTGTAAAATAGCAGATCAATGGAAACAAACGCAGACCATATTCCGAATTTGGAATGAGGAAACTGAAAAATTTTTCGATAAGCAAAAAAAGTATCGGGGCAACCTGGATTGAATCGAGCGGCTGCAGCAATTCATAAAATGAACGATGAATGATGTTTAGCGCCAGACTTGCTTCATCGGTAAAAAGACTACGGTTGAGTAAATATTGCGTTGAAGCAAGCAGAATACCCGAAAGTAACAATAATTTTTTGGTAAACTCAGGTACGGGTAATGTGCTGAATTTATCATCCATTTTGACAATCGGTAACATCTGGTGAATTTTTATCATCTGACAAACATAAAAAAGAGAAATGATCTGAAGGTTCTTTTTCCCGTTTTTTGGAAATTGGAATTTTTTGGCCTTCCTTAAAATGAATTTTATTTAGGTTTGCTGAATGTTAAAGGTTGACCATAAATTCTACATGTGTTTTGTGGGAGTGACCAGGCGAAGCATTGCCAAGAAGTTGACATAAAATGAAAAGAAAACTGATTTTTATTACCGGAATGCACCGGTCGGGAACGAGCGCCCTGGCAAGGGTTTTTGTTGATGCAGGTTTTGATCCCGGGCAAAACCTAATGCCTGCTGATGAATTTAACCAGTTGGGTTATTGGGAAGATTGGGATATTTTCAACCTGAACAACACCATCCTGTCAAAACTTTTTGTGTCATGGCAGGATGTGGAAAATCTGGAAAGCAGGAAAATTCATTATTTTGCTAATCAGGTCATTGAAGAGTTTTCAACGGTAGCCACTAACATTGTAAACGAAAAATTTGCCCGTTCATCAAGCATTCTCATCAAAGACCCCCGTATTTCAATCCTGCTACCGTTCTGGAATCATGTGTTTAGTAATTTTGATGCCCAGGTTGCTCATTTTCATATTTTCAGGCATCCGCTCTCGGTAGCTGGCTCGTTGCAGGTGCGCAGCGGAATCAGCATAAAAAACAGCATGTTGCTCTGGTATTATTACAACATGGCGTTTTTGCAGGATCAATCATTAAATCCTGTTATCATTTCGTACAATAAGTTAATCGCATTGCAAAAAGTTGCCTTAAAAACCCTTTCCGAAAGAGCCGGGATTGACAAGTTGGAGCAAACCGCACCCTTGTCAGTGGCATCGTCGATGTCACATTTTAACGAAAGTGATAATGAATTTCCTCAAGGGTTATTTCCCGAGATTCAAGGACTGTGGGATTGGCTTTGCAGGATGGAGGAGAATGATTATGCCGAAGATAGAAAGACAGGATACAATGGCCTGCTTGTTCAGGGAATTGCGGGTTTCGGAGTTGAAAATATCAATCTGGAGATTGTAGTAAACCTTGTTGTTGGTAAAACCAGCGAAAGAAGTGGTAATTCAATGATATTCAAAGGAAAGACCATCTCCAAAGGTTTCGTTTTATTTAAAGAGATTACTTTACAGCATTCATTTTCTGAATTTTCGGTTTATGTTGGCGATAAGGCATGCCGCGTAACAGACCCTGAAATTGTAATAAATGCTGGCGAAAGCAGTTTTCGCTTAAAACCATTGTCAGGTAATTATTTCTATGCAAAGGAAAATGAATACCTGTTTATTGATAATTTACCTGAATTCAGCTTTAAACTCCCAAGCCCTGTTTTTAGCAGAAATATTGAATTTCATTTTCAAATAGAATACAACAACCAGGGTTTCCAAAATAAAATCATTCCTGGCTTGTATTTGAAAAACAGTCAGCTTTCCCGCTTAAATCATCATCTTCAAAACCAGCTAACGGTTATCGGGGAAGAAAAAGAACTTGAGATTGCAAAAATGAAGGCCGATTTTGAAAAACAGTATCATGATCTGAAAATACGGTCAGAGAAAGACAAGCAGCAGCTTGAAAATTTAAGGGATCAATTGGCTGACAAGGATCATGAAATTGATGCGCTTGAAAAGAAGAGCCTTTGGCTGTTTACTGAATTTAATAAAATGAAAGCGTCGGTATCGTGGAGAATTACAGCTCCGGTGCGGTTTGCCGAATGTTTGTTTCACGAGGCTGGTAATAAACTTTTTATCCTGGTCAACGATGCAGGGGCAAGTCTCAGGTTGTTAAAACGTGAAGGTTTACACAGTTTCATTGGTCGGCTGAAATGGTATTTAAGAGGCAAGCGGCTCAAAGAAGAGATAGAATATTTTAAACAAAAGAAATACATTGGTTTATCAGATAAACTGCCTGAACTTCCGGATATGCTGACAATTCTTCACTTTCCTGAAAGTGATCATCCCCTGGTTTCTATAATCATACCTTTTTATAATAATATTCGTGAAACATACCGTTGCCTTGCCTCAATATCCAAAAATTCAGGCTGCATAAATTATGAGATCATCCTTGCCGATGACCATTCTTCAGATGATGTTTCAAAAATATCATCAAAAGTCAATGGTGTAGTCATCCTTCGCAACAAAACCAATTTGGGTTTTTTAAAAACTTGCAACACCGCGGCGCTTAATGCAAAAGGTAAATATCTCTGTTTTCTTAACAATGATACCGAAGTGCAAGCCGGATGGCTCGAAAAACTGGTTGGTTTGCTTGAATCGCATGATGAAATTGCGATAGCGGGTCCGAAATTGGTTTACCCAAACGGACGATTGCAGGAAGCGGGCGGTATTATCTGGAGTGATGCTACAGCATGGAATTACGGACGGTTTGATGATGCCGAAAAACCTGATTACAATTATTTGAAAGAGGTGGACTATGTTTCGGGTGCCTGCCTGTTGATTCGAAAATCAGTATGGGAAGAGTTAAAAGGGTTTGATGAGCAATACGCTCCTGCCTATTATGAAGACACCGATCTGGCCATGCAGGTCCGGCAACACGGCAAGAAGGTTTTTTATCAGCCATTAGCGGTTGTAACACATCACGAAGGATTGTCGAACGGGCAGGACGAGAGCGTGGGGATAAAAAGATATCAGGCGGTCAACCGTCAGAAGTTCTTCAACAAATGGGAGAAACAATTGAAAATTGAATTTTCACCCAATGGCAACAATGTTTTCTTTCATCGCGACCGGTCGCTGCATAACAAGCACTTGCTGGTCATCGATCATTATGTGCCTAAATATGATCAGGATGCAGGATCGCGAAGTACGTTCAGCTACCTGAAGTTGTTCGTGAAAATGGGATTCAAGGTGCATTTTATTGGTGACAATTATTTCAGACACGAGCCTTACACAACTGTGTTGCAGCAAATGGGAGTTGAAGTTCTTTACGGTAGTTATTATCAGAAAAATATCAGGGAATGGTTTCGTGTCAACGGGCAATACATTGGTTTTGTGATTGCCCACCGTGTTCATATTGCACCTAAATATTTTGGGATGATACGCAAATTTACCCATGCAAAAATTGGTTACGTGGGGCACGATCTGCAATATCTCGGAAGTCAGCGAAAATTTGAAGTCACTGGCAAAAAGGAATTCAAAGTTGAATCGCTCCGCTTTAAAATCACCGAAACTCAAATTTTCCGGACGGTCGATTATATTTTCCCATTTTCAACCTACGAGCAGCCATTCATTAAAAAGTTAGCAGCTGGTAAAACCGTTAAGGTCATTCCGGTTTACTTTTTTGAAAACATACCCGAAAATGTTCCTGGATTTGATGCGCGCAAGGATATTTTGTTTGTAGGATATTTTGGTCATCCGCCAAATCCAGATGCAATTCTTTGGTTTGCAAAAGAAATTTTCCCCACAGTTCAGCAAAGTATTCCGGATGTAAAACTTCATGTCGTTGGTTCTCAACCTACCGAAGAAGTACTCAGGCTAAAATGCGACTCCATCAATGTAACGGGGTATGTTTCTGATGAAGACCTTGTAAAATATTACAGGGAGTGTAAGGTGGCAATTCTCCCGCTCAGGTTTGGCGCCGGTGTTAAAGGCAAACTGCTTGAATCGCTGTATCACCAGATTCCAACGGTAATCACTCCGGTGGCTGCCGAGGGTGTGCCCGAAATAGAAAATTGCACTTTGATTGCTGACATTGCCAGCGATTATGCCGGGAAAATCAGGATGCTTTATCAGGATAAAAATGTTTGGGAGCAATATTCTGCAGGAGGAAAAGCGTTGGTTGCGAAGTATTATACAGAGGAAGCGGCGAGGGGGTTGCTTGAGAAAATTTTTACACCGGACGCTCATCAACAAATTAAGCATTAACAGTTATGGGCTACGGATATCAAAAACGGGATTTCGAATACGTCGATTACCAGCTTTGGGAAATGGATGGGGTAAAACAGCCATTCAGAGGGCCAAGGCCCGAATCGCTTACAAAAAATCAATATTTCGTTTGTATGGGCGGGGCGCAAACGTTTGGCTGCTACTGCGCAAAGCCATTCCCCACTTTATTGAGTGAAAAGCTGAATTTCAATGTGTAGAACATTGGTCGTGCTGGTGCCGGGCCATTGTTATTTTTGAAAAATATTAAATACATCCACCTTGCAAATGCAGCAAAGTTTGTTGTTGTGCAGGTAATGTCGGGACGAAGCGAAAGTAACTCACATTTTGAGTCGAAAGCAGGCAGAGGAAAACTAACAAGAATGTCTGATGCTGTTTCGCTGCCTGCCGAACAGGCGTATCAGGAGTTGCTTGAAACGGATGGTGCCAAAAAAACAAAGCAAATTGTAAAAGAAACCCGTGAAAATTATGTAAGGCATTTTATCGAATTGCTTAATTTGTTGGAAGTTCCAAAAATCCTGTTCTGGTTTTCGGAGCGGAGTCCTTGTTACCATGAAAGTTATGAAGATGTAAGAAGATTATTCGGTAAGTTTCCGCAATTGGTCAATGGCGAAATGATAGAAAGAATAAAGCCTTTTGCTGGTCATTATGTTGAATGTGTTTCGGATGACGGAATGCCGCAGCCTTTAATTAGCAGGTTTACAGGTAGGCCGGCTGGTAAAGTTAAATCAATTTTACTTGGCGTAACCGAAAAGAAATACAATACATATTACCCTTCTCCTGAAATGCACCAGGCTGCTTTCACCACATTGCTTAGTTTATTTTCAAATCATAAAATTTAGTCAAAAACAATGGTTTTTAACAAAGACGTACTTTTTATCCATTT
>CALFEP010000177.1 GCA_937950125.1 uncultured Bacteroidota bacterium
GAACCGTTGTATTGAAAATATTCCAGTAATAGCTGTCGGCAACCGCCAGAACCATCGGTTTCTGCTTTTCTGGTTGGCTGCTGAAACTGAATTTCGGGTAGGGCATGGGTGGATGCGGCAACCTGAAAAGCAGGTTGATGGTTTTTCCAATGTCGTAATCAGCCGATACTGTGTCTGAAAAGTATAGCTTTTCAATGTTATAATCGGGAAAATCAGCATTTCTGAGGTATTCAAGGTAACTAACCAGGGTATCGATTACAAAAGGCATGGTGCACTCGCTCCAGTGAATGCCATATTTTGGGTATAACAACGCTGAGGTTGTATCTTTTGCCTGAAGGAAAAGTTTGTTCAGGTCTAAATGGTTGATTTTTAATTCGGAAGCGTGTTGTGTCAAATATTCATAATTCGAGAGGGAAACGCCATTTTTCAGGAATCTGCCGGGCAGGGTTTCGGCCATGTAGCGTGCCTTGGAAGGTTCGAAAACCAGGACGAAATCGATATCAAATTTTTCCTTCAGGTATTTTTGAAGGAATTTCACCTTGTTCAATTTCTTATCGAGGGTGTTTTTACCAATAAAATCACCACCGGTGTAAGCCCGGATATAGTCGTATTCGTGAAGGATGTTGTTTTTACCCACCACAACACCCTCGGCATTGGCTTTTCTAAAAAAACTGAAATCAAGCTGGTTATTAAGCCTTACAAAAAAACTGCGAAACCCGATATGATCTTCTATGTAATTGTTGAAACGACCCTGGAAATCTCCGTTCATCCAACCTTTCCATGAGAATGATGGTCGCTTTGCAAGCACAAAATCTCCATCCAGCGGCCTGACATGAAACAGCTTTGTGCCATGCTGCACAACCGGTAAAAGCATCAAAGCCAGAAGAATAAGAAATAAAAATCTTTTAGTCATGGCTAGAAATTAAATTTAGAGGGTGTTTTTATCATACTCATGCGTCCAGACCAAATGGGGTTTTGTTACAATATCATCTTCGTAATTTATTGATTCAAAACCTAACAGGTTTTTAAAACCTGTTAGGTTTCGCACATTATGCCAAAATTCATGTTTCATTTTTAAAACCTGAAATAAATGAACGGATTAAAACCTGAACTGGTGATGGAGGCAACGCAAATCATCGCGAAAAATACCGCCCCGAAAATCATCAAGGCCAATACCCAGGTTTTCTTTTCGGCATTGAGGACATTCATCCACCAACTCTCGATTTTTCCAAAACCTGCAATGAACCCGAAAATCAACCCTAATACCAGCATCGTCATAAACTCATTGTCGAAATACCAATCCACACCCGCGCCGTCAAAAGCAAACATTCTCCCGATGAAATCGAAGGCATAGCCAAGTGTTTCTGACCTGAACAACACCCACCCGATCAAGGTAAAAAAGTAGGTGATGATGATGTTGGGGACTTTTCCGAACGGTTTTGTAAGTTTGATGAGAAACATGCGGTCGGCCACAAGAAAAAACCCGTGAAATGCGCCCCAGACCACAAAATTCCAGGCTGCGCCATGCCATAATCCTGAAATGAGGAACACAATCCAAAGGTTCAGGTACAGCCTTTTTTCAGAAACCCGGTTTCCGCCAAGCGGGATGTACAAATAGTCGCGCATCCAGCGGCCAAGCGTCATGTGCCACCTTCGCCAGAACTCAGTAATGTTTTGAGATATGTAGGGGTTGTTGAAGTTTTCCGGAAAACGGAATCCAATCATGCGCCCCAGCCCGATGGCCATGTCAGAATATCCTGAAAAATCGTAATAAATCTGGAAGGAATAGGCGATGATGCCCATCCAGGCTACCTGCGTGGAAATCGCAGTGGTCTCGAGGGCAAATATTTTGTCCACCTGTTCGCCCAACACATTGGCAATCAATACTTTTTTGGATAAACCAATTACAAACCTGAAAAATCCCAGGAGTCGTTCATCGATGGTTTCAAAAGCCCGGCGGTCTTCAATCTGGTCGGCAATTTCGTTGAACCTGACTATGGGACCGGCAATTAGTTGCGGGAACATCAGGATGTACAATGCAAAATCAGTGACCCGTTTCAGGGGTTTGTGCACACCCCTGTAAACATCGATTCCGTAAGTCATTTTCTGAAAAGTAAAAAACGAAATGCCGATTGGCAGGACAATTTTGGACCAATGAGCAGGCTCGAGCCCAAACCAGCCCATCATTTCATTGAAATTTTCGATGAGGAAGTTGGTGTACTTAAAATAGGCCAACAATCCAACATTCATCACAACCGAAATTCCCAGCAGAATCCTTCTGGCTTTCCGCAGGGTCGATTTGTGCATGATGTCCACAAGGTAAAAGTCGATAGCAATGGTTATCAACACAATAAAAATGAAGTCGGGGGCGCCCCAGGCATAAAAAAAGATGCTTGCCAGAAGTGTGAAGATGTTTTTAAAGCCTCGCGGCATCAGATAATAAAGAATGAGGAATGCAGGTAAAAAATATAGCAAAAACAGGCTGCTGCTAAAAACCATGCGAGTAGAGTGAGTTAAATTAAGGCGGCAAATATAGCCAAAAACATTATTAATCAGTCACTTTCACAATCTTTCCTGTAAAAGTGTGCTTACCCACACTAAACCTGTAATAATAAACACCTTGCGGCACCTCCTGTCCCAAATCATCCGTGCCGTCCCAGTTGGTAAAACACTGACCGGTTCCTGAGAAGTTGAATTTATCAAGTGATGTGATCAGCCGCCCTTTCATGTCAAAAATCAGAATAGCCGAAGGGAATGACTCTTCATTGTAGAAATGGATATTAACCTCGTTTTTAAAAGGATTCGGGAAACAGGTAACGGAGACTTCGTGGCTGCATGTGTGATCTTCATCGCCAATCTGAGTGATGTAATCTTCAAGATCAAAAAATACAAGCATGTTTCGCATCAGTTCTCTGCGCTCATCGCCGCAGGTTTCGTCGCCAAGGCTGCCAAATTCGAACATCGAACCAATGGTTTTGTAATTCATGTAGTGATTGGCTACCGCTGTAATATTCTGTAAATCACCATCAGAACTAAGAATGGCAAAAGCAGGCAATGTGGGTATCATTTTGCAGGGTTGATAATTGTACTGCCCTATAAAATCGAAAACCATCCCTTCGGTAAAGGTGCCGTTGAAGCCAACCTGCTGATTGAACTGAACCCAGTTGATGGTTTGAATTCCGGTATTAAACATTTGATGTACAGGCGTCTGAGGGTCGATGTACCAGGTGGTGGTTCCTTCGAGGTAAAGTTTGCCCCCGTCAATCAGATATTGACGTAACCAGGCGCCTTCTTCCTGCAAAAGTATATGGTTCTGATAAAAAGTTCCGAGACAAATGAAAATAGAGCGGTAAATGCCAAGGTCGGCTGGTACCTGATCTACAAAAGTATATTCAACACCCAGCGCATTAAATGCTTCCTCCATTTTGGAAGACGAAAAATTGTTCTGTGCACGGTTTACCAGAAGCACCGGCCATTGTCCGATGGTCAGGGTGAGGCTGTCGCTGACCGTTTGCTGAGGTTCCCAGTTAATTTCAACTTCAAAATTTGCCTTGTGCGAAATGGGCGTTGAAGCCAGCGCTGTCACGGTAAAGGCCATCTCTTTGTGATTTCCCGACTCAATCACACCATAAATAATTTGAGCCGGATTTTCTATCTGAACAAAAGGGTCGTTTGTCGAAAGGGTCACCATTACATCCTGAGCTTCGGCAGAACCATCGTTTGTGAGGTCAATGATGAGCGATGCCGTTTCTCCGGGATCGAGTTTTTGGTTGTTGTCATCCTGAATCTGATAACTGAACATCCTGATTGCGGGTGCATGGCTGGTAAAGTGGATGGTCCCGTTCCATTGGTCTTCATCACAATCAATGTTGGCAGGAATCACGAAAGTATAATTGTCGGGGCAGTTTTCTGAGATTTTTAATTCAAATACATGGGTTATCCTGAGCGACACCCCAGGTCCCAAGCTCCCGAAAGCTGCCGAATTCTGCAACATCTGCAGGTTTGGATCATCGCTTTCAAGCGTTACATTGATGTTGTGCAAACCCGCCGGGGAAATGTTTTTCACCTCAAAATCAAGAAAAATGGTTTCGCCGTATTGCACCAGGCTGTCGGCGCCGGCATCAACCAGGTAATTAAAAATCAGCCCGTCAGAAAGCTGGAGTGTTTTTGTTGTCGAAATATTCAGGTCATCCATTACCTGAATATTCAGGTTGTGAATATCATTTCCAGGTTCAGGAAAACCGGTCAACAGGCCATTTTCATCCATCGAAAATGAGTCGGGTATTAATTCAGGAATCATCCGGAACGAACTATGGCCGGGGATGTTGTTGGTCATTGCTTTGCTGAAGAGCTTGTATTCGCTGTTGTTTCCGGCTGAAACACCGGCGTACCAGATAATATCCTCGGTTACCCAGATGTCGTTATAGTGATATTCGATTTTTCCGTCAGGATAAATGATTACGGCGAATTCGCCATGACCCACATTCTGGTCGTAGTACCACAGGTCGTGTTTCCACCTGAAAGCGGCATAATCCTCATTTCCTTCATAATAAACCCCATCATCATCTTTAAAAGGCTCGGGATAATATTCAACCGTTCCGAAGTGAAAGACCGAAATATTTCTCATTTTTTTAAACAGCAGAAAAGGATCGTTGTAGTAGGGCCAGGGGTACAAATCGTTGTCGAACATCAGAAAACCTCCCTGGTGGACAAACACTTTATGATAGCTTGAGTCGTAAAACGGGAAATCAAAATCGAGAACCACTTCCGTAAAAATGTGGTAAGGAGGCGACGGGGTGAGCAGTTGCTCATCAATCACCGGAAAATCGGCTTCGAAGGGTTGCTGATGGTAAGGGGTGAGCAAATCCCAGCGATAGCCTGGTTGTCCGCCCGATGCCGTCATTTGCTGGGAGTATGGCTGTTGGTTGATGGTGGCAGGTAGTTCGTCAGGGGCAATTTGCGCTTTGCTGAAAACCGGCGTATGAACCACCGATAGCCTGGTAGTGCCGTTTTCGGTAATGGGTACATTGGTTTGCGCACAGGCTATTTCGTTGATTCCGGAGGTGTAATCAACAACGGAACAGTAGTAAATCAATCCTGAACCTTCGCTTTTTGGGTCATCTTCGGTGATGATGGCAAAGAATTTCGCCGGCTGTCCGGGCTTAACAAAACCAAGCAGCGGCGTGATGTCCAGCCCGATTTCGATATTTTGCCTTTCGGGATCGGCGCTTCCACCCTGCATAAACTGGTGTCCGCCCTGGAAATTAAAAACGTTGAAAGCCAGCATTTCATCGGGACGCTTCAGAGATGTGTCGGTGGTAACTCCGGCGATAATTTTAATTTTCTCCCGTGAATTGTGTCTGAAAGCCAGTTTCATGGTTAGCAACGGGGTGTAATCCTCGTTCACATCCAGCACATGCACCACATGATTCCAAATTCCGCCATCGGCCAGTTCATCGGCCAACACCTTGTACATCATGTAGCAATAGCCGCTGTCGGCCCAGTTTTCGCCATAGCTGTTTACAAATTTCACCCCGCCAATTTCCCAGTCCTTCATGTTCACATCGCCGTCGCCGTTGATGTCGAGGTTGTTTGTAAACTGGCCGTCCTCATTGTAATCGTAGCGTATGCTGTCGTTGTACCCGATGATGGTCATCCCATGCGTGGCCACCGAGGCAAAGAAATTCATTATTACAGCTTTTCCGGAATCAGGGCTTTGGGGTGGTAAATATTTGTACGCCCACGGACTGTTGGCATAAAAACTGGCCACACCACCTACCTCCGAGCCTTCATTGTGGTTGTGAAGCCAGTGTTTCAAAACGTTCAAACCTTCCGGAGTACCCACGTCCAATTGATAAACCTCGCGGATGCGGTGTTTCATGGCCTGGTAATAAAGGTCGTAGCCGCTGAGCCAGCACGAACCGTTGTCGATAGCCATGCCGCCGTACTGAAAAACGCTTGGTGTGCCCAAAGCTTTCAGGATTTCAAAACTATGGATGTAACTCACACCGTAGTAACCGCTTCCGCCGTTCATAAAATTCCAGGCAAAATGGGTCGGAAACTGATGGATGGAAGTATCGGCAAGCAGGTTGAGCGACCTGCACCATTCATACGTAAAATTGTACCCGATGCCGGTGGCCTGCCCGCACGAAGCGCCAGCCTGATTGAACACAGGACGCAGAAAGGGTTGGTGTGAGTTGTCAACCCTGTAAGGCAATTCAGTTTTCGACGCAATGGGCGATAACTTCAGTTCCGGAAGGCTGCCTGACACAACAAAATCAGACCCTGTAAGCACCGGTGGATCATAACTTTTCTGATCAAAGACAGGATTTTGAGCCAATAAAAGTAGTGACCAAAAGCTGAAAAGAACTGAAAGTAAAATATTGTTTTTCATTTGTTTACTTTTCTATTGAAAGATGCAGATCAAAATTATTGAGGCAAAATTATCATTTCAAATTAAACAAAGTGAAAGGTTTGGGAAAATCAGAAAGTGGCTTTACATCAGGGTGATTTGATGCTTCTGGCATGAATTGAAACGGGTAAGCGCTTACTTGGTTGGTTTTTGCAAACCCCTGACAGGGTTTTGAACCCTGTCAGGGGTAGAGGCAATTAAATTTCCTAAAAAAAGATGGTCATCTCTGAAACAAAGCCTGAAAGCCTCCTAAAAAAAGATGAAACATTACCGAAAAAATTACCCCAAATTTGTTTAATAAGATAGATGGTCAGGAGGATAGGCTTTCTACAAAGGTTACATTCAGAAAATAAGGTTTCGCATTTGCAACATGGCAGTTCTAATTTATGTGGCACTACCCCTGACAGGGTTTTGAACCCTGTCAGGGGTAGAGGCAATTAAATTTCCTAAAAAAAGATGGTCATCTCTGAAACAAAGCCTGAAAGTCTCAGAAAAAAAGATGAAACATTACCGGAAAACTTAACAAAAATGTGATTAATAAGATAGATGGTCAGG
>CALFEP010000178.1 GCA_937950125.1 uncultured Bacteroidota bacterium
TGAAACATTACCGGAAAACTTAACAAAAATGTGATTAATAAGATAGATGGTCAGGAGGATAGGCTTTCTACAAAGGTTACATTCAGGAAATAAGGTTTCGCATTTCCGACATGGCAGTTCTAATTTATGTGGCACAACCCCTGACAGGGTTCAAAACCCTGTCAGGGGTGTGATTAACGAAAAAATTTTTGCGTAAGCTATTAGTCAGTCTGCTTTGTGGATTTAAAGCTGATTGAGAAAAAGGAAAAGTACTGGTAAAATGCAAGGATAAAATTAATTTCGCGCCGGAAATTATGAAGGAAAAACTGACAACCGATTTTGACATTGTTGATAAAACCCCGGATGGCGAAAACGATGAATCGATGGAGCAACTTGAGGTGTACGGCGCCCGTGTGCACAACCTGAAAAACATTGATGTTAAAATCCCACGCAATAAACTCGTTGTCATCACCGGCCTAAGCGGGAGTGGCAAATCCTCCCTGGCTTTCGACACCATTTATGCCGAAGGGCAGCGCCGCTATATGGAAACCTTTTCAGCTTACGCCAGGCAGTTTATTGGCAGCATGGAGCGTCCTGACGTGGACAAAATAGACGGCTTGAGCCCGGTGATTTCGATTGAGCAAAAAACAGTAAACAGAAACCCCCGTTCAACGGTAGGAACCATCACCGAAATTTACGATTTCCTGCGCCTGCTGTTTGCCCGTGTGGCCGATGCTTACTCCTACAATACCGGAGAGCAAATGATCCGGTACACCGAAAAGCAAATTATTGGGCTGGTACTTGAAAAATACCAGAAAATTCCGGTAAACATACTTGCTCCCGTGGTTAAAGCCCGTAAAGGCCACTACCGCGAACTTTTTGAACAGGTTCGCAAACAGGGATTTATCAAGGTGAGGGTTGATGGCGAAATTTCCGACATTACTTTCGGGATGAAGGTTGACCGCTACAAAACCCACGACATCGAAATTGTAATTGACCGTTTGGTGATTGATCATGATGCAGAAGAACGAATCGTGAAATCCATTCAAACTGCCCTGAAATATGGCAAAGGGGTGATGATGATCCACGACCCCAAAGCCAACCAGATACGCCATTACAGCAAACTCCTGATGTGCCCCGGCACCGGGCTTTCATACGACGAGCCCGAGCCCAACACCTTTTCCTTCAATTCGCCCTACGGCGCCTGCCACCATTGCAACGGCCTGGGCGAAATTTCGGAAATCGACTTTAAAAAAGTTATCCCCGACGATACAAAAAGCATCAAGCAGGGCGGATTGACACCGCTTGGCGAATACAAGAACAACTGGATTTTCAAACAAATTGAAGCCATTGGCGAAAAATACGGTTTTGACCTGAACACACCCATCAGCGACATCCCCGAAGATGGCATGACCACCATTTTGTATGGTTCCGACGAAATTATCCACCTGAAAAATGATTATCTGGGAGTTACTTCCTCGTACCAGTTGACATTTGAGGGCATTATCAACTTTATTCAAAACCAGGACGATGAAAATTCAGGAAAGGTCATTCGTAACTGGGTGGACAGTTTTATGAACCGCGTACCGTGTCCTGAATGCAAGGGCGCCAGGCTGAAAAAAGAATCACTTCATTTTAAAATTGCCGGAAAGAACATTTCAGAGTTGGCTAATTTCGACCTGAATGATTTGAAAATATGGGCTGAAAACCTTCCGCAACAGCTGGAAGAGAAGAAACAACGAATAGCTGCAGAAATTCTTCGCGAAATTACCACACGCATTCAGTTTTTGCTCGAAGTTGGCCTCGACTATGTCACCCTGGACAGGCCATCGGGCAGCCTTTCGGGGGGCGAGTCACAACGCATCAGGCTGGCCACGCAGATTGGCTCGCAACTCACCGGCGTACTCTACATCCTCGACGAACCCAGCATCGGGCTGCATCAGCGCGACAACCGGCGGTTGATTCATGCACTAAAAGACCTGCGCGATGTGGGAAATTCGGTAATTGTGGTGGAGCATGACAAAGAAATGATTCTATCGGCTGACCATATTGTTGACATTGGCCCCGGTGCTGGCCGAAAGGGCGGTTACATTGTGGGGCAGGGTTCACCCGATGAAATGAGCAGCTGCAATTCCATCACCTGCCAATATCTTAATGGAACCAAAGACATTCGGGTACCTGCAGCAAGGAGGCCTGGTAACGGAAAATCGCTCATCCTGAAAGGCGCTACCGGCAACAACCTCCAAAATGTCGATCTGAAAATTCCCCTGGGAAAACTCATCTGCATCACCGGCGTTTCGGGCAGCGGCAAATCAACCCTCATCAACGAAACCTTGTACCCGATCCTGAGCGCCCATTTTTACCATTCACAAAAGAAACCACTACCGTACAAAACCATCGAAGGGCTCGACCTGGTGGACAAAGTCATCGAAATTGACCAATCGCCCATTGGCCGCACTCCGCGATCCAATCCGGCAACCTACACCAAGGTTTTCGACGATATCCGCCGCCTTTTTGTGGAGTTGCCCGAGTCGAAAATCAGGGGGTACAAGCCCGGCAGGTTTTCGTTTAATGTGGTGGGCGGCAGGTGTGAGACCTGCAAAGGCGCCGGCGTTAGGCTTATCGAAATGAATTTTCTGCCCGATGTTCAGGTTCCATGCCCCGACTGCAACGGAAAACGTTACAACCGCGAAACCCTCGAAGTAAGGTACAAAGGTAAATCCATCAACGATGTGCTCGATATGACCATCAGCCAGGCGGTGGAGTTTTTCGAAAATATACCATCCATTATTCAAAAAATCAGAACACTCAACGAGGTGGGGCTTGGATACATCACGCTTGGGCAACAATCCACCACATTGTCGGGCGGCGAGGCACAACGTGTGAAACTGGCTGCCGAATTATCGAAACGCGATACCGGAAAAACCATTTACATCCTTGACGAACCCACCACTGGCCTTCATTTTGAAGATGTGAAAGTGTTGCTGGAAGTTCTCAACAAGCTCACCGACAAAGGCAACACCCTGCTGGTGATCGAGCATAACATGGATGTCATCAAAGTGGCCGATTACATCATCGATTTAGGCCCCGAAGGTGGTAACCGCGGAGGCAGGATCATTGCTGAGGGAACTCCTGAGGAAATCTGCAACAGCGCAGCAAGTTTTACGGCAACGTTTTTAAAACCTGAATTAATGTTGTAAAGCCCCACCAAGGTAGATTTAAATTTTGAGCCCATCTCAATAGGGATTTTTGGCCGCTAAGATCTTTCAGAAACAGGCAGCCCCAAAATTCCGGTTATCAGGATTTTTTATTGCTGATTGCAAAGTAGAAAGCATTAAATATCAGTGGATTGCACAATGCGCATTAATTGATGTTTGATTTTAACCCTTTTTAGATTTACCGAATGTTTAAACACCGAAAGTCCAGTAGAAGGAATCAGCATTAAAAAAGTCAATCACTTTCAAGAAGTTTCAATAATTTAGCTGGCAATAAAGTTTTTACATCGAAACCGAGATTTGACAATCATTGCCTCCTTTCAAAGCATTTCTCAATGATTGGGTTCAACAAAAAATACATTGTGGATGGATACCAAAAACAAATTTGATGACCGTGTGAATGATTTGGAAGACAATTCGAACCTGAACCGGACGCTGTTGATGATGGCGGGAAAAATTGCAAAATTTGGTGGCTGGAGTGTTAACCTGACTGAAAATAAAGTTTTGTGGTCAGATGAGGTTGCCGATATCCACGAAGTGCCACATGGTTTTTCGCCTGATGTAGCAAAGGGCATCAGTTTCTACGCCCCTGAATGGCGGCAAAAGATCGCCCAGGTATTTACAAATTGTGCTTCACAGGGGATTCCTTACGATGAGGAAATGGAAATTATTACAGCCGGCGGAAACAGGAAATGGGTAAGAACCATGGGTCAGGCAGTAATAAACGAAAATGGTAAAATTATAAAAGTTCATGGCGCATTTCAGGACATCAACGAAAAGAAAAAAATACAGAGCAAGCTTACCGAAGTGCAAAACCGTTATCAGCGTTTGGTGAATAATGCTCCCGACCTTATTTACCGCTATGAATTTTACCCTGAACGGGGTTTCACGTTTGTAAGCCCATCTTCAACACACATTTGCGGATACACGCCAGATGAGCATTATAACAATCCGGATTTGGGTTTTCAGTTGGTTCATCCTGAAGATCAGCCAAAACTGGCCGGGATATTTACGAATGGAATGCAACAAACGGTAAAGATAGATTTAAGATGGATACATAAAAATGGTAATTTGCTTTGGACCGAACACAACATTACTCCTATTTTTGATGAAAATGGGCTTCTTACCGCCATCGAAGGCATATCGCGGGATGTTACCTCAAAAAAATTATGGAGCCTGGAAAGGGAACATATTCTCCGCCTTTTCGAAGAGGTACAGTCGTTTACCAAAACCGGCGCCTGGGAATACGATCTGAACTCTGGTAAGTCTGTCCTGACCATGCAGGTGTATGAGATACTCGAACTCGATCCCAATAATCAAATCAAGCAATTATCGCAGCTCAAATCAAATTTTGATGAAAATCAATATGTTATTCTGGAAAAATCTATCGGTGAATGTGCTGCAAATGGCGCCGCATTCGACATTGAACTGCTTTTTTATACCCAAAACAATCAATCGAAATGGATTCGGCTGTTTGGACAAAAAATAGCAACCTCTGATAAAGAAGAAAAAATCATTGGGGGAATTTCTGAAATTACCGAGTGGAAAAAGCAGCATATTCAACTCAGAGAAACAAAAGAAAAATACAGGGACTTGTTACGTACCCAATTTCAAAAAATTGAGCAGGACCGCAAGCGGCTTGCCCATGAAATACATGACGAACTCGGGCAGATTCTGACGGTAATCAACCTCGACCTTGCCTTGTTCAAGGAAAACACCCGAAGCCAGCAAAACCTTTCACTCATCGGACAAACTCAGGCAGCATTGCAGGAAGCAGTCGCAATAGTGAGAAGGATAGCACAGGATTTGCGCCCCTCGCTGCTCGAACAAATGGGATTGATGCCAGCCATTGACTCGTTGGTTCGCGGGATGGCCAAAAGAATGCAATGTACTGTGTCGGTCAGGTTACCCGAAGTAAACATGTTCGAACCGGATCAGAAGGAGGTGATCAACATCTATCGGATTGTTCAGGAAGCATTGACCAATATAGCCCGTCATGCCGGCGCCACACATATTGCTGTTTCGGGTAGCCTCGATGATGATTACCTGGTCCTTACCATAACTGATAATGGTTCCGGAATCGAAAATCAAAATTTTACTGATAAAGCTACACTGGGCATACATGGTATGTTAGAACGGGCGGAACTCATCAATGCTCAATTGAAAATTGATACTGTTCAAAACCAGGGGACCAAAGTTACACTCTGTGTTCCGCTTTTAAAAAATAAAACAAAAAATGATGACATCCAACAGAACATTTTTACTCGCTGATGACCACGAGATGGTTAGGGCTGGTTTTCGGAAATTGCTGGAAATGAATTTTCCGGATTCACGAATCCTTGAAGCCGGCAACCATGCCGAAGCCATCAAATTGTGCAGTTCAGGGATAAAAATTGATTTGTACCTTCTCGACATCAACATGGGTAAAGGTTCCATATCCGACACCATAACACAAATAAGGCAATACGACCCAGAAGCGCGCATACTGGTGGTAAGCATGTTTGGAGAGGAGCAGTATGCCGTTCGCATGATTCAGGCCGGAGCCAATGGATTTATTTCCAAAAGTGCTTCACCCAAAGAATATCAAACGGCCATCAAAAAAATGCTGGACGGAAAGAAATACATCTCGGGAAACATGGCTGAAATACTCGCCGATTTTGCCTCAAATCCATCACGCCATAACCATCCCGTGGAAGCGCTTTCGAACAGGGAGTACGAGGTATTGTGTCAAATAGCAAATGGTAAAACCGTCTCCGAAATTGCTTCATCATTAAACCTGAGTGTAAAAACCATCAGTACCCATCGGGCTAAAATTCTTGAAAAAACAGGGCTGAAGAACAATGCCGAAATCATGTTTTTCGCACTAAAAAACAAGTTGCTGCCTGGCATAGGCTGAGGTTTTTCCAGGACTTTTTTCCAACATCCATATTCTTAATTGCGCAACCGTCATTCCAACCGACTTGTATTGAGCTTAGCCGAAATAAGGAAGTAATCCCCTTAATGCTGAATTTGAGTGCTTTGCAAAAATGTTTCCCTGATACTTAACACAGCGTTTAAGGTTATTTTTTCGCTCCTAAATCTTCACTTATTTGCAAATCCCTATCAGACAAACACTGATAGCGGCTTTCCGGTTTAATACCGGTTTTTTCATTCTTTGACTGATTGATATGACAGCCTGACGGAAGATACTTTTGTTGGTTAATACATATCAGGTATGAATACATCGGTAAAAGTTTTGCTTGTCTTTGGCTCAGTGCTGGTGCTGTCAAGGGTTTCCGATGTGCTTCGTAAACGTATCCCAGGAATTTCACAAATGGTGGCCAATACCGCATCAGAAGCCAGCGAACTGCTTGCCGATAATCATTTTGATGTAATTGTGATGGATATTCACCTACCCGACGAAAATGGGATAAAATTTTTAGGAAACCTTTCGTTACAGCATCCTTTAACAACCCTCATCGTTTTTACCTCTGATGCTGAGCCTGCCATAAAAAAAATTTGCATTGAAAATGGGGCGCATAAAGTATTTGCCGACCCATCCGATCTGACGAAAGCCATTGATTTTATAAAAAAATATCAAAAAACGAAGACCAAACGGAAATGAATAAAATACTGATTACTGACGATTCGCTGACCATGCGCAAAATGGTTAAGTCGGCCCTGCGCTCTGTGAGTGAATGCGAGTTTCTGGAAGCCGCCAATGGGCTCGAAGCCATTGAGATTATCGCCATGCAGCATCCTGATCTGGTACTTCTCGACATCAATATGCCTGATATGAATGGTCTTGAGGTATTGAAATTCATTCGCAGCCATCACCTTTTCCATTCCGTTCCGGTTATCATGCTTTCAACCCGAAGTGATGAGGGTATCAAAAGTGAAACCCTGGCCGCCGGAGCCAGTGTTTATCTTACCAAACCATTTTCTGCCGACGACTTGATGTATGTTGTAAAAGATCAACTGAAAAGATCATGAATACTATGGCTCAAGAATTTATGGATGATTTTCTGGCCGAAGCAGAACAACTGCTTGGTTCCATCCGAAAACATCTGTTGGTTGCTGAGGAAAGACCCTTGAAGAAGGAAGACATTCAGGATTTATTTCGTGCCTTTCACACGCTAAAAGGGATTTCGGGTATGATGGGTTTTGTGGCTGTTGAAAGCATTGCGCACCAACTCGAGGCCATATTGAAAGAAATTCAAAAAAACGACGATACTTTATCTTCCAATCAACTCGATGTTTTTCTTAAAGGGGTTCAGCTCATCGAAAACAATCTTGCCAAGCAGGGCGATGGTTCCTCAGAGGTAATTAAAAAATGGGAATTGGTTGCCGAATCTGTAAATGTTTTAGCATCAGGAGCAGCCCAAAAAAATAATATCATCCCGCAACAACCATTCCCCCAATCAGTAAACCCAAAAACATTTCGGGTGGTATTTACTTCGAGCCGTGAAAATCTTGAGAAAAAAATAACGGTCAACAGCATCAGGGAAACACTTTTGAAGCATACAAGTATCATCAGTTCAAAACCGATTACGGGCGAAAAAGGTGAACTGCAGTTTGAATTTATCGTATCCACCAGCAGCGAATGCGAAAAACTGACAGAACTGTTGCCTGCGGAAGTTATTTGCCATGAAATTCTTTCGGACAGCAGCGAACCCACGGAACAATCGGGGATGAAACCGGCTGAATCTGATACTGAAACTCCCGTTGAGCAAAAAGTTACCTCCGAAGCTTCCAGCGCTTCCAACATGAGTATTCTCCGCAGTGGCATGATTCGCGTGGAGGTGTCGAGGTTGGAAGAATTGATGACGATGGTGGGCGAACTGGTCATTAGCCGAAGCAGACTTGATGAATCTATCCAGTCGCTTGGTCATAAAGTTGACGAGAAACTGAAACGCCCTATCGAAGAGGTAAATCAAATGATGGAAAAACAGCTCAGGGCCTTGCGTGAAGGCGTGATGCGCATACGCATGGTACCCATGGCCGATGCATTTGATAAGATGAAGTATGTAATTCAGGACATGGTTCGCGAAACCCAAAAGAAAGTACAGCTGAAGGTAAGCGGACGCGAAACAGAAATTGATAAGTACATCGTCGAAAAAATACTGGATTCGCTGCTGCATATCGTGCGCAACGCTTTGAGCCATGGCATTGAAATGCCCGAAGAAAGAGAAGAAGCAGGAAAACCCCCGGTTGGTACCATTTCGCTTAACGCTTTTGCAGCCGGCGACTCGGTAATCATTGAAATTGAGGATGATGGGCGTGGCATCAACAAGGAAAAACTCATCGAACGCGCTATTGCATCCGGAATGAATATCAGTAAAAGCGATGTAAGTCACCAGGATTTCCTCGACATGATGTGTATGTCGGGGGTTTCATCGCTTGAAAATGCTGATAAATACAGTGGCAGAGGTGTTGGGATGAATGTGGCATGGCGCACCATACAGGATTTGGGCGGAACCATTGATTTTGAAAGTACAAAAGGAAAGGGTACAAAATTCATGATTGAACTGCCCCTAACCATTGCAATTCTGGATGCCCTAATCCTGAAAATCGGTGCAACAAGATTTGCCCTTCCACAATCTATGGTGAACGAAGTTATACAAATTGATACAAATGAGCTGGTAAACATCGAAAACAACAAACTTTTATCGTGGCGGGGCGGGGTTTTGCCGGTAATCCGTATGGCCGATCAGTTTAAATTACCGGTTAATGGGGCTGATACAGGCATTTTGGTGGTAGTGGGAAGCGGATTAAAATCACTCGGAATTCAGGTTGACCGCATCGAAGGTATCCGTGAAATTGTGGTACGCTCCTTAACCGATCCTTTGGTAAAAGTACCTGGTATTTCGGGAGCTACAGAGTTGGGTGATGGAAAAATAATCCTGATTCTGGATGCACCGGCACTCATAAAGCATGCGATCAATATAAAAATGAAAAAGAAAAAAACAGTATCATTTTAAATATTAAAATTATGGCACAGACGAAAATCGAACAGGAATCCTACATACTGTTTCATTTGGCTGGCACATCCTATGGCATAAACAGTCAGTCGGTGAAGCAGCTCGAAATTGTAGAAGGTGTTACACCCGTGCCCAATACACCAGGCTATGTTGATGGGGTGGTATTTACGCGTGGGCAGGTTATTCCGGTTATCAACCTTCGAAAACGTTTTGGATTCGAAGCTGCCGAATACAACATCAAAACACGGATGATTGTGGTAACGGGTGAAGGCCGCACGGTGGGTGTGATTGTTGATAGTGCGCGCGAATTCATTAAAATTCCTGCGGCCTCTATTCAGCCCCCGCCCGAAAATATTGTTGGACTATCAGGTAAATACCTGAACGGGATTACAAACCTTGAAGGACGTATTGTCCTCATTCTTAATATTGAAGCCTTATTAATGATTGAAAATAACTAAGTCGGCAACATAAAATAAACAATACAATGGAAAATTCAGAAGTTCAAAACAACCAAATTCGTACTACCATCAGCAAAGTAAAAAGTGAAACGAGTGAGATTACCAGAATCTCAAAAACCCTGCTCGAAAAGTCAGACAGGATTACCAGCGGAGCCGGTGAACAGATTACCTCGCTGGATAATTTGCTAAGTGCACAAAATCAATCACTTGCTACTTTCAGGGAAACGGCGCAGCAAGCTGAATCCATTGCTGTCAGTTCCGAACAGATGATGAGCTCGATTAATGAAGTGGCGGCTTCGGTTGAGCAATTGGCTGCAAATGGCAAATCACTGAATATTTCGGTCGAAGAAGTTTCCACAGCCATCATTCAATCGGCCGCCTCTACCAAACAGGTTGCCGACAGTGCAGTGGAAATGGCTGCTTCTGCCGCTCAAATAACCTCTACCATGACCGAATTGGCTTCTTCTTTTAAAAATATCGGCGACGACACCAAACAACTCAGCGACTCGGTCGATTCAACAGTTGCATCCATTGAAGAACTGGGTAAAAGCAACGAGATGAACACACAGGCTGCCATCGAATTGGCCTCGAACGCCGAGGAAACCACTTCTGCAGTCAATGAGCTTGCCTCTTCTATCGAGGAGGTTTCGGCTACCTCCGAATCGCTGGCGTCGAACATCGAAAAAGTAGCCAATTCCAATGAAGAACTCGATAAAAGCTTTAGGCTTGTTGTAGAGAATGTGAGGAAAATCAGCGACTTATCTGACTCCTCTGCTTCCAGTGCCATAGAGTTGGATGCCGCTTCAAAATCGGTTGCCAGCCTCGCCAGCCAGGCCGAGGATGTGAGCAAGACCATGACACAAAGTACAGCTGCAGGAATCGACCTGGCAAAGAAATCGTTAAATGGTCTGCACAAGGTGAAAGAATCTATAAATACCACTGCAGGCGTAATGAAAGAATTAGGTAAAAAATCATACGACATCGGCTCAATTGTCGATACCATCAATCTGATTTCAGAACGCACCAACCTGCTTTCGCTAAATGCATCTATTGAGGCAGCACGAGCAGGCGAGGCTGGCCGCGGCTTTGCTGTAGTTGCTGAAGAAATCCGCAACCTGGCCGACCGTGCCGCCAAAGCCACGTCCGACATTTCGGCCATCATACGCTCATTCCAGGAAATAACGCAGGAGGCAGTCAATTCGACCAACGAAGGCCTGAAAGTGGTTGACGACGGTAGTAAACTGGCAGACGAAAGCCTGGAAGGTCTCAACAAAATCATGGAAAACATCAAACAGACCGATCAGGTCATCGTAAATGTGGCCAAAGCCACTGACGAGCAAATCAAAGCCTCATCAAGTATTACAAAAATGGTTGCCGATACTTCATCTCAAACAAAGCACATAGTAAAAGCCATTGAGGAGCAGGCGCTTACCTCGTCTGAAATTGCCAAATCGATGATCAGCATGAAACAATCTGCCCAACAGTTAACCCAAAGTATGAACGAGCAGGGGAAGGCAGCACGCGAAATTATGAAAGCGGCACAATCGACTACGCAACTAAGCCTGCAATTGAAAAAATCAGCTGTTGAACAAAACGAAGCCATCAAAGCCATATCAGGAAGCAGCCAGAATGTACGCAAAATGGCAATAAACACCACCAAAGCTGTGATTCAGCAGGTAACAGCCGGCGAACAGGTTTCAAAGGAAGTTTCACGCCTTGAATCCATGGTTAACTCCAACACCAAAGCGATGACCGAACAGGCCGCCAGTGCACAGCAGATTACCAAATCGGTTGACAATATCCGGAAACAATCGGAACAAACGGCCAAAGGTTTGGAGGAACAGACCAAAACCATGCGCGAAATGACTTCTGCTTCACAGTCAGTTTCCAAACAAATTGCCATAATTGCCCGGTCAACCCGCGAGTTGATATCAACGAATGACAATGCATTGACTCAATTGAGCGAAATCAGAAAAATTACTGAACGTAATGCCCGCGAATCATCCGAAACCAATTCCAATACAAGGCAGCTCAACCAAATCGTTGAAAACCTCGACAAAGTCGTTGACGACCTGGTTGTTTAATTCACGGAAGCAGCACTGAATTCTTTTATTTTAAAGCAAATTAAGCGTTTTCAACATGAGCGAAAGTTTTGGTCATAAGGAAAATCTGGGAGTAATATCGATGAACCTGCTGGGAGAAATCAACTTCTGGAGCCCTGCAATGGTGCTGTTAACAGGTATTGCGCCAATGGAAGCAGCCGGTAAAACCATTTATGATGTTTTTCCTGCCTTCCAGAAAAACCAGGTGCTAAACCGGCTCCGGAATGTAATCCAGAATGGCGCCATCGAATTTTTATCCGGTAAATTTCATAAAGATTTGTTTTCAAGCCCGTTTGGCCATGACACCAAAAGCATGGGCAGTTTTTTGTTTACCCTGGCTCCGCTAAAATCGACCCATGAAACAATTGTAGGCATGATTGGTGTCCTCGAGCTTACCGCTTCCCAAACAACCTTGCTTTCATCAGGTTTATCTGATGTTGATCGCTCGCCAGAGAAATCACCTGAAAACGCTGTTTCCGATTTGATACGGACTCTGCTTAACCAGCACCACAATCCCGCTATCCTCTCGTCGGTTATCAATGTAATGACGCTATCAAGTGAAAATCTGCTGCCTTTCTTTCAGGAGTTGATGGCCAACCCAAATCCCGATATCCGAATTTATACCCTACAGATTATTGGCGACAGGGTGGACAGGGAATCCTTGCCCTTGCTGCTTGATGCGCTGCACGACCCCGACAGCAATGTAATTTATCACGCCATAGAGGCGCTTGGTAAAATACGGGCGCCCGAGGCGTTCGACCCCCTGGTTTCCATTGCCAGCGGCAAGGACTTGTTTCTTGCATCAGCCGCCCTTTTCGCCCTGAGCAACCTGGGCGCACAGGTGGCCTATCAGGCCCTGCAACATCTGTGGGAAAACGAAGAACTAAAGTCGGGGATGATTGATCTTGCGGCAAATGATGCCGGCATCGATGCCATAAAACAGCTTTGCCAACTTATGAACGAGGATGCTTCGTATGCTGAGGAAGTTGCATCAGCGTTGGGTTTGATTCATTCGAAGTTCGAAAATAACACGATGCGCCTAGTATTGTTTCAGGAGTTGCTAAACGAATTCCTCAATGAGCGTGGCATTCAACAACTCATTGCCATGGCAGCAAAGGAGCAAACGAAAAATTTTAAAACACTGGTCCGGCTGTTATCGCTGCTCAGCAACCTCGGCGCTTTGCAATTTCTTGTTACAGTCATGGGTAATCCGGAAATTCAGGAGGATGTCCTGCAAGGGATAAAACGTAATAGTGATTTGCTCTTTGAAACACTGATTCGTGAGCTGGAAGAGGAAAATGAAATGCGGGTGCTGCCGGCCATCATTGCCTTGGGCCGCATAGGCAAGCGCGAGGCTGTTCCCTATCTTACAAATATGTTCAACCGCTCGCCTGCTATCATCATCCATGCTACCGGTGCACTGGCAAAAATTGGTTACCGGGGTTGTTATCACGATTTGCTTCCCCTGCTTGCCCATCCCGATGCGTTGGTTCGCAGGGCGGCTGTATCGGCGCTCAACAGCATAGCTCATCCCGATATGCCTGCAGATATGGAAAGGCTGGTTCAAAGCGGGCATTTGTTTGAGCGTGAGTCAGCGCTGCGCATTGCCGGCTATTTTGGCTACGAAGCCTGCCTGCCCCACGTTCTGGATGCACTCAACGACCCTGAAGAGTTCATCAGGCTGGCAGCCATCGAGGTGTTGCCCTTTTTCGATTATCCGGCCACTGGAAAAATTGTTGGTAATTTATACAAGATTTCTGGCAACCGATTCAGGAGTCAGATACTGAAAAGTGCCACATTTATGGAGTCAGATGACGCCCTCCCGCTCATCAGGCAAGCCCTTGAAGAATCCGACCCGTGGATCAAAACTTATGCCCTACGTTCGGCAGGAACCCTTAACCTGAGGGAAGTGGCCCCTCAAATAAAACAGTTACTGACAATGGAAGGGCCTGTTTTTGTTAAAATCACGGCCATTCAAGCCTTGGGCGATATGCGAATGGAAGGGGCAGAAGAAGAAATTGCAGCCATGGCCGATGGGTCGAATTTTGATTTGGCACTCACGGTTGTAAACGCCCTCGGTTCGATGGGAACACATGCCGCATTCAATGCCTTACACCAATTGCTTCAGAAAGCTGATAACCAGCTGAAAGAACAGATTATTCCTGTTATGGCAGGTTTTGATCAGGCAAACATTGTTGACCAGCTTGTTATTACTGCATCCACCACCCAATCAGATCAAATCAGGCAGCAATGCGTAAATTCCTTGTCATTGTCAGGATCAGCCCATGCCTACCAAGCCCTGTTAAAACTCCTTAAAAACAAGGATTGCAAAAAATTGGCAACCGAAACCCTTTTGAAAATAAGCAAGCACAACGAAGACGAGATTTGGCAGTTTTCCAACCAACGCAACGAAAACAAGCTGTTGCTTGCCGATTTTCTCACCCGTAGCGAATGGCCGAGAAGCCTGAATTTTATTCATGAATTTATTTCCAGCAACGATCCGTTGGTAAAAGCTACTTATGAATCAATTCTTGCAACAAAGTATGTAAAAGTTAAAACCGGGAAATGAGATTCTACCGCGAAACACTTGGTATCAGCGATAACGCGTTTATCATACTGCGTGATCTTATTCACGAGTTGACAGGCATTTTTTTCGACGATAGCAAAAAGGACAGTCTGGCTGATAAACTTTCAGCCAGGGTCATCGAATTGGGTTTCAGCTCGTTTCTCGACTATTATTATTACCTGAAATACGATGAGGGCTCCACCCGTGAAATCAGGAATCTTTTCAATCTGATTACTGTAAACGAAACCTATTTCTACAGGGAGACCGACGCACTGCATACCATAACAGATGTTTTGCTGCCATCCATTCTGGAGCGCAAAAACGGTAATCCGGTAAAGATATGGAGCGCCGCCTGCAGCAGCGGCGAAGAGCCTCTCACCCTTGCCATGATGCTTGCCGAAAAAGGTTTACTTTCGGATAGTAAAGTACAGTTGTTTGCCACCGATGCCAGCACACTTGCTGTAGGAAAAGCTATGGTAGGCGAATTTAGCGAACGGTCGTTCAGGAACTGTGATGCTCACTTCAGGGAGAAATATTTCGATCCAAAGGACGACAAGACCATGAAGATAAAACAAAGTATTCTGGAGTTTGTCCGGTTTTCGGTTGCCAATCTTAATAGCCCGGCGGAGATTAAACATTTTGCAGCGGCTGATATCATCCTGTGCAGAAATGTGTTTATCTACTTTTCAAAAAAATCAATATTGCAAACCGTCAATACATTTTACGGCGCCATGCCCGAACAAGCCTATTTGTTGCTGGGCGTATCAGAATCGTTGTTAAAGTTTAACGTTCCTTTTGAGTTTAGGGAAATCAATGGCTCCTTCGTTTATGTCAAAGAAAATTTACTATCAAAATGGATAAAATAATCAAAGTACTCATTGTGGATGATTCAGCGTACATCCGAAAAGTTATAAAGCAGATGTTGCAGCGAAGTCCCTTTATCGATGTTGTTGGAACGGCATCCAATGGATTGGAGGCGCTTGAGAAGGTAAAAGAGCTGAATCCGGATGTCATCACCCTCGATCTGATCATGCCGGAGATGGATGGCGTAGATTTTTTACAGACTTTGATGCCACAGAATCCCAAGCCGGTGGTCATCACCAGCATTGCGAGTGAGGGTGGTGAAATGGCACTCAGGGCTATGGAAGCTGGAGCTATTGAGTTTATTCAGAAACCCACCGCTCTGGCTACCGAGAAAGTGCTTGAAATAACAGATGAGTTGATAGCAAAAGTGAAGGCTGCTGCACAGGCGCGCTTCATACCCCTCGAAGAAGAAGCAACCGAAGCACCTGCTGCACCCTTCAAAATCAACTTGTCGAAACAATATGACATCTTGGTTTTGGGTGTTTCCACCGGAGGCCCGCAGGCGCTTAAACAACTAATCCCGCTGCTTCCGGCTGATTTCCCTGTTCCTGTTTGCATTGTTCTGCACATGCCCGTTGGATACACTGCTTTATATGCCAACAAACTGAACGAATTGTCGGAGATTGAGGTTGTGGAAGCTACTGACCGAATGGAGCTGAAGCCAGGAAGGGTTATTCTTGCGCAGGCAGGATATCATCTGACACTCGCCAAATCCTTCGACGGAAAATACATCACCAGGCTAAATTTACAACCCGTTAGCACCCTTCACCGGCCATCGGTAGATGCCCTGTTCAGGTCGGCTGCCGAAGTTTTTGAATCAAGGGTACTGGGTGTGATAATGACAGGTATGGGGAGCGATGGCAAAGAAGGTGCAGCCTGGATTAAAGCCAAAGGCGGAACCATCATCACCCAGGACGAAGAAAGCTGTGTGGTTTACGGCATGCCCCGATCGGTTGTCGAGGCTGGCTTGTCCGATCAAAGCGTAAATTTAAACGACATGTTAAATACAATCATCAAGGAGATAACCTCATGAAAAAGATTTTGATTGTTGACGATTCCGGATTATCGAGAAACATACTCAAAAAACTGATAGGTGTTGGCAGTATTGAGTTTTTAGAGGCTTCAGAAGGATTTGCCGCACTTGAGCTTTTTTCAGTCCATCAGCCCGACCTGGTAACACTCGACCTGAACATGAGTGGAATGAATGGCTATGAAGTGCTCGAAAATTTCAGGAAAATCAATCCGGCTACACCAATTATTGTTTGTTCAGCCGATATTCAGCAAGGTACCCGTGACCTTGTTTTAAAAATGGGAGCAAAAGGATTCATCTCCAAACCGTTCAAACAAGACGATATTTCAAACATGATAGACCAATTTATCAAATAAAAAATTTTGACATGATACTTACACAATTACAACACGACTACCTTACCGAGTTGATTAATATAGGATTTTCAAGGGCGGCCAATGCGTTATCGGAGCTAACAGGTGACCGCATTTTACTGGAAGTTCCCAAAATTGACATCATTCCCATTGAACACTTGGCGCTGAAACTCAATCCGCTCGCAGAGGATGAGATTACCACGGTACACCAGCTGTTCAAAGGTGAGGTGAGTGGCGATGCCATGCTGATTCTCAACAAATCAGGAACACTGCTGCTCACCGACCTGCTTACTGAATCAGAGGTGGGCACCCATTCAGAGTTTAGCAGCTCGGTGCGCGAGGTAATTATCGAAGTGGGAAATATCATCCTGAACTCCTGTCTGGGTATGTTCGGCAATTTGCTAAAGGTTCATTTCACCTTCAGCGTACCCGAAATGCGCATACGGGCACTGGAAGATATGATTATAAGCCTAAACCTGAACTCCGATGAAATCAGGTATGCTCTGTTGGTATTTATGGGCTTTAAACTAAAAGAAAGCGCTATTCAGGGGCACCTCGTAATAATTCTGGGTGTCAACTCACTGGATAAAATGCTGAAAAAAGTGGATGATCTGGAAAAAGTAATGCTTGAAGAATAAACGCAATGAAGGATAAACTGCTAACCTGGTTACTTGGCAACGCCGGCATGGGTCTGATGATTCTTGATCCTGAACTGAAGATTGTCGAAATCAACGACTGGATACTTGTCAGGGCAGGTATCATGCATAAGGACGTAATCGGAAAACCGGTGCAGGATGTCTTCCCCGAAATCGTCGAAAACAACCAAATGAAATACCTTGAGGCTGCCCTGGTGGGTCAACCCCAGGTATTAGCCGGGCGTTTTCATAAATATTTTCTCCGGCTGGCTTACGAAGGTCAGGCTGAAGCCACATGGATGTTGCAAAGCACCCTTATTGCACCCTTGATGCAGGATGAGGGTATTTCGGTGATGATTACCGATATTACCGAACGTACATTGCAAGAGGAAAGACTGTCAGAAACCATCGGAGAACTCAGGAAAACAAACCAGAGGCTTCAGCAATCGGAACAGAAATACCGTGAGCTGGTGGAATCGAGCGATGCCATTGCCTGGGAATATGATGCCAAAACCAAAGCTTTTACCTACATCTCGCCGGCGGTTGAACAAATTCTGGGATTTACTCCCACCGAAGCTGGTATGCCTGATTTCTGGCAAAATAACATACATCCTGAAGACAGGAATCGCATTGAAGAGCTGATAAGCACACTAAATGCTCAACATAACAAGGTTGAGATCACTTACCGTTTTCGGGCCAAATCAGGTGAATATCTTTGGCTACGCGATTTTGTGACCATCGACAGAAATAAGGATCCACATCATCGCCGCGGGTTTATGTTCGATGTTACACAAAGCAGGGAAGCAGAGGTAAAAATTCAGCAGAGTGAAGCCCTTTTGCGTGCTACCCTCTATAGTATTGGTGATGCTGTTATCACCAGCGATAAACATGGTCTCATCAGGCAAATGAACCAAATAGCCGAGAAACTGACCGGCTGGCAGGAATCGGAGGCTATTGGCCTGCCTTTGGGGAGGGTATTTGTCATTAAAAATGAAATTACTGGTTTGCCGGTGGAGAGCCCGGCTGATATCGTGATGCGCGAAGGCAAAATTGTGGGTCTTGCTAATCACACCGTGCTGGCAAACAGATATGGTGACGAAATTCCTATTGCCGATGCAGGTGCTCCAATTACCACTGCAGATGGCGAAATCACAGGAGTGGTGCTTGTTTTTCGTGATCAGACGGAAGAAAGGAATTTTCTGCGAAAATTGGCAGAAAGCGAGGCAAAATTTAGGGCGCTGGTTGAAACTTCCAACGACGGCATTTCGCTGCTCGATCTTGGAGGCAACATATTATTCGCCAATCATGGCAAGGCAAAAATGTTAGGTTACAATAATCCTGATGATTTCAAAGGCGTAAATGTTTACAGTCTGCTCGAACAGAGTGAACGGCATAAGTTCATTGCGCTTGCACCTGCCTTTCAGGAACAGGGTTTTATCCCAAATACCAAAACACGTGTCATCCGAAAGGACGGATCATTACTTGAGGTTGAAATCAACATCCAGATGATTCACGATGAAAACGGAAAACCCGCCTATATCATGGATACGATCCGTGATATCAGCGAACGTGCTTTCGCAGAAAGAGAAAGAGTACATTTTAATAATCTCTTGAAACTGGTAATTAAAAACATCAAGGGATCTGTATCAGTATTCGATGCTGCAATGAATTACATCTATGTGAGCGATAGGTATTATGATGATTTTTATCTGACCGGTAAAAATATAATTGGGCTTAACCACTATGATGTTTTCCCCGATTTACCTCAATATTTGCGTGATGTTCATCAACGTGCCCTAAAAGGGGAAGCCATCAGCGGCGAATCAGAACAATTTTTACATCCCAATGGATCGGCTGACTGGGCTAACTGGACTTGTACACCCTGGTACAAAGCAGATTCTTCGGTTGGGGGAATAATCATTTATATCGAGATCATTACCGAACGAAAGTTGGCTGAAGATAAAATAAAAGAGAGCGAACACCACTACCGAACGCTTGCAAACAGTGGTGGGGCGCTAATCTGGACTTCGGGTACCGACAAATTATGCAATTATTTCAATGAACCCTGGTTACGATACACCGGACGCGACCTGCAGCAGGAGCTCGGAAATGGCTGGACAGAAGGTGTACATCCTGACGATTTGGAACGTTGCCTGAATATTTATGTCAGCCATTTCGATCGCCGCGAACCTTTTTCGATGGAATACCGTTTGCGCAAAGCGAACGGGGAATACGGATGGATTTTGGATGTGGGCAGCCTGCGCACCGATAGCCGCGGTAATTTCATGGGCTATATCGGTTTTTGCTACGATATCACCGAACGTAAACGCACAGAACTGTTACAAAAAGTACAGTACGAAATTGCCCTTTCTGTGTATTCTGCCAAATCGCTTGAGGATTTGCTCGATTCGATAAGAACCGGACTCAGCGAATTTCTCGATTCTGCCAACTTTATTGTAGCCCTTTACGATCATCAAAAAGGGACACTCCGCAGGTTGCTGTTCCGCGACGAAAAGGATACTTTTGACGAATGGCCTGTAGCACAATCACTGTCAGGCTATGTTTTGCAATCTGGAAAATCTTTGTTGTTGCGCGGAGATGAGGTCGAAAGGTTTGCCAATGATATCAACGTGCAATTGTTAGGTACCCTTGCCAGCAGCTGGCTTGGAGTTCCCATTCGAATACATGGTAAACTGGCCGGGGTGATGGTGGTTCAGAGCTATGAAAATCCTGACGCATATCAGCCTTCCGATTTAGCCATGATGGAATTGATAGCCATCGAAGCCGGTCTGCTTATTGAAAGGCAAACGATGATTACCGAGCTGATTGAAGCCAAAGAAAAAGCCGAAGAGAGCGACCGCCTGAAATCGGCATTCTTGGCCAATATGAGCCACGAAATTCGTACCCCGATGAATGGCATACTTGGATTTCTGGATTTGTTGCAGGAACCAGAGCTCGATGAAAATGAAAAAGCCAATTACATAAGTATCATGAACAAAAGCGGCCAGCGGCTTCTGGATACCATCAACGACATCATCGAAGTTTCAAAGATTGAAGCGGGAGAAATTCAGATAAAGAAGGAAAAAGTAATTCTAAAACCTTTTCTTGATTACTATTATGATTTCTTTTTACCACAAGTACAGGAAAAAGACCTGCAGTTTCAGGTTGTGCACTGTAAATCGATTCCAGAAGCCCTTTTTACCGATAAAAGCAAGCTCAATTCCATCCTGACCAACCTGATAAAAAATGCCATTAAGTTTACCGTTAAAGGAAGTATTGAGTTTGGATGCAAGTCAGGCGACAACGATGAGATTCTTTTGTACGTCAAAGACACCGGCAGAGGAATCGAGCCCCAAAAAAAGAATTTGATTTTCCATCGCTTCATGCAGGCCGATCCTTCACTAACACGCGGACATGAAGGTTCTGGTTTAGGCCTGGCAATAACCAAAGCTTATGTTGATGCGCTGGGAGGTAGAATATGGGTAGATTCAAAACCCGGTGAAGGTAGTTGTTTCAATTTCACCATTCCTGCCTACAAAAGTGAGATGAAGATTGCCCTACCCGACAAAAACGCTAACCTTAGCATGAACGAAGGCCAGGTGCCGGATAAGTTACGGGTTCTAATCGTAGAGGATGATGATAGTGGTTTCACCCTACTTCAGATCCTTCTAAAACCGTATAATTGTATGATTTCAAGATGTGTAACAGGCCACGAAGCCGTTGAGTTTTGTGATGCACACCCCGATACTGATCTGATACTGATGGATATCAAACTGCCCGACATGGATGGCCTTGAAGCAACACGCCTGATCAGGCAATTCAACAAAAAGGTAGTCATCATTGCACAAACAGCTTTTGCCCTGTCAGGCGACAAAGAAAAAGCACTCGAAGCTGGTTGCAACGGTTATGTTTCGAAACCGATAAAAAAAGACAACCTGCTTACACTGGTTCATGAGTATTTCAAAAATTAAAAAGAAATTTCAAGAGCGGGAACAGAATTTGAAATCTTATCATTAAAAAGCTAAGTATGGAAAATTATTTGCAATCGAGCTTAACCAACAGTTATGTGCTTGCCGTTGAAGATTCGCCCTTACAAGCCAGGAAATTAGAACTTTTCTTTAAGTCACACGATATTAATTACAGGCTTTTTAACAATGCTGAAGCCGCCTTTGAAGCTGCCCAAAGGCAACATCCAAAAATAATCATCAGCGATATCATTATGCCCGGCATGGATGGTTATGAATTTTGTATCAAAATAAAAAATACACCTGAACTGAGAAATGTTCCTGTAATATTGCTCACATCCCTGCAAGATCCTCAGGATATTATCAAAGGTTTACAGGCTGGCGCTGATAATTTTATTACCAAACCCTACCTTGAAGAGTACTTGCTTTCACGGATTCAATATTTAATTATCAACAGTGAAATTCGCAGAACGGGCCTGTCCGAGATGGTTATTGAGCTAATTTTCAGAGGGCAAAAATATCATATCAATTCCGACAAAAAACAAATTCTTGATTTGCTTTTATCAGTTTACGAAGCAGCAATTCAGCGTAACGATGAATTAACTGCCACAAAAGCCAAACTCGAAATTGCAAATGAGAACTTAATGTCGGCCAATAAAGACCTTGAGGCTTTTACCCGAATGGTTTCGCATGACCTGCGTTCGCCTTTGAACGGCATTATTGGTTTTTCCGATTTGTTATTATCAGAACCGTCGTATGAACTAAATCCCGAAACCCGAAATATTGTGGAGATGATCTTGCAATCATCCTCTTCGATGGCACAACTCATCAATGATTTACTTGCTTTTGCCCGGTCGGGCATTGTTTCGCTTGCGAAAGAAAAGGTAAACCTCTCGGATATTGCCAATGAAACGATTCGTCAGATTAGGCTTCGTAACCCCGACCTTAAGTTGAACATCAACGTTGAAGCAGGATTAGTGGCTTACGCTGATCCAGCCATGATGCGGATAGTGCTTGATAATTTGCTTAACAATGCGGTGAAATACTCATCAAAGGTGGAGCATCCGGAAGTGGTTTTTGGACAGGAAAAGTTTTACGGAAATCTGGTGTATTTTATAAAAGACAATGGCGCCGGGTTCGATTCTTCCAAAGCAGAGCAATTATTTCAACCCTTTCAGCGATTTCATAATTCCATGGAATTTAAGGGCACCGGTGTAGGACTGTCAACGGTTAAAAAGATCATCGATAAGCACGGGGGTACAATCTGGGCCGATAGTGAGGTTAATAAAGGGTGTACATTTTATTTTTCAATTCCGGAGGATACTCAATCCATCGAGCAAATGAGCAACCTGCAGGAATAACTTTTTATCGCTCAAATGTTAAATTTTGAGAATATGCCTTGACTTGAGATTGAGTGGTTTTGTTAGTTTTAAAAGATAAAGCTGACGAAGTAATCGGTTTGATGAATGTGAGTTTATTTCATAAATTCAAACTTCTTAGTCCGAGGTGTATTTTTCTTCGATTAAAAGCGCTGATTCAGCTTATGTTGTGTTGCTTTTATGAGGCTCCGCACCCAAGGCCTTTTGCCTGTGTTGCGTTCCTCTGGCAGGCAGGTCGTCAGATAAGCTTTTGGGAACGAATTGACAAGTGTGGCTGAAATAAGGAGGCATCAGGTAGTGGCGAAATGCACCACCGCCTGCCTATTCCAGTCGAAGATCGAAGATGTCATTTTAAATTACAAAAAAAGCATAGGCTATTATAACATCTCTTGTGTTTTTGTGTTACTTCGTCATGCTAATCACAGAATTACTGTTTACAATTGCATTAAAAGAGAGAAAACATTTGTAATGAATAAAATAATTTATGAGCGAAGCGGAAAAAGACCCATTATTTGAGAAGTACGACGACAAAATTCAGAGCGCTATTGCTCCTAAAAGCTGGAACGAAATCAAAACCAACGATTCGTGGGCAGTTTTTAAAGTCATGTCCGAAATGGTTGATGGATTCGAAAAGCTGGCACGTATTGGCCCTTGCGTTTCAATTTTCGGATCAGCACGGCTCAGTCAAAATGCCAAACACTACCGTCTGGCCGAAGAAATTGCCTATCTGCTTACTAAAAAAGGATTTGGGATTATCACTGGTGGTGGCCCCGGAATTATGGAAGCCGCCAACAAAGGAGCACATTTTGCAGGTGGAAAATCGGTGGGACTCAACATCGAGCTACCACATGAACAACACTCAAATCCGTTTATCGATAACGACAAACTTCTAAGTTTCGATCACTTTTTTGTACGGAAAGTCATGTTTATGAAATACTCCCAGGGCTACATCGTGTTGCCAGGAGGTTTCGGCACCTTAGATGAAATGTTTGAAGCCATCACCCTCATTCAGACGCACAAGATGGTACGTTTTCCGGTAGTTTTGGTGAGTTCAGCATACTGGGGCGGGTTAATCAACTGGATTAACGAGCAGTTGTTGGCCGAAGGAATGATTGGAATGGAGGACATGCGGCTGTTTCGACTTGTTGATACTGCTGAAGATGCAGTTGCTCACATCGAGAAATTTTACGCCAAATATCAGATCAAACCGAATTTTTAAAATTTTTTTCAAAAAAGTTTGGCAGATTAAATTTTGATTCTATTTTTGCAGCCCCAAAATCTACTGCGGAAGTAGCTCAGCTGGTAGAGCATAACCTTGCCAAGGTTAGGGTCGCGGGTCCGAGTCCCGTCTTCCGCTCAAAAAGCCCCGTGCCGATGGTTTTCGGAGCGGGGTTTTAAGTTTAAGAAGTAAACGTTCATAAATTTAGTGCCCAGGTGGTGGAACTGGTAGACACGAAGGACTTAAAATCCTTTGGCCATTGCGGCCGTGCGGGTTCAAGTCCCGCCCCGGGTACAATTTAAGCCTTGTAATCAGCTGATTTACAGGGCTTTTTTGTTTTCTGGTAACAACAGGCTGCAAGCAAGCCGTGTTGTTGTTGGTCAATCCAGTTTACTCCAAAATAAAAAAAGGTTTCACCCGAAAAATGAAGGTGAAACCTTTTTTGTCAAAATTCTTTCGGGTGTATTATTCGCCGCAAAGGGGATAGGTAAAACTGCATTCCGTTGTAACCTTTATCATGTAAGCCTTGCCTGGCATTAGCTGCGGAATGGTAAAAATGCCGTTTGCCGGCCATATCATTCCTGTACCTCCAATTTCGTTGATAATAATCAGCTTGCTCCCTAACTGCGTAATAATTTCGGTGTAATCAACAGAGCAACCCGAAAGTACAGGCAGAATGCTCCATCCCTGCGGTAATGCCACCGTTTTTTGATCAAAAACAAAACCAGCAACAGGCAGGTTGCTTGTTGTACTAAGTTTTATTTTATACCCTTTCAGGTTTATAAAATTGCCAATCGTATTAATGCCATATTCAGGCCAGTAAACCGAAGTGCCATTTTGTGCGACAATAATCTTATCGGCAATAGGAGCAAAGACCTCCTCGATATTCTGCCCAGACACATCAACGAATGATGAAAAACCCTGCCATCCGGCCTGCAATCCAAACTGCAATTGCCGTAAGATACTTAATTCAAGAACATCCAATTGTGAAAAGCTGCACGGACTCATCGGCTGACAGCTTATCTCAAGCGATACATACCCATTTTCCAAATCGGCAACACCGGGCGAGTAAACCGGGTTTAGGATTCCGGAATTGCTGAAAGTACCATCACCGGAAGTACTCCAACTAATTGAAGAATAGTCTGATCCGGTGGAAGAAGGAATAAAGGTTTCTGTATCGGTTATGGTTGCATCGGGACCGGCATTAATCGATGGCAGCCTCCTTACAGTTAGTATCATTACATCAGAAGCCGCAACAGTACACGGAGAGATCGCATTTGCCGATAATGTAATTGAGGCAAAACCTGAAACAATATCGGATGTTCCTGGGAAGTACACTGGGTTTAAGATGGTTGCATTACTGAATGTGCCATTTCCGGAGGTTGACCATGTGATGGAAGTTTGATTGGAAACTAATCCGGCCAAAGCATGGAAGCCGTCCTCACAAATTGTGGCATCATTGCCGGCATTTGCAACTGGCTGCTTTTGTATGGTCAGGTTCATAAAATCGGATGAGGAAACCGTACATGGCGAAGCTGGAAGTGATGTGAGTGTGAGGGTCACTATTCCAAGGCTAATGTCGTTAGAGCCTGGTGTGTAAAAAGGATTAAGAATAGTTGTGGTGGTAAATGTTCCGTTTCCGGAGGTACTCCAGAGCACTGATGCCTGGTTGGCTGCTGCACCTGCCAAATGATGGGTATTTCCCTGGCATATTGTGGCATCAGCTCCTGCATTGGCGGTGGGTAGTTTTCTCACCGTGAGTATCATATTATCTGATGTAGCAACCGTGCAGGGTGATATAGCCGAAGCAGAGAGGGTGAGTGTTACACTTCCGGAGTTGATATCGTTGGTTCCTGGAGTATAAACCGGATTGAGTAAAGTGGTTGAAGAGAAAGATCCGTTTCCGGAAGTGCTCCAAAGCAGGCTTGAATAATTGGCGGCGGTTCCATTGAGGGTTTTTGTTGCTGTCTGACAAATGGTTGCATCAGCGCCTGCGTTGGCCGTTGGTAGTTTCTGGATAACAAGGGTTTTTGTGTCACTCGCCGACACTGTGCAAGGCGAAACAGCAAGAGCTGTCAGTGTTAAAATTACTGATCCGTTCGTAATATCAACAGTACCAGGTGTATAAATAGCATTCAGTGAGCTGGCCGAACTGAAAGTTCCGTTGCCTGATGTTGACCACTGCACTGAGGAATGATTCGCGGCCGATCCTGAAAGTGCATGCGTGCCCGATTGACAAATTGTTGCATCTGCTCCTGCATTGGCTGTAGGTGATTTCTGTAAAACAAGAACTTTGGTGTCGGTAACTGAACCTGAGCAGGGAACGATTGCGTTCGCAACGAGTGTCAATATTACAGAACCATTGGTTATATCATTGGTTCCCGGAGTATAGACAGGATTCAGGACAGCAGTGTTGCTGAAAGTTCCGTTTCCTGAGGTTGACCATAATACAGATGAATAATTTGTAGCACTCCCCGACAATGCATGTGTTGCAGTTTGACAAACAGTTGCATCCGCACCAGCGTTCACGGTGGGTGTTTTTCTGATGGTTAAAATCATTGGGTCGTTAAAAGAAATTGTGCAGGGTGATACAGCTGAAGCACTGAGGGTAAGGGTTACTGTTCCCGATGAAATATCATTCGTTCCGGGGGTGTAAACAGGGTTAAGAATGGCTGAATTACTAAATGTACCATTTCCGGAGGAGCTCCATGCAATACCAGAATTATTTGAGGCTGAACCAGCAAGCGCATACACTGAAGTTTGACATATGGTTGCATCAGACCCTGCATTGGCTGTAGGTGATTTTTGAATGAACAGAACTTTTGAATCAGATGATGAAACAGTGCATGGTGAAATAGCAAAAGCTGTTAGTGTGAGGGTAACCGTTCCGGATGAAATGTCGGTGGTTCCGGGATAATATGTCGGATTTAATATAGCGGCATTGCTGAAAGTACCATTCCCCGATGTTGTCCACAACAGTGTTGAATAATTTGCTGCGGTCGCTGATAAGGTGTGGACCGAAGTTTGGCAAATAGTGGCATTGGCGCCTGCTTCAGCGGTTGGATAATCAATAAAAGTCGCTGTTATTGTTTTCGTTACATCGGTCCCACATCCATTTAACGCAATAGCTTTGAACGTTAACGTTACGGGGGGCCCCGAAACATCAACCACTGGTCCGGGATAATACACCGGATCAAGAACACCATTGTTGCTGAAGGTGCCATCACCAGATGTTGACCATAACAAACCAACATAATTGGTTGCAACAGCATTCAGTTGCAGGTTGGAACTGCGGCAGATTGACTGTCCGCTTTGGGTGGTAATGCTTGCTGTTGGCTGCCCGACCACGGTAACCTGAAGATCGTCAGAAACCGATGTTGTGCAGGGAGTAACCGGTGTAGCTGTTAAGGTTATTACAAAATATTTGTTGATTAAGTCATTAGTTCCGGGGTAATATTTAGGATTGAGCAAAGTGGTACTCGAAAATGTTCCGTCACCTGAAGTTGCCCAGGTAAAAAAACTATAATTCTGAAGTGTCGCGTTGAGTTGCAAATAGGAGCCTGAGCAAACAAAGGGAGTATTTCCGGCATCAACCACGGGCAAAGGTTTCAGGATAACAATCATATCATCAGTGGCTGGCGAATTATAACAAGGTCCGTTTCCGTAAGCAAATAGGGTTAATGTGGTTCCGCTATTCAATTTATCCTGTGGGCCTGGATTATAGTTGGTTGAGAATACAGCAGGATTATCAAAAGTACCATCACCCTGGGTAGTCCAGAGCAAAACACTGTAATTTGATGCTGTTCCGCTGGTGTTCACCGGAACATTTTCACATTTGGTGCGTGAACCTGGAACGTTGCAGGTTGGGACTTTAGTCAGCGTTACATTAACCTGGTCTGATACTGGAAGTGTGCATGGCGCTATGGCCTGTGCAATAATTTTCAATGTAAACTGCTCAGCTGATAAATCCAGTGTGCCAGGATAATAACGTGTTACAAGTGCACCTGGGTTACCAAACGTTCCATCTCCAGTGGTTGACCATTGAACTGATGATTGATTATTAGCGGTTGCTGTTACCCACACTTCCTGGTTCTTGCAAAAACTTAGTGTTTCGGGCAGCGATACAGTTGGAAGAGGTTCAAGGGTTATTGTTAATTGGTCAGAGGGATATTGCAAACATGGCGAAATGGGCTGGGCTGTAATTGTTAAAGTAGCTGAACCATTGGCTTTATCTAAAGTTCCGGGGGTATAAACAGGGTCGGGAATAGTTAAATTATTAAATGTTCCATCTCCTGAGGTCGACCACACAAGCCCTGAAGCATTTGTGACAGAACCGCTAACCTGCGTGTTCTGGTTAACACAAATTGTTTGATCACTGCCGGCAGTGGCGGTTGGATTGAAAATCAAAGTCACTGTTTGATAATGATTTGAAACCAACAAGCCATCAGAAATTGTCAAGAAATAGGTTGTGTTTTGGGTTGGAGTCACTGTCAGACTTTGAAGTGTAGAATTTAAACCTGGTGGGTCGGATGTCCATGAATAAGTATAATTGCCGGTAGTACCAATAAAAATATGTGCTGCCAAATCCACCGAATTGCCAATACAGGCAGGATTTGGATCGGCTGTGGCATAGGCATCAAACTCCTCGTAGCATGCCATGTTGGTAACACATGACAAACCAAGCGGATACCACTTGTTCGATGATGGGTAATTTTGAGTGTCATACGACACTTCATCCACAAGATATTCTTTCATGGTTGTCCATGAAAACACTTTGTAATAAATTATTTCAGCATAACCAAAACCATCTTTTTCAGGAGTTGAACCATCATCTTTAAATGCAGAAAAAATAATATTCGATGTATCTGTCCAAAAATCAGCGCCACCACACTTTAATTCACCATAATCATCAGTATAGAAAGCTCCGATATAATCACCCGCCTGCAGCGGAATATTGTTAATTCGTGGGTCTGCTGACAATAACACAATAATACCATGAATTACACTTGAATTGGTTTGGTATTCCCAGCCTGGTGGAAGACCACTTTTGGACCCTTCGGAGGTTTCGCTTTTGGTATTTCCAAATGCATTCATATTGCCAAATAACCAAATGAGAAGCATCAACAATGATATAAGTGATTGCCTTATTCCATTGCCTTTTCGTAGTAATGTTTTCATAATGATATAATTGTTTTATTAATAATCAATTTGCAATTTACATGATAAGGTAGTGGTTTTTCCCCTAAAATGAAAGTGTAAATTTACAAATAAAAAAACTTTATTTGCAATCTTTCGATTTAGATTAACAAAATTTTAACCGGAAAAGGCTACATCGAAGCCCATGAAACATCAGAAATGATAAAGCTTTCGGAATTTTTGTTGATTTTCGGAAAAATAAATTCCAATCAATACAGCTATTGTCAAAACAATACTTGCCAACAACAAAGGCAGATTATCAACGGTGCCGAATTTTTCTGCATCAACACTCAAAAATCCTCGTTTAGCCAAAAATGAAATAATCACTGCCGATCCGTTGTTCAACAAATGTGCAGCTATGGGAAGCCACACCGTTCCCGACCAGAGAAACAAATATCCAAAAAGCAGCCCCAAGACAAAACGGGGTACAAATCCATAAAACTGTAAATGAAATGCGCTAAAAACGACTGATGATATGATGACAGCCAAATGCTTGTTCTTTGTCCAATCGACAAGAAGCCTGATCAACACTGCCCGAAACAGCAATTCTTCTCCAATTGCGGCCAAAATGCCAATCATGAAAAAATTTACGGCTAAACCTCCAAAACTTGCGGTGTCCAAAAATGCTTCTGTAAGCCTCGCGGCCTCAGCTTCTTTTGCAATCATCCAGGCTTCAATACCTTTCATAAAATCAGGCAATTGCAAGTTTTCGTTGAATTGGATCAATAACTGAATGCCAGGAAGCATCGAATAAATCAAGATGGTTGTCAGAATTAAAGTCTGAACCGATGGGAATTTATGTAATGCCAGCGATTTTTCGATGTTGCCAAAAGCAAGCCATGAAAAAATTAAACTTGGAAAAATAAAAATCCCAACCTGGCTTGCCATCTGTAAAAACTTCATCAGGCCGATATTACCTGAATCCATTAGATCAATCCCACCTGTAAAAACATCAAGCATTTGTTTCCCAAAAAAAGGAACGGCAAGCAATACGCTGATAAAAAAGCTCATAAAGGTGCACAATAATATGAGGAGAATTAGAACAAGCAATTTTACCAATGCTGGCTGCTTCGAAAAAACAGGTTGCGAGTTAAACATCTAAAGTTTCTTTTTTGAGTAAAACAGTTGGCAAAAATAGAAAATTCCAGGGCTAATCATAGCGGTTGGGACAGCGGTGATTTTGAGTTATTAAATGGATCAAAAATTCACCTGAGGAAAAATAATCGGAAAAATGCTTGCAGTCGTCACATTTTCTTTGTACCTTTTCGGGGTTTAAAAATTGTTTTAATTATTAAAATAAAATGCGCTATGAAAACGAGAATGTCATTGATGATTGCAGGGTTGATGACTGTATTCTTTTATTCATCGGCCCAACAGGTAACAAAATCAGGCTCGCCATCATCTGTCGATGCTCAGGCAAAGGTAAAAGCTACTCCAATAGTCATTAAAAGCAATCCGGTATCGGGCGGACTGGAGTACAAAAATGGGCTTGAAGGCACACCCGGATCTGCGTATCTGAATCCTGACTGGCAACCAGGAGTGATTGTGATGAAAGATCAAACCGTGATCGAAAATCTTCACATGCGATACAACCTTTACACTCAACAAATACAGTTTGTTAAAGAAACCGACACCATGGCCATCGGCAACCCCGAAGATATCAGCAAAATCAGAATTGCTGACAAGGAATTCGTTTACATCGAATATCTTGACAACAATTTGGTTAAATCGGGCTATTTTGAATTGCGGCAGGATGGCAACTGTCGGTTGTTGAAGCGTTGGAAAGCCATGTATCATCTTCTGGACGAAACCACTAATAATGATGAACAAACCGAAACCTTCATCAAAGATTGTCATTGCTATCTGCAATTGGGTGACCGGCCAGCATTTTCTGCCGGTAATAATAAAAATCAACTGCTTGCCTGTTTCGGAAACAAATCAGAAAGGGTGAAGGAGTTCATGAAGAAATCTAACATCAAACTAAAAAATGAAGAAGATTTAAAAATGGTTATTAAATTCTATAACTCACTGGAATAGCATTGCAATTTAAAGAATCTTCCGGCATTTGACCCATCAAAAAACACAATTTCACCCTTTTCCTGGTTGAAAAACTGAGTGTATCTGGCTGATTTTGTAAACCAATAACCCGAAGTCAGTATTGAACAATTCTTGTCTTTCTACCTCTCTTGTTCGACTAAGAACAATCTTTTGTACCAATCCGAACGCTTTCTGATTCTTAATTACCTAAGGATGCTGTTTTGAATTGCTTTTCAATGATTTGCGAATTTAGGTATGGTTTTTCATGTAAGCCGATTGTCATTTTAAATAACTAAAAAATGAAATATTACGACATCAGGTTTGCATTGAAAAACCTCAAGGGAAACAAACTGTTTACCATTACCAGCGTTTTAAGTTTTTCTACAGCACTTTCGAGCACAATCTTCATTTTGCTTTTTATTTTTAACGAGCTGTCCTTCGACCGGCAACATCAAAAGCATGATCGCATCTACCGGCTCGAATCTGATTTTTCAATAAGCGACAGGAATCAAAAGGTAGCAAAAACACCCTACGCTTTTGGTCCCGCATTTATTGAAGAATTTCCTGAGGTCGAATCCTTTACCCGCTTTTTTCCTATGAATGGAACCGTCGTTAAATATGGTGAAAAAGCATTTTATGAAGAAAACATCTTGTATGCTGATTCGTCTGTTTTCCAGGTGTTTGATTACGATTTCCTGGAGGGAAATCCGGCAACCTGCCTCACAAACCAATTTACCATGGTTTTAACCGAATCTTTTGCCCGTAAGTATTTTGGCAACGAATGTCCTTTAGGAAAAACATTGCAGTTTCAAAACGGATTGAATTGCGCCGTAACAGGAGTAATCGGCGATGTTCCTCAAAATTCGCATCTAAAATTCGAGGCGCTTGTTTCATTCAGCTCACAGGCACAGATTTTGGGAGCTGACATGTTTCACGCATTGAATACCAGGCATTTTTGGGCAATTAGGCTTTTTACCTACGTCCTGCTGAAGGAAGGGGCTACCATGGACAATATTCATAGAAATTTCGGTGAGTTTTACCAAAAATACATGGACGAATTCGGTAAACAGCTCAACGGATCATTTCAGTTGATGTCGCAGCGGTTAGACCAAATCCATCTTAGCTCAACCGTTGACTGGGATTATCCCAGGGGAAGCAGCCGGTTGTTATGGATTCTTGGAGGTATTGCTTTTGCCATTCTTTTACTTGCGGGAATAAACCATACAAATATCGCCACAGTGCAGTCGGAGTCGCTGACCAAAACAATTGGCATTCGTAAAATTTTTGGGGTAAGTAACCGGCGCCTGTCCTTCATTTTGCTTTTCGAGTCTGTCGTTATAGCCTCGATTTCACTTCTGCTGGCTATTCTTATTTGTTACCTGCTTTTGCCTGTTTTTAACAGAATAACAACCATTGATTTCGATCTTTTTACTGTCAGAAATCTTCCGGTTTATACCTTTATTCTCATCATTACTGTTTTTACAGGTTTATTATCAGGTTGTTATCCTGCTTTTTATTTGTCGTCTCTGCAACCCATTGCAGCTTTGAAGGGCAAAATTCTGCCTTCGCACAAGACAGGAAATCTGCGCAAAGGATTAATCGTTTTTCAGTTTGCCGTGACTGTGGCAATGCTTGTTGCCATTATTACCATCAACAGGCAGGTCAGCTTCATGATGAACAATAATCCCGGATTTGAGCCCCGCCATGTGATTGCAATTCCGATGGTTGATTCAGCTTTCAACAAAAAATATTTCGCTTTCAAAAAAGAAATGCTGCTTCATGCCGAAATAGAATATGTTTCAACTTCATCCGGAATTCCAGGTGCGGCTAATTACATGGATATCATGCACTTTGAAGGGAACCAAAAAATGGAAGAGCAGGTTATCACCTTTTATGAATCCGATTTTGGACTTAACAATTTGCTCCGGTTTAAGTTTATCTCGGGAAGGGACTTTAATCCTGAATTATCTACTGATATTGAGCAAAGTGCAATTATCAACAAGACCCTTGCTGAAAAATTTGGCTGGGGCGAGAACGCTGTGGGAAAGAAAATTGAAAGGAGATTCGGAAACCGTAAAACCTACCGCGTAATAGGTGTTGTTGACGATTTTAATTTTACAAGCCTGCACAACGAGGTAACACCCCTTGTTATGTTTCTAACGCCCGAGCCTTACGGGTATCTGCTGGTAAAAATGAATCAAAACAGCGAAACCTCTGCCCTCAAAACCACAAATAAGCTATGGACGCAATTTTGCCCGTCGGTACCATTTGACTACCTGCGTCTCGACACTTCTTTGCACGAAAGCTACAAGGCAGAAAACAACCTGCTGAACATCATCATTTATTTCACAGTGCTGTCATTGTTCATTGCACTGTTGGGATTGTTTAGTTTTTCGTTGTTTGTCACCGAAAAATTCACACGCGAAATAGGAATCCGCAAGGCTTTTGGTGCAAGTTCTGCTGATATTTTCAAACTTCTGTTAACCAAATTTGCTGTCTTGGTCATAGCCTCAAACATGATAGCCTGGCCGGTGGCTGAAATTATCATCCGGCGGTGGCTCGATGGTTTTGCCTACAAAGTGGCGCTTTCTTATCCCTCCTTTCTGTTTGCTTCAGCCATTGCTCTTGTGGTAGCCTTGTTGACGGTGAGCATTCAAACGGCAAGGGCAGCCTCAAAAAGACCATTCGAAATTTTGAAATACGAATAGTGAGAGCCACCAATAAAATCTGACCTACTAAATCAGGGCTCAAAAATTCATTTTCTTGTAACGAAATGAAGCTTTTGAAGTTTAATTTCTTGTAAAACGAACAAAATATCTTGAATCCGCTGTCTGACAACGAACTGATGATAAAGGTAAAGTCAGGTGATATCGCCCGGCTTGGGTTGCTGTTCGAACGACATAACAAATCGCTCTTTGGCTTCTTTTACAGAACGACTCAGCAGGTTGAACTCAGTGAAGACCTGGTTCAGAATGTTTTTGAGAAAATCCTTAAAAACAGGAACCAATTTAAAGGCTATGGAAAATTTACTACCTGGATGTTTTCGATTGCCCATAACGAAATGGTTGATTATTTTAAGAAAAACAAACGGATGACATTTTCACAACTTGATGATTATTACACTGATCGAGCTTTTACCACACCCAGTTCTTTTGAGCTGGAGGTGAAAATCGAAGAATTAAAAACACTTGAAACAGCTTTTGAAAAACTTGATACCGAAAAGCGCCAGATACTGGCATTAAATAAATGTGATGAACTTAGCTTTCGCGAAATAGGTGAAATCATGAATTGCAGTGAAGGCAATGCCAGAATCAAGGTTTTCAGGGCTTTACAGGAATTGCGGAGCATATATCAAAACCTCGAAAAACAATTGGTGTCATGAATAACGAACGGTTTTATTTTTTACTAACCGAATATCTTAACAATCAAATTGATGAAGAGCTGATACCTGAGCTGAAAGCAGAATTGATCAGACGTGGCGAAAATGCAAACGACCTTGAAAGTTTGCGTGAGTTGACAATTTCGATTGAAAATTGGGAAATTCCAAAACCTTCCGAAAGGCTAAAAGACAACTTTTACAGCCTGCTTGCATCGGAAAAACCGAATACTATGCACCGGGGGCTGTCTGATTTTTCGCTGAGTGAAATCGTACATAAAATTTTAATAAGCATTTGGGCTCCAAAAATGGCTTATGCCCTGGTTTTATTGCTGTTGGGTTTTATTGCCGGACAATATTTTTCACCTGCCACAAGGCAGAATGAACAAATTATAACCTTATCGGCTGAGGTGAACCAGATGCGTGAAGTGATGATGCTTGCACTCCTCAACGATCCAACTGCTGCTGGTCGGCTCAAAGCCATTCATACAACGCAATATTTGCCTGACCCTGATGAAAAAATAATACAGGCACTGCTCAAAACGCTCAATTCCGATCCCAACGAAAATGTCCGCCTTGCAGCAGTGGACGCATTATTGATGTATTCTGCAAAGGATGAAGTGAGACAGGGGCTGGTCGGTTCCATTCAAAAACAACATTCGCCCATGATCCAGATAGCCCTGATTGACGGAATGCTTGCCATGAACGAAAAAAATGCAAAACCCGCTCTGCAACAACTTTTACAACGAAAACAGCTCAACCCCTTGGTGAAAACAAGGATCGAGCAAACAATTAAAAAAATATCGTAACAAATTGAATTTGAATTTTTTAATTAACTAAAATTTTTTGAAAATGAAAAATATTGCTTTTATTGCTCTTTCAGCGCTGTTGCTGATAAGCTTAACGACAACCGCCCAGGAACCCGAAACACAACAAATTGTAGTCCCGCTGTCAAAACCGGGTGAAAGGGGAATTTTGCAGGTAAACCTGATGAATGGCGGAATTGAGGTAAGTGGTTACAATGGAAAAGAAGTAATTATCAACGCCAGGGAACTTACCAAAGATGAACTGAAAAAAATATCAGGTTCATGGACTACCGGAGAAGCGGCTCTGGATCGATATTACGACCTGCGTACCGACAACCAGGATGCCGCATCTTCAAACAATCCTTTTTTTTATGATTTATCTGGAACTGCTTCCGGTAATGACAAAAAGGATAACATCAACCGCAACACCGAAGGAATGAAAAAAATAAGCGGGACAACTTTTCATTTTTCTGCCGAAGAAAAAAACAACGTGGTTGAAATTCAGAGCGATTCGTGGATGCAAAGGCTGATGCTAACAATCAAGGTTCCCAAAAATTTCAACCTGCACATCACTACTACCAATAGTGGCAATATCAAAATTGATAACATTGACGGTTACCTCGAAATCGAAAATATGACTGGCTCTATCGAGGCAAAAGAAATTTCGGGCAGTGCCGTGCTCAACACATTTAATGGGTCCATCAAAATTGATTTCGATAAAATTGACCCTGATAAAACCATGTCGTTTTCGACCATGATGGGTGATATCGAGTTAAAATTGCCCGCAACATCAAAAACCACTTTGAAAATGAAGACCGATGGAGGTGAGATTTATACCGACTTCGATATGAAAGTGTTGCAGAACAACCCGAAAATAGACAAGGAAAGCCGGGGAGGAACCTACAAAGTATCGCTCACAAAATGGATTTTCGGTGAAATAAATGGCGGCGGGCAGGAATACACCCTTCAAAGCATGAATGGCAACTTTTTTATCCGGAAAAAATAATTCATTCTGTTTAAGAAATCAAAACCGTGTAACTTTGCTCAAAGAAACACGGTTATTTTTTTTCATTTAAAATCAAAAAGCTATGCCACATTTTGTTCTGGAATATTCCAATAACCTGAAAGTGAAAAAGACACATCTTTCACTTTTTACAAAATTTCACAACCTGGCCGAAGAAAAGCTGGGTATCGACAAACTCAATTGCAAAAGCAGGGCTGTTCGGCGTAAAAATTTTTATGTGGGTGACGGCGATCCAAATCACGCTTTTGTTCATTTGACAATCAGACTGTTTGAAGGGCATAACCCTGCTGCAAAACAAGAGGTTGGATCGATAGCCCTTGGTCTTTTGCAGGATTTTTACAAAAAAAGCTCGAAAAAGCTGATTTTTCAACCTTCTGTCGAAATTGTCGAAATAAAAAAGGATCACTATTTCAAGCTGACAGCAGAAGAAATTTTGTCCAACAAATTAACGGAAAAGAAACACCACAAGAAGGATGAAACCGACTAAGGGTTCTGAAATTCTTAAATAAAAAAACCTGCCGGTTGTAGGCAGGTTTTTTTATCAATTTTAATAGCCAATTACCTGATACTTATTTTGGTCTGATAAGAATTTTTATCCGAGGTAAGCTCAACAAAATACAATCCACCTGATTTATCTGAAATATCGACAACCTCATTAATGAAGCCATTGGCAGGTGTAATGGTTTGTTTATGAACAATTTTCCCGAAAATATCCATCACTTTCAGTTCGTAATTCATCATACCGGCATTAACCAGGTTCAGGGTAAAAATACCTGTAGCAGGGTTTGGGAAAACAGTAATCTGACTCACCGCCGGGTTATCCCAAGCAGAAACATTTGTAACATCCATAATGCTGATATCATCAATGGCGAGGTCGCCCTTTTCGCCACCGCCGGTGTAGCCTCTTATTCTGATGCCAATAACCTGCCCGTTCCAGGGTGAAAGGTCGGCGGTCATCTCGTGCCAGGCATCACCCATGTTTCCGGCAACCGGTTCAGCAACATCATAAACGATTTGATTCCCATCAAAAACATCAACATGAAGCGACCCAATGTCAGATCCAAATGCGTGATACCAAAGGCTTAACGAGGGACTAACTCCGCCTGTCAGGTCAATACAAGGGGTTGTTAGAATGGCTTGTCGGAAAAAACACGTCACAGAAGCTTCAAGGTAAAGATATTTTCCGGCTGTTGTCCCTGTTGTGTGGTCAAACGAAGGACCCGTACCATAGGAATAAGTTGTACCACTCCAGGTGCGCCAGTCGATGTCGTCCAAAACGTTGTTGGTCAGATTTAGCCAGGTATCATCCAACGCACAGGAATACAGTTCGCAAATTGGGGCCGGTATGCACAATGCATAATTTTCCATTGTCTGAATGTTGCCGGGGGTGAAAAGTGTTCCTTCAATCACTTCAATGTTTGTTTCGAGCTGGTTGTTTTCAGGGTTTTGGTCAGGTGTATAATCCAGCCAGGTTTTAAGAAGGTAATTACCTACTTCTGAAATATTGATGGGGTCAGGAAAGGTGAATGCGATGATTGAATCGGGTAAAATATCACCATTAAAGGTGGCGGTAAATATTTCACCATCATTAAGTTGGTAACTAAATGAAGGGTTGGAAATACTTTCGAGTCCGAAGTTTTTTGCTGTTATGGTCACCTCAAGGTCCTCAACATTCATACATGCCTGAAAAATTCCCCAATTCACCGATGGAACCGAAACCATCATCAAATCAACAGGAAAGCAATTGAGCAATCCGGGGCTTTTTTCTATAGCCAGGGAGCGGCGGCTTTGTTCACCATTTGGTCCTGTGGCACTTATGCTGAACCATTCCGTTTCTGCTACGTTTATGTCGCTAACAATAAGTGAATTAACAGTTGTTGTCCCGATGGGTTCCATGTATTTTTCACCCAATTTGTAAATAGTGTACGATGTGGCTCCCAAAACCTCATTCCAACTCAGATGCAAAGCATTATCGCAAACCCAGTCGATTGATAAATTTGCAGGAATGTTCATCATCGAGAAATTTGCCGGACTCACTCCTGATTTGTCTTCGCGGGTAACTTTTACAAGCCCTTGCGAAGTGATTGCCGTGGGCAATGTCCAGCTGTAAAAACGCTGGTCACCAGACAGACTTTCAGTGATCAACGACCAGGATTGACCATTATCAACTGAATATTCTAAAGTAAAAGAGCCCTGGTTACCGTAGGCATCCCAGCGAATAAGTTCACTTTCGCCCGGAACAAGCGTTTCGCCACCCATCGGATAGGTTACCACAATCTCGTCAGGGATAAATTCATACACCACATAATACTTCTGTGGTCCTTGTGGTATAAGGGTTCCGGTTACTTCAAGCGTATAATTTCCGGTGGGGTTTTCAAGCGTAACCTGTTCCATGTTGTTGCGGCTATCTACCCCTCTTACAGCCACTTTATTTAAACTGTCGGGATGCGGATAAGCATTCAAAACCCAGGGTAGCCAGGACGTATTCTGCGGGTCGGTCAGCACAATATCAAGATTGTTAACAAGTGCCACAGCAGCATTTTGCGCAGCCTCATAATCAGTCCAGTAAACCATCACTTTCATCTGAGCTGTGTTTTCAGGAACAAAAATTTCATGATAAACTATTTCACCATTTGTTATAGTTGCTGAATCATATCTGCCTTGTTCAAGCACCTCAACGGCTTTCAATCCGTTTATTCTTCCATAACCGAATTTAAAATCAGGACCTGAATTACCCAGATCATCAGCAGTATTCAGGGCAATGGCTTTAATGAGACCCCCAAGCGGATCGCGGCCTTCATTCAATTCTCGGTATGCATGAAAAAGCTGTGTCATTGTACCGGCAACACCAGGGCAAGACATCGAGGTGCCCGATTTTAAACCATATGAATTAGGATCAATGGTAGAAAAAACATCTGTTCCTTTAGCGGCAATATCCGGCTTTATCCGGCCATCATGTGCGGGCCCCCGGCTACTCGACCCTGCGAGTTCATCTTTGTAGTCGAGATTTGCAACAGTCAGCACATTCTTTCCAATTTTATGTCCACCTGTTACATTGCCCCAACCTGCTCCGGCGCCATATCCACAATCGCTTGTGCCCTCATTTCCAGCCGAAAACACGTGCATCAGTGCCGGATAAACCCTAATCTGCTGATCCATGGTTCGGGCAAGTGAAGTGTAACCAGCATTGCAGCCGTTGCTGTATGAGGTAGAGGTTACTCGTATGTCGTTTGAAAAATAGTGAGATGGAATTGATGTAAAACCCGGATATTCAGGAGCAGCACCGTAAACGTAAAGATTGGCGCCAAAAGCATTCCCACGCCCTTTGGGATTTAAATTTCCTGCAGCCATGATTATTCCTGCACAATGATCGCCATGGTCGCCACTGTTGTAACTCAGGTATTGTTGAATAATTCTACCCTGGTAGTCGATGTGCGGGCCAATTGTTCCATCATCCTGCAACATAACACTCACCCCGGAACCATCGTAATGACGACCAGTCGAGAAATCGCTGGCCAAAGCGTTGGATCTGTGAAGGGTGCGGCCTGTATAGTTTTCGGGCTCAGGTTCAGGATAAATGGGCTCAACATAATAAACAAAAGGTATAGAGGCTATAGCATCAATCTCGTCTAAACCTGCTGTGATAAGGACATAATGTGCAAAATTATCAGAACCTGTTATCAGAAAACCTTGTTCGGCAAAGGCTTTCAAGGCTTCATCAGGTTCAATATCTGAAAAATAAGAAACCATCAATCTAATTTTATCACTGTCAAGTAAAGCATATTCAGGATAACTTTCTTCATAAAGCATGGGAGCAAGTTTCAACATCTGATTGGTTTCATTAACCGACCGGATTTTACTGAGCACATCAGCGCCAGCATTGAATTTTACATCAATCGAAGCAAAATATGCCAGGTTGGGAATGTAATCGAGCAACTGAATACCAATATCTTCCAACTTTTTACGGGTTGAAGCATCTGGAATTGAATAAAACTGGATGATTCTGTAAAATCTGTTGTTGTAAATTTCAGATTCAGAAACATTGAAATTCCTGAAAAACTCCTGACCGTTTTCGTCAATTTTTAGGGTTCCGTTTTTCAGCAATAAACCGTAGTCCTGCTGCTGCTGGGCGAATGCCATTGATGAGATGAGAAAAATTGAAAATAGTAATGCTGCAAATTGAAGTTTAAATCTGGAATCGATCATAATTTTCATGTTTTAGTTTAAAAATGAGTACGGTTTAGTTTCGGGGTCAATATTATGATTTTTAAACAAGAAACTGTGATAAAAGTTAACAGGTTGAATGAGATTTTTGTTTTCAGGATCAGGAAAACAAGCTGACAAGTTTGGAGAATCTCATCGATGTTGGTGTTTTGATAAAAAATTCATTTCAAAGGGTTTGCGGCAGGAAAATTAAAACACACGGATTGCTTTTTTAAAATCAAAAGCAGTTAATTCATTGATATTCAATATTAATTATTTAAAATGAAAATATTTTATTTAAAAGGTTTGGTCATTTCGGGTGAAAGAGCGTACTTTGCCCTGTTATAAAAATAACATTGTTAATTTGTTCACAAAAAGAATTACTAACTTTAAACAGAAATCGCAATGGATCTCGAAAAATTCATGAACGACCTGGAAAAGAAACATCCGGGAGAAGTGGAGTACCTACAAGCTGTAAGAGAAGTACTTGAGTCGCTCGAAGACGTACTGATGGAAAACCCGCAGTTTGAAACCGCAGGCATCCTCAAACGTATCGTAGAGCCTGATCGCATACTCACTTTTAAGGTGCCATGGGTTGACGACAATGGCAATGTCCAGGTAAATCTGGGATACCGGGTGCAATTCAACAATGCAATCGGTCCTTACAAAGGTGGATTGCGTTTCCACCCCAGTGTTAATCTCAGTATTTTGAAGTTCCTTGGATTCGAGCAGATTTTCAAGAACAGCCTCACTACCTTACCAATGGGTGGAGGAAAAGGCGGTTCCGATTTCGATCCAAAGGGTAAGTCAAATACTGAAATTATGCGTTTCTGCCAGGCTTTCATGTTGGAACTCTGGCGAATGATCGGCCCTGAAACCGATGTGCCGGCTGGTGACATTGGTGTTGGTGGACGCGAGATTGGTTTCCTTTATGGAATGTATAAAAAGCTTGCCAAAGAGCACACAGGTGTTCTTACCGGAAAAGGCATCAACTGGGGTGGAAGTTTAATCCGTCCCGAAGCAACCGGTTTTGGAGCCACCTATTTTGCCCAGGAAATGCTGGCAACCAAAGGTGATTCTTTTAAAGGAAAAATTGTAGCAATTTCAGGTTTCGGCAACGTTGCCTGGGGTGCAGTTCAAAAAGTTACCGAACTGGGTGGAAAAGTTGTAACGCTCTCCGGCCCTGACGGATACATTTACGACCCTGATGGTATTTCAGGTGAAAAGATTGATTATTTGTTAGATCTTAGAGCATCAAATCAGGACATTGTAAAGCCATACAGTCTGGAATTCCCCGGAGCAAAATTCATTCAGGGGAAACGCCCATGGGAAGTTAAGTGTGACGTAGCAATGCCTTGTGCAACACAAAACGAGTTGAACAAGGAAGATGCCGAGATGCTTGTGAAAAACGGTTGCATTTGCGTTGCTGAAGGAGCTAACATGCCATCGACACCCGAAGCAGTTAATGTCTTCATCCAGCATAAGATTATGTTTGGTCCAGGAAAAGCTGTGAACGCAGGTGGTGTTGCAACTTCAGGCCTCGAAATGTCGCAAAACTCGATGAAACTCAACTGGTCGGCTGAAGAAGTTGACAGCAGATTACACGAAATCATGAAAAACATTCACAAACAATGTGTAATTCATGGAAAAGAGGAAAGCGGATTCGTTAACTACGTGAAAGGCGCTAATGTGGCTGGCTTCCTCAAGGTTGCCAACGCAATGATGGATCAAGGGGTAATTTAAGTCATAGTTTAAATTTTATTAGGTTGAAAGCCTCTGCTGAAAAGTGGGGGCTTTTTTTTGTAATTGGTGGTCATTGGTGGTCATTGGTGGTCATTGGTGGTCATTGGTGGTCATTGGTAGTCATTGGTGGTCATTGGTGGTCATTGGTGGTCATTGGTGGTCAT
>CALFEP010000179.1 GCA_937950125.1 uncultured Bacteroidota bacterium
ATGGTGCCAAAGATTCCAAATGCAACGACCACATAAAGGATTGCTAACATAAACATACCGCTAATGCTGTCGCTGTCAATCTGTTGCTTGATTTCAACCAACATTTTCTCCCAGGTCATGATTTCGTAGCCTTCACCCAATGTGGTTTTCAGGCCAAGTGCGGTTTCGTCAAGGTGGTCGATATCCTTTAAAAGTAAAGAATAGGAGGTAAGCCTTCCGGGAGCTGCAAAAAAATACCTGGCGGTTTCCAGCGTCATATAAACCAGTTGCCTGTTCATTTCCGGCGAAGGAAAATGCAGGATGCCTGTGATCTGAAAATCCATGGCTGCGGAGGCCCCGTGGTATCCCTGCGAAAGCAATGTTACTGTGTCGTACAGTTCAACCTCAAGATACCTGGCAAGGTCATCACCAATCAGTATTCCCGGGTGAGCTATTGTTTGAAAATAGGTTCCCGAAACAACCCTTTCGGCTAATCCAGTAATTTTAGTTTCTGTTTCAGGAATGGTTCCGATGATGCCAACCCCTTTCGAGATGTTTCCTGATGAGGCCAGGGCAAAAGATTCGAGCCTGGGAATGATGTCTGAAACATTTGCCAGGGCTGAGACCTTATCGTGAAGTTCATCCGATGCTTCAAAGGTGTTGTCGATGGTTTTGTCGTCCCAATAGCCAGGAGCATGGATTTGAATGTAGCCGGTTGAGTTTCGCACCGCATCTCTTTTCATCATTTCGTAACTGCCAAATTGCATCGAACGCATCAGCAATGCCAGAAACAATGCCAGAAAAACTGAGGCAATGGTGATGAATGTACGGCGTTTGTTGCGCCACAGGTTGCGCCACGCTATCTTGGTTAATGTAAACATGTTATTCTTATTTTACCTGTTTCATGTTTTGTTGTGAGAAAAAGCTTTCCGGAATTTCAACATTAAATTCTGCTTCGTCTGTGTTGATGATGGTTTTTTGCCCGGGTTTGTCCACCGGTATCATTTCCATGTACGAAGGTAATTTCCGGTCGCCAAACTGCTTTATATTACCAGCGGTCTGGATGGTGACCAGTTTCATGTCTTCATCATAGTATTCAACTTTCATCTCATAGTATTCGTCTTTGTCGATCCAAAGGATAATTTTTCCCCAAACAACTGCTGCATCGTCGTGAGGTATAAGCTGAATTTTGAAACAATCATAACCGCCCACATTTTCACTGCCTGTGATGGTATGGTCGTAATCTTCAACGATTGAATTCATTTTTACAAGATCATCGTTGGTAAAGTCGCTGCCCATCCAGCTTTGGCTCATCATCGAAGGCGGGATTTTTATCATACGGTTGATGGAGGGAATGTAGTTCCACATGTCCGATCCGCGTTTCAGGAAAACCTGCCCTTTGTCGCGCGCCGGCTCGGTGATAAGGATCATGTAATAATCGTTGCCCATCGACCATGATTTCATCGAAACCGTGCGCGACCAGGTGGGTCGTTCTATGGTCATGGTCATGGTTCCGCGGCTGGTTTTTCCCATGGCCAGGTCGTTGGCTTTTTTAACGATTTCTTTGGCGTCCTGGGCGTTTGTAACGCTTAAGATCATTATTCCAAAGAAAAATAAAAACATTTTTTTCAACATAAACAATTAATTATTAAGATGATAAATGTCCAGAATGCGGTTTTTTATTTCATTCAGCGGGAATGACCCGGGATTGAAGACATAGTTCATGGCGATTCCGTCGAGCATGGCCGAGAAAAACGTTGCTTCCGTTTCCGGATTTTCAAACCCCAGATTTCTGAAGAATTGGGTGAGTGTATGAAGCATCGGACTGAGGTTATCCATTAGTTTTTCCGAAGCCAGCTTATTTACCGTCGGTTGTGTAAGCACCGAAAAGTACAGCCTCCAGTAATGCTTGTCGTTTTCGATCAGGGTAAAAACACCGTTGATCAGGTATCTCATTTCCTCACGGGTTAAAACTCCATCCTTGTTGGGATCGAAAAACCTGACCAATTCGTTAAAACCCTTTAGGATGATTTCCAGGATGAGAACGTCCTTGCTTTGAAAATAGTTGTAGAGCAATCCCTTTGAGATTCCGGCATGGGCGGCGATGTCGGTAATGGAAGTGCCGTGAAATCCCTGATTGGCAAACAGTTCAAGTGCTGATTTCATAATCAGGCTTTTCTTTTCTTCCCGAATTTCCTTAAACTGGTCAGGTGTTCGTGGCATGTTGCGAAAAATATTTTTGATTGAACGGTCGGTCAAAGAAAAATATTTTTTGACACACAACCAAATTTTTTTCACTTTTTTTTTCATAAAACAGAAATAACGCTACTTTTGCCGCATCCAAAGTGCCCGATGGTGTAATTGGCAACACGTCTGACTCTGGATCAGAAAAGTCCAGGTTCGACCCCTGGTCGGGCAACTTGAAAATCAAGGGCTTACAACGGTAAAACGGGGTAAGCCTTTTTTAATTTCGCACACAATTCAGCAAACAAATATTTCTTTAGCCCTTTTATTGGTCAGTAAATCTCTGAATGTTTTTCCATCTGCACTGTTATTTTGTAGAATAGCTGATGGTTTTAATATTCAACAGGATTTTCATTTAAATTTGTTTCTCAAACATTTAAAAACACTTAACAATGGCTTCCTTCAATATTCAATTGAAAAGGCTGGCAGGTCTGCTTTTCTTCGTTATGGCAATTCATTGGCAGACTTTCGCCCAGGCCGGAATCAGCTACAACTTCGAAATGGTATTGTCCGACAACAGCGTCATTCACACACAGGCCGATACTTTTCAAATTCCACATGTTTACTTTTTAATCCGGGAAACCGCCCTACAAAATGGTGTTCATTTCGATGTGCGGGTGAAAAACCGGGGTGCAACCGATCTGGAAATTAAAACAGTTCGGATTAAACTGCCACGAACCGGTAACTCCAATGTGGCCGTAATTGATGGAATAACGTGCAGCATACCTTGCGAAATCAGGCAATACTGGAGCGCCTCTGCATTAATTAATGCTGCTGTAATGCACGGCTTTGTTTATCAGGTATTTTCGAATGGCGCTGAAATTAAAAAAGTGGGTCCGTCAGAAGTGTATGAAGAATGGGGCGGGCGCTACAACGGAATTGTAAGGGTGGATGGCGAGGTAATCATGATCCCGGAATTTTGGGAACGGCAGCCACGGAGCATTTTCGTTTCAAACGATAGTTTAATCCTCACTTTTTTGAATAACCACCCGGAACCTTTCAGGGCAGGTGAGGACATCATCGACCGGTTTGTGATTTTGAACGATACCGGCCAAACTAATGATGAAATTCTTGAAATATCAGATCATTTGCCCGATTTAACAGAAAACCAGCGCCTTGCGCTGATGCAGGAATATGATATAACTGATGATAGCCTGGCCAGCGGTCAGAGCAACATCGATTCATTGCTGCAAAAATGGGACAGGTGGCAGGGAGCAAGCTGGGATCTGCAATATTGCGACAACATGCCCGGTCGCTGGTGGCCGGGGCAACCCGAAGCGCCCGAAAAAACCACCCTATTTACCTTGTTTGCCAAAGGGCTGTACTATCCTGAAAACAACGAAGGTATGTACACCTGGCGCGATTACGGCGACATCAACTGGGGCGATGGCATTTGTTCGCTTCACTACGACTGGGTGAGAGCTGCCCTGAAACATTACCTGCGAACAGGAGATAAAAGGGCTTTGAAATGGGCTTACATGGCTGCCCGTCACTCCATTTCGGTTGATCATGTGTGGGAAAGCCTGGCAGCGGGCACGCAAGCCGCTATCGGCGGAACCAATTATGCCGGACTTGCCCGCTACGAAAAAGGCGACCACGGCACCACCGGCAATCGCCCCTTGCCTACACATACATGGGCAGAAGGTTTGTTTTTGGCCAACCGGATTTTTAACGATGAATGGTTTCTGGATGCCGCCATCGACAGAGCCGAAGGAGTGTGGAGGTTTCACAACGGCAACGATACCGCCACCTGGAACGGCGAATATGGAGAAACCAGGATGGCTTCGTGGCCCATCCTGATTTTAATTGACGCTTACAAGGAAACCCAGAACGAAAAGTACTGGACAAAGGCCAAAGAGTTGTTTCACAACATTTACGACCAGGAAATCAGGTCAGGAGCCGGCGGATACATTACCAACTCAAGCCTTTATGTGGGTAACCTCAACAATGCACAATCGCTGATGACTTTCTATTCGCTGCGGGCTTTGCTGCCTTTTGCCGATTTGGCCATGGCCAAAGGTGAATGGCAGGACGAATATACCCAAATGATGGTCAGAACCGGCATTTGGTTATCAACCCCGATTCCGGAAGGAGTGTATGTTCCGGATGGTTCGTATTTGAATCCGCCCGATGATATAACTTTTGGAAGATATGCCTACTTTTTTCTGCCACCCGGATTAACCGGAACCTATCCAACCTCAAGCACTTCCAGCGGAGTCGAAATTCCTTACACCATCATGGCTTCCGATATTTTTGCCTGGCTTGCAGTAAACGACCCAAACGGTTTTAATCCGGTGAATAACAAAACATGGAGAGAATTGTGCCTGTTGAACTTCGGTGATGCTGTTTACCATGGAGCGCAGGGTTCAGGTTTTGTAGGGTTTCTCACCAATTATTACCCGACATCCGAAACAAAGGTGATAGGCTGGATGCAATTGTTCGGTGACCGGGCTGCCGGGTATTTGTCCAATAATCAGGTTTCATGTTTTGTACAGCACCAAATTACCATCCCGCCCGGATGGAACAGCCTTTCGAGCTATGTAATGCCCACAGAAACGGACATCGAAGCCTTACTCAGCGGCATTTTCCCTGAGTTGGTAACCCTGCAGACCATGACGGACGTTTATTTTCCTGCCGGCGGTATCAACACCATTGTTAACTGGGAAAGCCAGTCGGCGTATAAAATTAAAGTGGATGAAGAGGTTACACTCACCATTGCCGGGTTACTGGAACAAAACAAAACCATCACCCTGGCCGAAGGCTGGAACCTGATCCCGGTTATCAGCGACCAGCCTGTGGAGGTGACCAGCCTGTTTAGCGGGGTGGCCAATGATGTGATTGTTATAAAATCCATTGCTGATATGGGCATCTACTGGCCTCAATTTGATATTAATACATTAATACACCTGCAACCCGGAAAGGCTTATTTTGTAAAAATGATCAATGCCTCCGAAGTGACTTTTCCGTAAGGTTGGGAGTTTTTAAAAAATTAATTGAGTCCAGTCTTTAAAGGTATTGAAAAATAAAAAATTAGGGCTAAAGCCCTGGTATTCAACCGAATCAATAGCCCCGCCACGGTAGTTGAGCCTGCCGAAACTGGGCGCGGCTATTGAAATCCATGCACATTCCGGGGTTTAGGTCATCAATTGACAATTTTCAGACTGCATTCTTAAATCAAAAAACACTTTTTTTGTCATTTTTCAGTTTTGAAATGTTTTAAAAACAAAAAGTATGAAGCAGAAAATTTTAATGATGGTGGCTTTGATCTTTTCAACAGCCATGTTTTCGCAGGAGATAAGGATGAGTTTTGAAGATTTTCAGTCGGAAATGCAGTCAGTAAAAATTCCGGGTTACGCCCAACTGATGGATTTTGAGGACAACGACGACGGTTATGTTGTTTCGTTTTTCAATTCGATGGAAGATTTCCTGCTCATAAAACTGGAGCGTTACAGTGCTTTCGAACAATACAGGCAGGAGGCTGTGGCCGGCGCCCTGAATGGCTGCCGCACTTATTTTTACAAGAAAGAAAACAACGGATTTCTGGCCGTGGAGATGCCTGAAATAAGGGCTACGCTGGTAATTGCACCCAACAAGAATCCTGACAAGGCGACTTGTGAAAAGATTGCCAATGCCACAGGATTATTCGCAGCAAAGGCAGAAACCACAGCATGGCCTGCTGAAATTCCTGTATCGTGCCAGCCCGATTGTGAGGTGTTGGAATTCAGCAAACAAGACCCCACAGAAGGTTACCGTTTCGAAATCAGGGTGAAAGTGGTGATGAGTGAAAAACTGAAAGCATCCGTAAAAAAGCTGCGTGCTGACAATCAGGACGAAGGTTCGTTTGTGAACTTTCCGGGTGGAGTAACCATGATGTACCCGCAAGGCGAACTTAACGATTTGTATTCGTGTTGTAAAAACGGGGCAGCGGTGGAGTTGCTCTATTACATCCAATAGCCGCATTTATTCAGTCACCAGATCATATTTGGTAAGCAAGCCGGGAAGTTCAGACAACGAAATCCCGGCTTTTTTTATCCTGTTACTTACCAAACCAGAAACTACTCTATTCCTGAGAGCAAGTTGTTTTTTAACATTAAATATTTGGTTTTTTTAAATATTTGGCTTATTATTGCCGACTAAAAAACCAATTTTTGAAATTGTAATGTTGAGTAAAATGCAAGCATCAATACCTGAAAATAATTCCCTGGACATAAGAAAAAATCCCATCGAAGACAGAGCACCTCCTTGTTCTATAATATTTGGTTCATAAATCATTGTGTATTAATTAAATTGAAAAAAATATTACTATTAAAATTATGAGAGCTTTAAAAATCGTTTTAATTTGTTTTTTATTTTTTTATTCAGGAGCTAATTTTGCTCAGGTTTGCGTGCAATGCGACACAAACAACACAGTGGGAACCGATTTTTCCAGCGCTATGGGAAAATCAAATACATCAACTGGAGAAGCATCCGTTGCTGCCGGAAAAAGCAACTCTGCCACCGGCATTACTTCATTTGCGATGGGAAGTTCTGCAACATCAAGTGGCAGAGCTTCTTTTTCAATTGGAAGTAATTTAAATGCAAGCGGAAATTATTCGGTTTTAATTGGACAATACCTGAGTGCATCCGGAACAAATTCCGTGGTTATTGGAAAAGGAACCTCTTTTCAAGCATTGAATAATAGTACGGCAAACTCCATAATGATTGGTTTTGGTAGTTCAAAATCAACATTTTTTGTAAGCAATTCATCATCAACTACTAAAACCGGAAAAATTGGGATTGGTGATGTAACTAGTCCTTCAGCTAAGCTACATATCAAGGCCGATGATGCTGAGGACCCGGTACTTTTTATTGAACCCAGCAGTTGGGCAACGGGAAAATGGGCAGAGGTCAGGATTGGAAGTACTGCTAACAAGATCAAATCACTTTACAGCAAAGGCTTTGAGTTTGATGTAAGTGGCAATTATTTTTTCAAAAGTGGGAAAGTTGGCATTGGTACCAGTGTTGATTCACTTCCAAAACAAAAACTTGAGGTTGCACACACTGAATTGAAAGGAGGCATGGCGCTTAATAACATTTTGCCTGGTGACACCAACTACCACAGCCAGATTTATTTCATGAAAAATGGTGTTGAAAAATGGGCGATGGGAAACGATATCAAATGCAAAGGTTACCAGGATTTCTTTATTTGGGATCATCAGAATGGAAAAACCAGATTTTTTATTGATTCATTAGGCAGGGTAGGCATAGGTAAATTAGATGGTTTGACCTTTAAGACTGAAATTGTCGCTGAAGATATGGGTGGACTGGATGTTAAAACGACCCATGATACTACATACGGTTATTGTATTCGCGCGGAGGTTAATAACAACCTTACAAAAGCCATTGTGGTGGATAAGGATGACACAACCAATTTTGTGGTGTATGGCAACGGCTCGGTGCGATGCCGCGAGGTGTATGTAAAGGTTGGTACCTTGGGCGATTTTGTTTTTAACGATGATTACAACCTGACATCCATTGCAAACCTCGATGCTTACATTAAAAAGAACAGGCACCTGCCTGGGATGCCTGCTGCGACGGATGTTGCCAGAGATGATCTGAATGTGGGCGAATTTCAGAATTTGCTTTTACAAAAAATTGAAGAACAGGCATTGTACATCATCAATTTACAGAAACAGATTGATGAATTGAGCCAGTTGGTTAAGCAAAACGCACAGTAACCCTTAAAACCTGAAAATATGAAAAACAAAACATGTTTTTTTACAGGTTTTATGCTGTTGCTGTTTGGTGTGTCACTTGACGCCCAGTACGTAACTCTTGAAGACAAGCAGTTCAGGTTGAACGGGGAGGATTTTTATCCAAAAATAATTAACTATCATGTGAATGTAGTTTTTGATGCTAATAATAATTCATATTTTATTGCACCTTGCTATGCATACGATTCAACCGGAGCTTTTGAAGGAACAAATAAAGTAGAATGTGATAGTCTTTTTCAACGAGATTTTGACTTTATTGCCGGAATGGGTTTTAATGGCATCAGGTTGTATTCGTTTTACCCTTCCTATGAAAGCGCAAGTGCACAATTAGTATTCAGGTATAAAACCCTTGTTAATCAAGATAATGGGTATCTTGTGCTAGATCCGGATAATCCGATAGACACTAATATGCAAATTGTGCTTCCTTTTTATGATCAGTTACTCTACCTGGCTCATAATGCGAGTATTCCGGATACTAACTTAAATTCACCATTAAAAATCATTTTTATACTTTCTGGTTGGGGTTCTTTTTTTGGACCTTACGAAAGAAGTCTTTACGATGATTTTTTTAATCTATTGTCACAAAGAATGGATACTGTTGATTACAATCAGGCTCTGTTTGCTTATGATTTAATTAATGAACCCTGTAGAGTTGTAAAACACAAACCTGAAGCCAATGACTCCGTCCCTACAAAGGAAGAGGCCTGTAATATGATTGACAACTGGTACTCTACGATAAAGTCAAATGACAAAAAACATTTGATTACCATCGGGATTGATGGTACATCCGATTTAGAATATTTTGATCCCTCCATATTAAAAGTCGATTTTTATTCACTTCATGTTTATCCATCCTGGAAAACATGGGAAGACCGGACTGATTCATTAATTCAGTTGAGAGCCTGGAATCGAGTAAGCAATCATTTGTACTGGATGAATCAAAATTGTCCGAAAGCATGGATGGTTGGTGAAACTGGTTTTTCTGCTACAAAATACTATGGCATTATAAGGGGAATGAATGGCACATTGGAAGATCAGGCTGATTTTGCTGAATATTCAATTAATGCCGTAAAAAACTGTGGAGGAAGTGGATACAGTTGGGGAGGTTTTCAGGATGTAAACTTTACAGATCAAACAAGCCCAAATTTCAGGGATAACTTTATAGGTCTCGTTGAGCGTTGGTACATACCCGGAGAACATAGTGAAAAACCGGCTTCTTATTATTTCGATCATTTGTTTTATGATCCGGGTTATTGCCCGGTTTGTTATTCTCCTTTGTATGACACAGCAAAAATTTACTACAATCCTTTTGCTTATCCTTATTACAATGCTCCACATGAAAAAAACGGGTATGTAATAGATCAGGACAACAATCCAATCAGGGATGCATTTCTCTTTGCAAAGACTTGTCAAGATGATAATGATACGCCACGCGATGTTGGTGATGATTCAATGGATGATCATTACACTTTTACTGATAGTCTTGGCTATTTTAAACTCATTGCATACGATGTAACCGATACTACATCTCCTGATACTATTTATTACATGGTTTTTGCTGCTGCTGGATCTGAATTAAAAAAATACGGAATTTGGGTAAGTGTACAGTTTCCACCAAATGGAGCCAATTATCAATTAAATCAAAACATTGATAAATATTCTGGATATTTAAGTAACCAGGCCATAGATTCAGGTGAATACAAAGAATACAGTGGATTTTACAAAATGACAGCCACGGATTTTACAGTTGAAGAATATGCTTCAACAGACATCTATGCCGAATTTCAGGTTCATCTCGGATATGGATTTACTGCCAAAAATGGAAGTAATTGCAGGGTTTTTAATAGTGACACAGCTTTTATTTGTTCAGATTTTTCGTGGTCTGATATACTCATTTCCAGATATCTTTCCGACTATTATTCGCTAAAAGATCATGAAATTGAATTAATTTTTGAATCTCCCAATGATGAACAATCTCCCAGGATATTCCCTAATCCTACGGATGGAATTTTAAATATTGACTTTGAAAATGCGACTGGATACGATGGAGGGTATGTGAAAGTTTATGACTTGTATGGCAGGCTGGTTTTTTCTGAATTTACTAATAGTCTTTATTTTACATTGGATTTTAAAGAAAAACCATCAAGTTTATATTTGATCCATTTAATTTTTAAAGATCAGATTTATTATAAAAGAATTATTTTAAACTAAAAAATTATAAAAATGAAATACTTAATCACAATTTTAATTCTTGTTTTAAACGTCTCCAGAATATTTTCACAGCAATGGTTTTGGGCAAACAAGGCTGGTGGGATTCCTCAGGAATACTCTCATTATATTACATACGATGATTTTAATAACATTTACTTGCATGTTTCTACAAGTTGGGATGGAGAAGGAGAAGCCATACATTTTAATACTGGCACTTACTATTGCAATGGAGCAAGTGACATGTTTATTGTTAAATACGATGCCAATGGAAACGAGTTATGGGTAAGGCAACTTGGAGGAAATAATCCTTTCTGGCCTGAAAGTTATAGTGAGTACATGACCGGATTAAAGTACGATAAGGTAACCAATAGTTTGTATGTAACCGGAATCTTTTATGAATCCTGCAATTTTGGAAATGGGATTGTTTTAAATGGATGGTATCAGGATATCTTTTTTGCCAGGTTCGATTCGGAAGGAAATTGCCTTTGGGCCAAAAGTGCAGGAAGCTCCGCTGATGAATATGCTTCAGCCATTGGAACAGATGAAATGGGTTCATTACTACTAACTGTTGCTTTAACCAAGGAGGGAGTAATTGATAACATAGATTATGGTCATGGCGGTTATCTGTTAAAGTATTCTCCCGAAGGAATTAATATTTTTACCAAAAAGATTCATAACGATACCTATAATACATACCCTGCAGTGAACTTTAGGGATATTAAATCAAAAAATGGGTTAATTTACCTTTACGGTAATAACAAATATACAATCTTTAGTGTTGATACAATAGGTTGTATCAACCCGGGCTATTATGGCGAAATTCTTGTCTGTTTAAATTCAGCAGGATCGGCATTATGGTTGAAACAATTTGCAGGACCAAATTTTGGAAATGTTTCATATTCATTTTCCATGGATGAAGATAATAATTTTTATTTTACCGGTTCGTTCGAAGGATTATTTGCGACTTTTGGAAATGATACGATATACTCAAACGCTAGTAATTCTGAAATGTTTACATATAAATGTAATGCTTTTGGAGAAAAAGTTTGGGTAAGACAGTCTAATGGAAGTAATATGATAACGGGAGAAAACATCTTCGTTACAAATAGTAGAAAAGTTATATGTACCGGTGGTTTAAAAGGAAGTGCTGCATTTGGTGATTATTACCTTCAATCCGGCTTTGATGATGAAATCGTTTTAGTTCAATATAACGAAACTGGTGAATGTTTAAATGCCGAGTTATTGGGTGTGGGTTATGGTAGTGGTATTACATCAAATAATGATAATACTATGATGTTGAGTGGCTCATTCTTAAATACAATCATTTTTGGAAATACAGTTTTAACAAGTAATGGCTATTACGATGCTTTTATAGCCAAACGGGAATTAATTACTGGTAATGGCAAAAATGATAAAGTTTTCACTGAGCACCTCATCATCTACGCGAACCCCTCTACTGGAATCTGCAACATCAGCATACCGGAGGAGTTGCAGCACGAGGGAAACCTTACCCTGCTGGTGTACGACAACGCCGGGAAACTCATCCTGCAAAAGGAAATCAACATGCAGGAGGAAAAGATCAGCCTCAACCTTCAGGCTGAGGCAAAAGGAGTTTACAACGCCATTCTCACCAATGGGAAACAAAAGTATCAGGGGAAGGTGGTGTTTGAGTAGTTAATATTATGAAATTCAGCATTATAAAATTCAAAAAACAACTTTTAGAAACCAAAAACTTACAAAAAATGAAAAAGCCAATCCAAACCTTTTACATCTGGCCAGCACTGTTGAAGGCCGTTTTGCTGGGAATAATGTTTTTTATTGGGGTGAGAGGGGGTGCACAGGAATGGCTTTGGGCACAAAGTGTCGGAAGTAGTGCTTATGAGGGTGTTAATTATATTGTTAAAGACCAATCAAATAATGTTTATGTGGGTATGTTTCTTAGTTCTGATGGAGGTGGCGGAACACTTCATTTTAACACCGGAACCTATGTATGCAACGGGTCGAGCGATATGTTCATTGTGAAATACGATCCAGATGGAAACGAACTATGGGTAAGGCAACTTGGAGGAGATAATCCTTCCTGGCCGGAAAGTTATAGTGAATACATGACAGGATTAAAGTACGATGCGGTAACCAATAGTTTGTATGTAACCGGAATCTTTTATGAATCCTGTAATTTTGGTAATGGGATTGTTTTAGATGGATGGTATCAGGATATCTTTTATGCCAGGTTCGATCCGGAAGGAAATTGTCTTTGGGCAAAAAGAGCCGGGAGTTCCGCTAATGAAAATGCTTCAGCAATCGGGACAGATGAAATGGGTTCATTACTGCTTACTGTCGCCTTAACCAAGGAGGGTGACATTGATAACACTTATTATGGTCATGGTGGTTATCTGTTAAAATATTCTCCCGATGGAAATAATATTTTAACCAAAAAGATTCATAATGATACTTATAATACCTATCCTGCTGTAAATATTCGGGAAATAAAATCAAAGGACGGATTAATTTATTTGTATGGTAATAACAAATACACAATCTTTAGTGTTGATACAATAAGTTGTAACCACCCAGGCTATTATGGAGAAATTCTTGTTTGCTTAAATTCGGAAGGATCAGCCTTATGGTTAAAACAATTCGGTGGGCCTGTATTCAGGAACATTTCGCTTACGTTTGCAATGGATGATCAAAAGAATTTTTACTTCACCGGATCATTTGAAGGCGATTTAGCGACCTTCGGTAATGATACTATAATATCAAATGCAAGCAGCAGAGAATTGTTTATTTTCAAGTGTGATTCGGAAGGGAACAATGTATGGATTCAGCAGGCAAATGCTAGTAACTCGGTATTGGGGAATGGAATATTTATTTCAGATAACGAGGATGTTTTTTGTATTGGTAGTATAAAGGGAAATGCTACGTTTGGGGAGCATTCCATTCAATCGTTGACAATGAAGGATATTTTTTTGGTTCGATACAACAGCTCCGGAATTTGTTTATCAGCCGAGATTTTAGGAGAAGGAACCGGACTATCAGGCAATTTTTGTAATGACAATGCAATGATTGTTGGAGGTGCATTCTTGAATACAATCGCTTTTGGCAACACGGTTTTAACAAGTAATGGCTATTACGATGCTTTTATAGCCAAACGGGAATTAATTACTGGTAATGGCAACAATGATAAAGTTTTCAATGAACGCCTCCTCATCTACGCCAACCCCTCCACCGGCATCTGCAACATCAGCATACCGGAGGAGTTGCAGCACGAGGAAAACCTTACGCTGCTGGTGTACGATTATTCCGGGAAACTCATCCTGCAAAAAGAAATCAACATGCAGGAGGAAAAGATCAGCCTCAACCTGCAGGCTGAGGCCAAAGGAGTTTACAACGCCATCCTTACCAACGGAAAGCAAAAGTATCAGGGGAGGGTGGTGTTTGAGTAAAATAAGGCAACACAGTAGTTTCTTTCGGGACAATTGAAAATAAAGGGCTTACAGCGGAAAATGGCTGTAAGCCCTTTTTTAAACTCGGCCCGTGGCTGGCAGAATTATTCTACCACAATTCCGTACTTCACCAGTAACCCCGCGAGGCCAGACACTGAAAACCTCGCCTTTTTCATCCTGTTATTTTCAGGGTCAATAATAAATCTGTAGGATGTACTCAGATCAGCCTGTTCGAGGTTGGTTTGGTCGAATACGGCCCTGGTAAAATCACAATCATGGAACACAGCGCCCGCCAGATTGGTTTCCGTAAAATCCGCTTCGTGAAGGCTGCATCCGGCAAACCGTGTTTTTTTCATGTCCAGCTGGTAAAAGGTGGAAAGATTCAGTTGACAGTTTTTAAAATCCATGCTCAGCAGGAATTTGTGGCAGTCTTCGAACCTGAGCCCTAACATTTTGCAGCCTTCAAACGAACATTCCCTGATGGAGGTATTTTTTAGCCTGGCAAGGCTAAAGTCGCAATCCCTGAACAGACATTCAGCAAAATGAATTTCAGACAGATCACAATTGGCAAAAATGCTGTTTACGAACTGACAGTTTTCGTAATTAGCAGTTTTCAGAGGATTTTCAAGGAAATTTATCCCCTTGAAATCCTGGTCTCCGATGTATTCTTTTGTCATGGTTTTTTGTTTCAAAAGTATTGTATTTCTCGTTCAGGCAACTGGCAACAACCATAAAAAAGGGCCTGCAGTAGAAGCACTGCAAGCCCGAAGTTTTGTTAAAGGAACCAATTTCGTTCCTGTTAACATTTGAAAAATAAATGTCCCCCTGACATTATTATTTGATAATAAGCTTTTGCGTAGTTACGCCGGCAAAAGTAGTAATTTCCACGAAATACAACCCACCCTGAATGCCTGAAGTATTTAGTGAAAAATTATTTCCAGTGATGTTGCTGTTAAACACGGTCTGACCTAAATGATTGATGATTCTTACCTGTGTCAACTCATTTTCGGATGAAATATTCAGCACATCCGTTGCCGGGTTGGGGAAAATGCGCGTAGTTTGAGGTTTCACCTCAATTTCGCCGATCCCAACGGTTGGTCCGTAAGTGTATTCGATGTCGTCCATGAAGAAATAGGGCGTTCCGTTGGTGGTTGCAGCATAAATATCCATAGCTGCCAATTGGTTAATCCCTGTACCAGATGCACCAATGCTCCATTGCCAGGTATAAACTTCGGCCCCGTTTACTTTTAGCGATGCTGCATCGTTGTCGAGGTCGAAAATGTTTTCGATGTACACCCATTCGTCGAAGTTGTAGTTGAAAGTTGCAACACCGGTTACCCCTCCGGCGTTCAGTTCGGCTATGCCTCCGGGGTTGAAATACACTTCACTGCCCCATACATAATTACCTCCAGTAAACGATTGCAGAATGTTGTAATAACCTACTTTGCCAGCCGGAACATAGATATAAAAATTAACAGCGTAGCTGCCTTCGGTTTTGTCGCCAAAGAGCATTACACCATCGTTGGTCCCTAAGCAAAGCAGGGCATTGCTGCCACCGTGTGCATGTTCGTTCGAAACAAGGGGGTCTTCGGCTGAACCGGGCAGTCCGCTCCAGGTTGTCCAGTAGTCACGTCCAAGGGCGATGGCCTGTTCGGCAACATATCCACCGGCTGTGTAATCCTCAAAGGTTTCAAAAACCAACGCATTTATTACTTCATCAAAATTGATGTCGTCAAAAAATGCTTTGGGTGTTCCGTTGGCATTCCAGGCGTAGAAGTTTGCAGCAGCCAACGCCGGTGTGCCCGGGGTTCCGAAGGTACCCAGGCTCCATTGCCAGGTTATGATGCTGCTCCCGTTGATGAACATTTCAGCAAAATCTTCATCGAGGTCAACCACAACTTCAACATTAATCCAGGTGTTGTAAAGATAGGTAAAGGCTCCCGCACCGGCTCCTCCGGCATCAACGGTTCCAACTCCACCTGCATCAAAGTATGCCTGCATTCCCCATTCGCTGCTGGCGCCTGCAAATACCTGTAACATGTTGAAATAGCCGAAGAATCCTTCGGGAATGTAGGTGTAGAAATTCAATGCGTATTTTCCTTCGGTTTTGTCGCCGAACAACAAAACGCAGTCGTTGGTTCCTTCAATAACCATGCTGTTGCTGCCAGTGTGCGCCTGTTCGTTGGTTACCATTGGGTCTTCGGCGCTTCCTGGTGCATTGCTCCAGGTTGTCCAATAGTCGCGGCCCATGGCGTTTGCCTGCAAGGCAAGCTGTTCGCCGGCATTGTAATCTTCAAAGGTTTCCCAGGCATTCATGGGTGGTGTCATTCCGCCGGTCATTTTAAACGTCTCGATGTAGAAATATCCAAAGTCAGGTCCATCGTAGGTGATGGCGATGTAGGTATCAGTTCCGGTGTAACCCGAAAGATCAAATTCAAAATCTTCAAATCCTGAGGTGGGTGGAACAACACTGCCTAATTCGGTAAAAGCAGCCGTGTTTGTTGGATCGGGCACTGTCCCTACAATCATTGTCGGACTTGGGTTTCCGGAATTGTTGCCAACCTCGATGAAGAGGCTTTGAGCCTGCGACAAATCGATGGACGGAGAGATCAGCCACAATTCGCCCGAGGCATCCTGGCGGAAAATGATCACCATGCCATTGTACCAGTAAACCGAATTCCAACCTGAAAAAACGGTAGTCCAGTCATCAGGTAGTCCGGTGCCGAAATCTTCGTAATAATAAAAGTCCGGAATCATCAGAAAAACAGGTACGACAACATCTGCATTGGTAACGGTTACGTTCCCTGAAGCAGGTTCCAGGCCGGCTTTGGTTACTGTCCAGTCATAATCACCGGGAAATACTTCAGGGAATATTACCTGACCAAAACTGTTTGTGGTTTGTGATGCCTGCGATTCAAGGTTAACAACTGCTCCTTCTACAGGTTCGCCATTGCTGTTATGAACATTAAATGTTACACTGTAAGTTACAAAACCGCTTGCTTCAACATCAACCATTTGAGACTGAATAATGCTTTTGTCAGTATCATCCTGAACAAAAACAATGACGGCCAGATCGGTAGGTTCTTCCATATTGGTGGTGGTCATGTCGTACGATTCGCTGAGTTGTACCGGTACGCCTTGTGAAATGGCTCCCAAAGTGGTGCCTGAGGAACCGGGAAGCATGATCATCATTACATTGTGAAATTCGGTTTCGCCGTTTGATCCCACATTTCCAACCGTTGTTTTTTCAACAACTACAATATGTGCCTTCAGGCCTGCTGTGTAATTTGCATAAGGCTGTAGCGTTGCCGATACGGTTATAATGCCCGATTCATCAATCTCGGCTTCTGCCTCGATATCCATTGCTGTCAAATCGTCAACATACTGATCGAAAATAGCCTGGCTCATCGACGATGCATCGTACTGGTCAGAGTTTATGTAAAGGTCTGGAACATAAGAAACACCGTAATAATCCCTGCGATCGCCACCTTGTTCGGTGTAATAAATGTCGCCACTTCCAGGCCAGTTCATCTGATATTTGATAAGGCTATATTCACCCGGATTTGCAGCAAGCACTGCATCAATGATGGGATTCGCAGCTGCACAGGGTGCGCAGGTTGAACTGGTAAATTCTTCGATTAATTGCTTTTTAAAAACCATCCCGTCCAATACCTGAAAATCCTTTGTTATCTGATCGTTGGCCGGGTTTTGGTCGCCCGCGAGAGCAACCGTCAGGTACGCTGTGTAATCGCCCAAAATGGTTGGCCAATCTGTAAATTCAACCACCTGCGATTGGAAAGCACCCACGTTGGTTACATTTACGGTAGAGGTATAAACTGTTGTTGCTCCCTGTTTAAAGGCCAGGGTAGCTTCAAATGATGCAGTTTCCATTCCATTGTTGATAACGACTCCGGATGGTTCAAGTGTAAAATCTGTCGGAATTTGAGCTGGTATTTGTATAACGGCAGCTTCTGCATCATACGATAAGGCTTCAAACAGCATCAAATCATCAATGTACCAGTAATCGACATTGTAAGAATTACCACTAAAGGTTAATGCAATCTGAAAAGTTGCCGAACCAACCCCGTTCGTCACAAGGGAAGTCACGGTTTCCGGTCCAACATTTCCGGTGGGCGAAACCGAATAAACCTCGTCCCAGTTGGTGCCGTCTGTAGTTGTTTCAACCTTTACAGCGTAAGCTGATCCGGAATAATCATCCACAAAGTGTTTAAACTGCAATGCCAGGGTTGAATAGCCCGTTGTGTTAATCTGTGGAGAAACAAACCTCGACAAACCATTAAACTGCGGCGACCAGCCCATCATAGCTTCAGGTGAACTGCCTCCTGCATTGTTGGTCGTACTCTGTTGCCAGTTGGTTGTTCCTAATCCCGAAACTGTCCAGCCATCGGGTGGCCAGGTTCCTGAAAAGTCTTCCTCAAATACCGAATTGATGTTTCTGATGTGGCCATGTTGCAGGGTTCCTGTGTATTCCTTCGAAAAACAAAGGCTTTTGTCAGGTCCTGGCAAATCACGGACATTGTTTTGTGCTGTTGCAAACACGCCTGTTGCAATAAATAACACAAATAGAAATCCTTGTGTAAATTTGTTCATAGTCAATTTAATTAGTAAATATTGTTATTAATAAAACCTTTCTGTTGAATTCCTTTATTGAAAATACTGCAATAAAAATAGCATTTAATAAAAGAGGTCTTACAACGATGAAACCTTTTTTAAACAATTTCAATTCACCACAACCAGTTACCCGCATCAAAAATAATTTCAAATTACATGCAAGCATAAACATACAAAAAAAAATTTCTGATGTGATCGAACCTGCGGAGAGGCAACACTTGAAAGGTTGCATTCCGGTTTGATTTATCATAAAATATTAATCAAGTTTGCTTTTTTGTCAACTGAAAAACGTCAGTTTTTAAATTTGAGCAAATAATCCCTTCAGTACTAATTTTCAGGCTACCATGTGGTTTGCTGATGCAAATAAGGGTTGGTTATCCCAAAGGTTCCCGGTGGTTTCGACAAGCTCAACCACCGACA
>CALFEP010000180.1 GCA_937950125.1 uncultured Bacteroidota bacterium
CAATCTTAAAATTCCATACCACGAGCGTCAAATTCAGGGCAATTTAGCGACAGAATCTTAAAAACCGCAACGAACCATAGAAATTCTACGCGATTGCAGTACCTACGGGTAAATCAGACAACGACCAGCTTTTGCAAATCATTTCCAATTTCAGCACAGTACGTCGAACCGATGTTTAAGCAGTGATAATGGGTTTGTTGGATGCAATCAACAGTAAACTCGCCGACGCAAAGACAGTTTACCTCGGAATACCGGGTTCGTTCAGTATTGCCTTGAAAGGCCAAGGCGCCGATACTGCCGGAGATTGATAAATGCCAATATCAAACGGGCAAAGATTGTGTATCGGCACGGGGCTGAAATTAAAAACAAGCTTAAAACCTTGTTTTATGAAAAAAAGCAAGATTAAAACCAATGCGATTAAACCTTGTCTTTCGACCCAGTCTTGTTATTAAAACATTGCAATAAAAAATAATTTTGTCGCCACAAAAAAATATTTCATCGCAATAAAAATCATTGTCATGCTAATGTTTAGAGAAAATGGAGCCCAATAAAATGATGAACATCTTCAACGAGTATTTGCTTAAACACCGCGAAAGAATTGTTGGGCTTGACATCATGAGAAGTGTTGCAATTTTAACCGTCGTTTATGCTCATAGTGCTATGCTGGTACCAGAAAAGTACCGCTCAATTTACTGGAAATTAAACTTTTTAAAGTTCGACGGAGTATCCATCTTTTTTGTTCTTAGTGGGTTTTTGATTGGTGGAATACTACTGAAAACGATCCGCAAAACGGATTTCACCCTAAAGGACTTGATGAATTTCTGGATAAGAAGATGGTTCAGGACAATACCCAATTACTTATTTGTTTTAATAACCGTGGTCTGTTTATCCTATTTGTTTTCCGGGGGTTTTGGAGATTTTAACCTGAAATATTTTCTGTTTTTACAGAACTTTTCCAGCCCACATCCGGGGTTTTTCGCCGAAGCCTGGAGCCTGACCATTGAGGAATGGTTTTACCTGCTATTCCCATTATCATGCTTTGTATTACATAAAATGCTGAAAAACAAAATCAAATCGGTGCTGCTTTCAGCCATCGTATTCTTGTTTGTACCTTTAATTATCAGGATCGTAAAATTCGAACTCGGAATTGGAACCCATGATTTGGATGGTGAATTCAGGAAAATTGTCATCGTTCGGCTCGACAGTTTAATGTTTGGGATATTTGGGGTTTATTTACAATTTAGCCGGCCTGCAATATGGAACAAACTCAGGTATCATTTACTGCTTGCGGGAATATTTCTGGTTATCATGCTGAATATTAACCCACTCAACTGGAAATACTACTATTATCCACTCAATTTTAACATTGAGGCCATCACAACATTTTGTTTCCTGCCTTTCCTGTCAGGTCTCAGAACAACACGCGTGAAAATATTCGACGTTGTCTTTATTTTCATCAGCATCATTTCTTATTCCATGTATTTATTGAATTTATCGGTAGTGAATTTTAATTTGATACCACCAATACGCTCAATTTTACTCAAAACAAACCTCCCACTGGCTACATCGGGCTACACATATTACCTGCTCTACTGGTTTCTGGTAATATTTGGCTCTTTTCTGTTGTATCGGTATTTCGAAAATCCCATGACCAAATTGAGGGAAAAGTTCAGCCTGAAATAAATTATTGAAGCATCTAATTCATAATGGATCCCTTAAGTCAGATGGGTTTTATACAATTGTGCTGAAAACAATGATTATTTGGTGTTGAAATGCTTTACAACCGAATGAAATTGGATCTGCCAGAATTAGTGGGCATATTTCTGAATTTTGCGATTTACCCAAGGCCCTAAATGAAATTTTGTACGTGGCATTGCAGGCGATGAGCCTTATTACAACTTGTATCCCACCGACAAAAACCACCCCATCGGGTAAATTTCTTCAGCGCATATTTTCGAAAGGTCTCTTAAACCATAATACCAGGTCGATTTTACCTGCCAAGCTTTTATGTCGGTTCCAAAACCAAAGCTCCAGCCCCACTCATCAGCATTTGTCAGGTTGTCGAAATCGAGATCAAGGCTTCCGTTTTTACCCGAAAAGCTATGCTGGTAATATCCTCCGGCCAGTACGTAACCTTTTACAAGCCCGCCCCATTGGTTCAGGAGGTTGAAGTGAATGTTGACGGGAATTGCCACAGATTGCCTTCGGAAATTGCCCTCTGCAGATTTGCTGCCATCGGTCTGAAACAAAATTTCAGGTTGAACCGTAAAACGTTTTCCGATGTGCAATTGTGCGAAAAGCCCGGCCTTGGCTGCAAAAATGCTGTTGGCTTTATAAAATTCGCTGGAATAATTATGTTTGGATGTACCCACACCCGCAGCAATTCCAAGATTGAATTTCAAACCTGCTGGTTTTTGCTGATTTGTAAATGCTTGTGCCGGAACCAGTTCGGGCATTCCCGATAATTCTGCAACCAGCAGTTGCATAAATTGAGCGATGCTGGCCATTCCTGTGTAATCCAGTTTTTCCCAGGTATCTTCAGGTTTATGATATGGCGATTTAATGCCTGTAAAAACGTGGGTTGCCGGAATCTTTTTCTGGCCAAACGGCCAGGTGTCGGTGGCGCCTTCAATGTCGACAGAGGTATCCTTCAGTCTGATTCCGTGCTTTTCAGCCAGCGAAAGTGCAGCTTTTTCGCCTCCGGCAATCGAACTGATGCCCTTCATAATCAGGCCATTGTTGGCTTCCAACATCCCAACCATGTCGAGGCTGAACATCAATTTTATTGTGGAATCAGCCACGAGTGTATTTTCTTTCACAAACAAGTCGGAGCCAATCAGCCCGCTCTCCTCGGCATCGAAAGCGCAGAAAATGAGGCTGCGCCTGACAAGTTGCGGATTTGCAGCAAAATACCGTGCCAGTTCGATCGTGGTGGCCGTACCGCTTGCATTGTCGTCCGCACCATAGTAAATCACCTTTTCACCGTCCTCCATTTTATAGCCCACATGGTCGTAATGAGCGCCCAACACAATAAATTCATTTTGCATAGCGGGATCTGTCCCCTTGAGCCAACCAATGATGTTGCCACCTGAAACCCAGGCTTGTCCTGTGCGAAAATTGATTTCCTGTAAATAGTCCTCATCATAGGGCAACAGCCCTGCTTCTTTAAATTGGGCATGGATGTATTTCCGGGCTTTCAAGGCTCCTGACGTGCCAAGCCCACGCCCTTCCATCGAATCGGAAGCCAGTATTTCGACGTGCATTCGTAAACGCTCGGTCAAAATTTCAGGATTAAAATCCTGGCCAATCAGCTTGATAGTCAAAAGGGTAAGAAGAAAAACAGTAAGGCGTTTCATTTGTTATTTGTTTGTCATTAAAAAATGGGTACGACTTTTTTATTTTAAAATCTTTGAAAGGTTTTCTTCAAAAACACGCTCCATCACTTTGTAACCCTCCAGATTTGGATGAACCCCGTCATCAGAGTATTTTGGAGGTAAACCTTGCTTTTCATCAGCCAGTTTTGAATAATAATCGAGGTAAGTATAACTATTTTTTTTGCAATAGTCCTGCAACAGCTTGTTTAGCCTGTTTACCTGTTCGGCAGGTTTAATCTCATCATTCCAGGGAATCACGTTGGCCGGAACCACCGACGAAAGTACCACCTTAATGCCGTTTTCTTTTGCCAGTTCGGCCATCGACTGAATGTTGCCAAAAATATCTTCCACCGAAATGTAGCCTGTATTTTGGGCGATGTCGTTAATTCCGGCCAGGATA
>CALFEP010000181.1 GCA_937950125.1 uncultured Bacteroidota bacterium
CTTTAATTGTTTGCCTTGGTTTTCCGTTAACAACAAGCGAGGCCAGATAAATTCCGGGATGGCATTTTTGATTATCAGCACCGGTTCCATCCCAGGTAAACCGGTAATTTTCAACTCCTTTCAGTTGTTGATGGGTTAAACAGACGATTTCATTTCCTCAATCTCGTGTCAAGATAAAAATCTCTTTGTTCCAGGCGTTTTACTTTCATAAAATCAGGGTGTTTACAGTTTAAAATAATATTATGTGAACTTTGAACAATACAACTTGGAACTTTTAGTGCAATTGTATTTTCTTCCTTAATCCACCTTTCAGCCATCTCCGAAAGTATTGTTGGCGCCGGGTAAACAGCCCAATTTTTTGGAAGGGTGTTTATTTCAAATTCTGTCATTGAATTATCAGGTATTTCAAGGGTTATCAAAACCAAATCAGGAACCATCAAAGGGGGAATATGCACAATTGCCTCTAAAAGCGCTATTTCAATATTTTCTCCGGTATATAAAACGAAAGCGCCTTTTTTATTCCATCTTCCTCCAAACAAAGCAGCGCCCACGCCTGACAGATCATCAGCATGCGTTTTACCGGTTATTCTGTAAACAATCATGATTAACTGTAAACTCCGTATTCGATACGACCAATCACATCCCTTACTTTTGAAACACCACCCGGGATTGCGATCAGTTCAATAGGTTCCATCCCGCCAAGCGCCGTATTGGGCAAATTTAACCACTTGAAGAAGTTACTTTCGCTTCCCAAAACCTCGGAACCGCTGAGAAATAAATCAGCAATTTCAAAAAGTTTTACCGTGAAATTTATATCCAGATTTCTATTCTCTTTTGTCCATCTGTAAATGGTTGGAGACGAAACATTCAACATAGAAGCCAGTAACTGCTGTGATAAGTTGAAATATCCTCCAAATTTCTTAATCACACTCGCATTCACTCCATCCTTCGCAATTTGAATAAAATCGAATGGGCTTTCCAGGTTTGTCTTTGCATCCTGTACACCCAAAATGTTCGTTAACTTTCTGAAATGTTCAGTTGTTGTTTCTACTTCACTCATCATTTGATAAATTATTTTATTAAATGAACAAAAGTACAAAAATTATCTCTCAAACGGATGGTCATAATTATTAATTTTACTTTTGATATTTCAATTTTCACAACATGTTAAAAGGATTCAGAGGAAAAATTTTTGATTTTAACCATGCCGCCAATCCTGAAAATCTGGCTGACCATTACCGGTTTTTTGAGGATGGGCTTTTGGTGGTGGAAGATGGATTGGTAAAGGCCTGCGGAGATTTTACAAGAATAAAGAATTCGTTTAATGAAGTATTTGAAATCATAAATTTTGGCTCCAGTTACATTTTCCCCGGTTTTGTGGATGCCCACGTTCATTCGGTGCAAACGGCAGCCATTGCCTCCCACGGAAATGAACTGTTGGACTGGCTTGAAAAATACATTTTCCCCAATGAACGGAATTTTGAAAATCCGGATTACGCCCTCGAACACACCCGCTTTTTCCTGAAACAGTTGCTCAAAAACGGAACCACCACGGCGCTGGTTTATCCTTCTGTACACGAAAATTCGGCGGAAGCCTTGTTTCAATCCGCCTACGATCTGAACTTCAGGTTGATCACCGGAAATACCTGGATGGATCGGAATGCTCCGGATTATTTGCTGAAATCGCCGCAGGAATCGTATGATTCGTCGGTTTCGCTGATTAAAAAATGGCACAAAAAAGGGCGGTTGCATTTTGCCGCTACGCCAAGATACGCCATCACCTCTTCGCCTGAGTCGTTGAAGGTGATTTCAACGCTGATGCAGGAACACCGGGATTTGTACCTTCAAACGCACATTTCTGAAAATAAAAAGGAGGTGGCCGTGGTTAACCACCATTATCCGAACAACAACCACTACCTGGATGTTTACGATTCGTACGGTTTGCTTACGCCTAAAACCTTGTTGGGTCACGGCATCTACCTGAAAGACGACGAATTGAAACGGATTGCTGAAGCCGGATGTTCCATTGTACATTGTCCCAGTTCCAATCTTTTTCTGGGAAGCGGTCTTTTCGATTACCGCAAGGTGCTCGGTCATGACATAAAAATTGCCCTTGGCAGCGATGTTGGCGCCGGAACCAGTTTTTCGATGCTTCAGAATTTGCAGGATGCGTACAAAATTTCGGCTTTGACCGGAAAACCGCTCAATCCGTTGCTTTCATTCTATTTTATCACGCTGGGCGGCGCCAAAGCATTGCACCTTGACAGGAAAATTGGAAATTTCGACAAAGGCCGTGAGGCCGATTTTGTGGTGATCGATCCTTCGTTAAGCGATTTGCTGGACTACCGGCTTAAATTTGCTGATTCGCTTGAAGAAGCGCTGTTCGCCATCATCATACTGGGTGGGGAACAAGTTGTAAAAAACACATTTCTGATGGGAAAGAATATTTAGTTTAAATGCCACAAAAGCACAAAACCACGAAATTAAGATTTTTGTGTTTTCGTGTTTTAGTGGCAAAAAAAATAACTATGACTAACAATGATCCGGTTTTAATCGCCCCCTGCGGCATGGATTGCAGGATTTGCAGCAGTTTTCTGGCCTTCGACCACAACATTCCAAAAGTCAGGCATAAAATCAGCCATTGCACCGGCTGTCGTCCCCGCGGAAAACAGTGCGCCTGGCTGATAAAACGCTGCGATAAACTGTTGGAGAAGAAACTGGAATATTGCTTTGAATGTGAGGACTTTCCCTGCCCAAACCTTTCGCGTTTAGATAAAAATTACAGGAAAAACTACCAGATGAGCATGATTGAGAATCTTACCCAAGTCCGTGACCAGGGTTTTGAAAGGTTTTTCGAAAATCAAAAGGCAAAATATGGGTGTCCGACTTGTGAATCGTTGACCTCGGTTCACAGCAAAAAATGCTTCCGGTGCGGGGAGGTTCATAGCTGGAAGGATTAGACGATAGTCGTAAGTCGTAAGTCATAAGTCATAAGTCATATGTCGTAAGTCGTAAGTCGTAAGTGCCGAGGCAAAGCCCGGCATCGTAAGTTTTAAGCCTGACTCTCCCTATGCGGGTCGTGAGCGCTGGGTTGTTAAATCTTAGTGGACAAATGGTGTGTGGCGAATATTAAAGGATTCGATTGTATTTCCTTCAGTTGTGTTCTTTAAAAAAAGTGGTTTTTACAATAAAAAACCCCACTCAAAAAAGAGCGGGGTTGGGATTTGCCTAACGTTGTTTTAATCCTGTTACTCCTTACTGAAACGTACTACATGGTATTCTCTGCCAGAATTGATGAATCCTACATACTTGCCTCTCCTGAAGTCTCTTACGTCTATGGTTAATTCCATATAAAATTCTTTCACAAGTATCTTGTTGCCTTCTGAATCAAACAACATCAGTTCTGCCTTTGTCCTTGCTTTTCCTTTTAACCTTACGGTAAAAAAATCATCGACAACAAATGATTCTGTTTCACATTGTGTCAATTCCGGTTTTAATATCATCGTTTCAACAGGGAAAATTCCGGCCCGGAGGATTCTCCGGGTCAGATTCTTTTCCATTTACAAGTTACTGTTTTTTTCTCCTCTTTATTCTTTTATCAGTTTTCTCTGGTTTTCTCCCAGCTCATCCGATATTTTTACCAGATAAATTCCTTTGGGAAGCTGAGTTACATCCAGCGTTGTTGAAGTTGTGAGTTCTGCGAAATAGATCTCCTGCCCAAAAACATCACAAATCCGGACTGTCGTTAATCCGGTTATGCCCGTTATGTTCAGGGCTCCATTTGTTGGGTTCGGGAAAATCGAGGGGGTTAAACTCTTTGTATCTTCAAGATTGTTTGTACCTGCCTTAAAACCAATGATTGCCGACAAGCTGCCAACCTCAAACCGACCTGATGTATTTTCAAGTTCATTACTGTATTCTGCTTCAAGTGCGTATGTTTTTCCGGTTGATGCCTCAAAAAGCCGGTAACTCACCGCTTCACCACCGATCAAGCCATCTTTCTCCGGAGTGGTTATGTCGTCACCATAAAGTGTTATTACCCGGTTGTCGCTTCTTCCAACTATTGATATGGAACCACAAACCCGACCTTTCTGATCAAAGACTCCTATTACATCGCCTTCAGAAAATGCGCCTGTTGATTCCGGTTGCAACAATGTGACCTGCGTTGACGGGGTCATGTTCAATTTACCCCACGGGCTTTCAAGGCTGTTTATTGTTGTATTCTTTGATGATTTTGTTTTCCTTGCGCACTGCGGGAAGCTAACTGTGAGTTCATTGTTCAGCTTGATGGCATATGCCTTACCGGGCTCAAAGTTTTGTATTGTGTTGATATTGTACAACGGCCAGAAGACTCCCGTTCCGATGAGTTCCTGAATAATCACCACATCATTCAGATGGTCGCCAAACATTTCCATTACATTGGCTTCACACTGGCTGAGCACCGGAAGATAACTCCAGCCTGCTGGTAGGTTTATTTCCCCTGAAACATATTCTGCTCCTGCTATCTGGAAATCAATATCCTCTGTCACTTTCAACACATACCCTGAAAAGTTGTCCCAGTCGCCGATGGTATTCAAACCCTCTTCGGGCCAATACAGGGTGCTCAGGTTCCGTAATATGGTAAGTTCGTTTACGATTCCCGAAAACATGTTTACAACTGCCGGCTCGAAGGGTGTCAGCTGACTTGAAATGCTGTTCCAGCCTTGTGTAAACGAATAATCCTCAAGATACGCTGCTTTCAGGCTTGTTAATCGTGACAGGCCAAAGTCGGTAAAATTACCCTGGTTGGGCATGTCGGGATGATAAGTTGCAATAGCCGTGAAATCAACAGGATTGCCACATTGCTGAAGTCTCCAACGGAAGGCTTCCCCGCTGGCAAAGCCATCCTTCTCTGGTGTTGTTGGATCATCTCCGTAAGCGTTCACCACTACTGTATTCTTACCATTCCACTGAACGGCGCCTCCACAGGATTCTTCACCTTCATTATTCAGATAGAAAACCCCTATCCAGTCGTGTGCTTCCAGTGGTGTTCCAAAAATTCCGGGCGCAACGCCAAGCGGAATGCTGATGCTGTGTACTTTGCCTGTTATGATATAATCCCAGGGCTGTTCGCACTCTGTAAGGTTTACGGTCACCGTCCAGTCCTGCATATTGCCGGCTTCGGCAGTAACGGTGTAAACCACAGGGTTGGTAAAGTCGTTGGCTGTAACCCCGCTTTCCTGCACCACACCACCAATGCTGGCAGTTGCCAGATCGGAAAGCGTGAAAGTGGCAATGAGGGAAGTTACATTAACATTTTCCAGCACTTCAAGGGTGATGCTGTGAGTAACAGGGTCTATTTGACCGATAACATCGTTAAGCAACGACGGGTTTTCTGCAGTATTAAATGCAAAGGAAAGGATATTGGCCTCCGCACTGGCCGGGCATACATTCAGTGCAAACTCATCAGCTCCGATGTCGGGCGCTGTTGCCATACAATTTGGATTGTTGGGATAGCCCGTGTTGGGGAACCGCGGCTGTCCATCAAAATCCGTTGTTATTGATACGGAGTCTGCGATAACCACTCCTCCGCTTTCGCATAGGGTATTTGAATCAAGATCAATATGCAGATCATAGGGGGTTTCGTTGACATTTACAAAGTTTGTGTTCTCGCTGATTGAATTGCTTTCCCTGGGATAAACAAATGCCTGGAAGTCTTCTAGTTGATCAAATTGATACGCCGGGCTATAATAGATTAATCTGTTTGTGTCGGGTATCCCTGCATAATAATTATTGTTGTTCGAAGTGGCTGCATACACGCCAAGCGTATCGAGCTCATTGACCAGGATTATCGCTCTGCCCGTTCCGGTGGGTACCGATTCATTTATTATCAGGTTATTGCGAAGATCAACATTATCAGCCTGGTAAGTCATCCAAATTCCTGCTGTGCCAAATCCTGATGCGGTTGACGTGCCATCCAGATAAATGGTATTGTTGTAAATTCCTGTGTATAAGCCCCTGTTCATTTTTATTCCAATGACATTCCATTCCCTGGTTCCATCAGGGACATACAACTCACTGATAAAATTATTATAGCAGTACGCATATTTGTTTCCCGTACCAAACTGGGCATCAATACCGGCAATTTTACCCCATCCCAGGAATATGTTTCTTGTGGTGAGATTTTGTATTTTATTATTAAAAATGTAAATGTTTTCACCGTTGCCATTTAAAATGCCTGCAAAATTTCCGGCATTTAATTCCATATTTGAAATGGTATTGTTGTAAATGTTTTTTGTTGTGCCGATGTGCGCTGAATAAATACCATAAACATTTCCCCTGGGGCTCCACGAAGTATTATTGCTAATGAGGTTGTCATTGATATTCAGAAATCGGGTTTGTCCGGTAGCAAAAAGAAAATAGTTTTGCTTATTAGCATTAGTATTGTTCGAACTTTTGTGATTATTGGTAATTGTATTGTGATCAACGTTCATGATACCTGTAAGTGGAACCAACGGGTTCATTTGCAAATAAATGTAATAAGTAATACCATCTGAAGCGGTTAGTTCAGATCCGGTGGTATTGTTGCTAAGGGTATTATTCTGACAATTTAATGTCACTGCTCCCGACACGGCGTACAGGTAAACGATATTCCCGGTGGTGTGATTGGGAAAACTGTTGTTGATAAATGTATTATTCAACAAGTTAATAGTATTGTCCGAACCATTTCCACCCATATTATTAATGTAAATCCCGTAAAACATCCCGGTACCTGCCATATTAATACTTACCGTGTTACCATAAACATCAAGGTTTGCATTTATTGCATCCAGCAGGTTCATGGCATAAATCCTTCCGGTAGTTAAAGTCACAGTGCCTGTGAAGAGATTATTTGCCAGTATCAGGTTATTCTGGGCTTTTGCATTAATGCCATAAGTATTTACATTAGAACCGCCAATTCCCAAACCGGTAAAGGTGTTGCTGCCGTCTTTACCCACTTCATTACCCTGATCGTAAAAAGAATAGGGTTCAATTGCATCGGCATATCCGGTTAGGTTTATGCCGCTGTAGCAATTCACAAAATTCAGGTTGTAAAACTTATTCCAGGAGTTTGTTCCGGCTACATCTGTAATGGTGAGTGGTATGCCCGGAGCACTGTACCTCCAGTTGACCACATTGATCCCATAGGCGTTGGTGTTGCTGGTGAGGGTGAGGGTGACGTTTTTGATGGTGTTGTGCTGAGCGCCGTCGGTTTCGTTCATCTTCATCAGTGCAAAGCCATATTCCATCTTTTGGGTATTGTCGAGGTTCAGCGGGTTTTCCTGTACATCAATGCCATCAAAAGTGATGTAGTCGCTGCCAACCAGACAGAAGATGAAATCGTAGTTTCCTACTCCTGGTGATGCAGCGGTAACCAGGGGGTTGTTGCCAACCCCCGATTTTTGAAAAATCACCGGGTTTGCTTGCGTTCCTGTGGCTGTGATCAAGCCGTCGGAGAGATTCTGAAATATTTCGGTGTAACCGGGAGCGATATTAAAGGTTACGCCTCCTGATCCTATTCCGCTCGCGTTAATTGCCGAAATTGCAGAGGCAATGGTCGGATAATCGCCCGGAATATTTTTATTGCCACTGATCTGTCCTGATATTGTGCCGATCGCAAAAAAGAATATCAAAACAAATGCGAAATGTTGAAGTCTGTTCATACTATTTAATATTAAGTTAGAAATAAATGAATTATAAATACATTGTAAATTATTTGTTTTCCTCTTTTGAAAATGGTTTGCTAAATCGTGATACAATTCCTTTAAGTACCCTGGTTTCTTCTTCAATTTCAGAAATGATCTGTTCTGGATTTTTTATTCCTGTCTTTTTTTTGGTTTTTGACGCCTTTAATTTCACTATATTTTTGCTTTTCGTCATGGCATTGAATTTTTGGCAAATCTATTTTCAGGATCGGCACACAGCAAGTTTTCCACCTTATCAATACTACGACAACGATGAATTGCAAGTACGACAATAATTACACATTACAGCGTAATGCGCTGTTTTTGAGATTGAAACAAAAAATAATGATGTCTGTACCGGTTACTAAATGGTGTTCAGGAATCCGTTTAGTGAAATATTGGCATTTGTAATGTTGAGCTGTTTCCTGAGTCTGTTGCGTGCCTGTTCGATGGCCCGGATACTTTGGCCGGTGATTGAGGAAATTTCTTTGGTGGTCATGTCAAGAAAAAGAAAGGCACAAAGCCGTCTTTCATTCAGGGTAAGGTTGGGGTTAATTGCAGAAAGCTTTTTATAGAAATCGCTGTGAACTTCAGTAAATCTTGTTTCAAACTCTTTCCAGGCAAGTTCATTCTTGTCTTTTTCAAAATCGTCGATAATACCGCTCACGATGAGCTGGTTTTCGCGTTTGAAGTCGGGGAGGCGCTGTCTTAATGTATTGATCAGGTTGATCTTTCGTTCATTGATTCTGACCATGTTCAACGCTTGTGAAGCCAGTTCCCGATTGAGCCGTTCCACCTGGATGTCCTGAAGTTTTTTCTGAAGCCTGCTGTTCCTTATTTTTATGCGCTGTTTCTGGATAAAGAGTATAAGGATAAGCAATCCAAGCCCGAAAATGAATAAGGAAGCAATCAGTATTAATCTCATCCTGCGTTGTTTGTGCTCATGTTCCTGCTGAAGTTGGCGGTAATTGTACTTCAGTTCCATTGACATAAGGTTATGATCGGCAACTACCTTATCATTAATCTCTCTCAGTTCAAGATACCTGTCGAGAAAGTAATTGGAAAGTTCAAAATTTTTTAGTTGCCGGTGAAGCTGATAGAGGTTGTGATTCAGGCTAATTCTGAATTCAGGAACATTATTAAAAAGAGAATCTTCATTTGCCAGATTAAAATGTTTAAGCGATTTATCATATTCTTCCATTTTTTGGTACAGGATTCCAAGATTTGCATGGATTGTTGATCTGGAGTTGGTTGGAGGGGAATACGGGCTTATGCTGTCTATCAATCGCAACGATTCAAACAAATTTTTCTCCGCATTTTCGAAATCCCCGTTTTCGATCTGGAAACTTGCCAGATTGTTAAGGTTGTAAATATAGAGCCGTAAATTGTTGGATTCCTTGCTTAATTGCACTTCCCTGTCAAGATAAAACTTCGCACTGTCCAACTCCCTATTTCTCAAATGGTAAATGCTCATTAGATGTAAATCAACAGACAAGGCTTCATCATTCCCCGCCATTTCATTGATTGAGATGGATTTTCCGAAATATTCCCTGCCTTTATCCAGATTTCCCCGCTCAAGGTACAAATTCCCAATATTTGACAGCGCATTAGCATACAATACTGAATCGTTGGCTTTTTTACTTAAATCGGCAGCTTTAAGGAAATATTCCAGCGCAACGTCGGAGTTGTTGATCCTGAAATTGAGTTTCCCAAAATAAAAATTCACCTTCGCGGCAAATTCCCTGTCATCGGTTTCATCAAGTGCATCCTGCGCTTTATTCAGCATTTCCAGGGCTTTCTCATGGCGATAATTGGCCATGTAAATTCTGGAAGCAGTAATGTACAGATTAATTTTCCCTTCCGGGTAGTTGGCCGAATCGCAAATTTCATTCAATCTTTTGATTTCTTCCAGTTTCAATGAATCGTAGGTAAGTTCCTTGCCGAATTCGATATTCAAACTATCAATTTGACTTTTCAGTCCCGCGTTTTCCAAATGTTTTTGATGCTCGCAGGAAGCCAAAATTAATCCGATCCCAACAAAATAAAAACCAATGAACCTGACTATGTGAATGATTGTCAGACACAAACTGACTGATGACTGAAATTTAGTTTTAAACTTTATCACCATCAAACATTGGTTTATTTACAAGGCAAAGATATTCTATTTGCTACTTGACCTAAAATTTGATTTTCGTCAAACCCCAATCCTAAAACCAAGCAGCAAAGGATAACTGATTAGTGGTAATTCTGATTAAAAAAAAACCCGCCCGTTTCGGGGCAGGGTTTAATGGTTCTAACGTTTAAAATGCTAATTTACAAGTAGTCTCTTTGCTTCAAAATGATAGGCTGTCCTTAACACAACCATGTAAACACCAGGTTTCAGATTTCCAATGCTCAATGAGGTTTGTTTCTGAAAACCGTCTTCAATCAACAGCGTGCCGTGCATGTCATAGATCAGCGCCTCCACAAATTGGTTGGCGCTGTTGTGTGTTGTGTGGGTCACTAACTTCGGTTCACAGCAAAAATTGCTTCCTGTGCCAGGAGGTTCATAATTGGAAGGATTAGTCGTAAGTGGCAAGCCGTAAGAGTGTAAGCTGCAGGTAGATCGTAAATATTGATGGGTAGATAAAGAGAGCTGTGGGGTGCTTTTCCAGGTAATTTTGGTAAAAATATTCTTCCTTTTTTTGAAACACGAAAAGATTAATTTCGCCATCTTATTTAATTTCATGTTTTTAATAAAGAATTTTGAAAGAAGCTAACTAAAACCAAAGGGACATTTATGAAACTCATTTCCTGGAATGTAAACGGAATCCGCGCCATTGTGCAAAAGAACTTTTTAAATGACCTTGAAACACTTAATCCTGATATGGTTTGCCTTCAGGAGACGAAAGCAACGGAAGATCAGGTGGCAAGAGCGTTGTCGGGTGTCACAAATTACCATGTTTACGCGTACTCTGCTGAAAAAAAGGGCTATTCCAGTACGGCCATTCTCAGCAAAGCGGAGCCACTTAATGTGATGAAAGGCATTGGCATTGCCGAACATGACACCGAAGGCCGTGTTATTTGTGTTGAGTACGAAAAATATTTTCTGGTAACTGTTTATACCCCTAATTCAGGCCTGGAACTGAAACGGCTTGATTACCGGCAGGAGTGGGACCGGGAATTTTTTTGCTATCTGAAAAATCTGGAAAAGAGCAAACCGGTGATTGCCTGCGGCGATTTTAATGTTGCCCATAAACCCATCGACATTGCCCGGCCACGCGAAAACTACAACAAAACTGCCGGTTATATGCAGCAGGAAATCGACGGAATGGACCGTTACATTGACGGGGGTTTTGTGGATACTTTCAGGCACATATATCCTGATAGAGCAAAAATGTATTCGTGGTGGAGTTTCAGAGCCGGCGCCCGTGAAAAAAACATCGGATGGAGAATTGACTATTTCCTTGTAAGTTCAGCACTAATCGGTTCAGTAAAAGATGCTTTCATTCTGATGGAATTAACAGGTTCAGACCATTGTCCGGTGGGGGTGGTGATGGAGTGATTTCGACAGGCTCAATCACCAGTAAGCAGTGGTTTCGACATACTTCGACAAGCTCAGTACAGGAGCTCAACCACCAGTGGGCTGTGGGCAGCATTTTGGAAAATTACAGCCTTTAATTACGATCAGAACTGAAGACTGAAGACTGCCGACTGAAGACTGCCTCATGCTAACTCATAATCCAATTGCTTTTTCCTGATGTCGATGTGTTTGACGCGGATGCGGATGGGATCGCCAAGTTTGTATTCACGGCCGTACCGGTGACCAATGACCCGGTAGTTTTCTTCGTCAAGATAGTAAAAATCGTCGTCCATGCTTTGAAGCCGGATCATCCCTTCGCACTTGTTGCCAACTACTTCTACAAAAATCCCGTATTTCGAAACGCCAGAAACTAGCCCCTCGAACTCCTCCCCTATTTTGTCGGACATGTATTCTGCCTGCTTGTACTTGATGGAGGCGCGTTCAGCTTCAACAGCCTTGCGTTCCATTTCGGAGCTGTGGCGGCATTTTTCTTCATATTCGCCTTCGTTTGCCGAAGGCTGCCTTTCCAGGTAGCGCTGCAAAAGCCTGTGAACCATCAGATCGGGATAGCGGCGGATGGGCGATGTAAAATGCGTGTAATACTGAAATGCCAGTCCGTAATGCCCGATGTTTTGTGTGGAATATTCAGCTTTAGCCATGGTGCGCACGGCCAGGGTTTCTATCATGTTCTCCTCTCCCCTGCCCTTCACCTGGATGAAAAGTTCGTTGAACGATTTGGCCAGGTTTATTTCAGAATTCACCCTCATTTTGTAACCGAGTTTCCCGACAAACTGAATGAACTGGCTGAGTTTTTCGGGTGACGGTTGGTCGTGAACCCTGTAAACAAAGGTTTTCACAGGATTCAGACCCCGCTTTCTGCCAATACGCTCGGCTACACGGCGGTTGGCCAGTAGCATAAAATCTTCGATCAGGAAATTAGCCTCTTTTTGTTCCTTGATGTAAACGCCGGTGGGTTTTCCTTTTTCATCCAAAATGAACTTAACCTCCTCAGTATGAAAGTTTATGGAGCCCTTTTTAAATCTTGCATCTTTCAGTTTTGAAGCCAGTCCCCATAAAACTTTGATTTCTTCAGCCAGATCGCCTTCGCCGGTTTCGATGATTTTCTGGGCTTCGTCGTACGAGAACCTCCGGTTGCTGTTGATCACCGTTTTTTCAAATGACTCGTTGATCACTTTTGCATCGTCATCCAATTCAAAAATAGCGGCAAAACACAGCTTTTCTTCACCCGGCCGCAGCGAGCACACCAGGTTCGACAGTTGTTCGGGCAACATGGGTATGGTGCGGTCAACCAGGTAAATGGATGTTCCGCGCTTGTAGGCTTCTTCGTCGATGGCCGAGCCGGGCTGAACATAAAACGAAACATCGGCAATATGAACCCCTACTTCGTGATTTCCGTTGGGCAGCCTGCGGTACGAAATGGCATCATCGTAATCCTTGGCATCAGCCGGATCGATTGTAAAAGTGGTCACATTGCGGAAATCTCGGCGATTTTTGATTTCTTTTGCCGAAACTTCGTTCGGGATTTTTTTGGCTTCCGCTTCAGCCTGTTTGGGGAAGGAGAGGGGGAAGTCGTTTTCGACCAGGATGGCCTGCATTTCCACCTCGTTATCACCCGGGTAGCCCAACACCTGTTCCACTTCTCCGAACGGGTTGTTGGCATGATCGGGCCAGTCTGTCATTTTCACTACAGCTTTTTGCCCGTTTTTGGCGTTTTTCAGCCCCGATAACGGAATAAAAATATCCACGGGCATGGTGTGGCTGTCCGGGATTAAAAAAGCAAATTTTGCCGACTTTTCGATGGTTCCCACAAAGCGTGTTTTTGCCCGCTGAATAATTTCGACGATCTGTCCTTCGAGTTTGTGCCCTTTTCGTTTTGGAAAAAGTTCAACTTTTACGGTATCGTTGTGCAGGGCGTGGGCTGTCTGGTTTGGCGCAATGTACACATCCTCGCCCAGTTCGGGAGAAATAACATACGCCTTGCCGGTTTGCTTCATGTCAACGCGGCCTGTGATGCTTTTCTGGCGACCAGAATGTTCGTGGAGCTTGTCGGGATTGATTTTGTACTTACCCCGGCGATACTCGTTCAGATCTCCCTGTTGCGAAAGGTCTTCAAGAATTTCACGCACCAAATCCTTCGCTGCCTTATCGCCGGCGCCCATTACATGGGCAATTTGTTTGTAATTGTAGGATGTAAAAGGGTTTTCGGCAAAATAACCCAATATGCCGGCAACCAATGCTTTCCTTCCGATTCGGGAGCTTTTTCCTGCTGACTTTTTTCTTTTTTTCGACATAATTTTTTAAATTGACAGGTTAAGGCTAAAAACTAATTTTTGCCACAGGTTCGCCACAGGTTATTAAACTTTAATTTATTGATCTTTATTATTTTATATAAACTGGTGTTTTCGAGGTTTTGTGGCATTTTCAATAACATAACTTATCAAATCAATCCTTCTTGACGGTTACGAAGGTAGGTATTTTTCAGGATTTAATGAATTGCAAAGCCTGAAAGATGTTTGTTTGTAAACAACTGTTTTAAATTCAAAATGTAATCATTCACTTAACCATTTATAACTTATTAATATTCAACACCAATGTTTAAGATTGGGGGTAATTTTCTAAAAAATTTGTATGATATTGGGGGTAAATT
>CALFEP010000182.1 GCA_937950125.1 uncultured Bacteroidota bacterium
ATTTGCTTCGCGTCATTTGTTGTAATTTCTTGTTTTTGGTTGGTATTTATTACTAACGACTCATTGTTTACGACTTACGACTTACGACTTATGACTTACGACTTATGACTTACGACTTATGACTTACAATCCTAATCGAGCAAATGCACAACCAGGCCGCTCCTGAGTTTGGGTTCAAACCAGGTAGTTTTGGGAGGCATAATGTTTCCGGTATCAGCAATGTCGATGAGTTGTTTCATCGAAACAGGATACAGTGCAAATGCAGCCTTCATTTCACCTGAATCAACACGCTTTTTCAATTCACCCAGTCCACGGATTCCGCCCACAAAATCAACGCGTTCAGACGTTCTCAGGTCTTTGATCCCAAGAAGCTGATCGAGCACAAGGTTTGATAAAATGGTAACATCGAGTACACCGATCGGATCGTGGTCATTGTAAGTTCCTGGTTTTGCAGTCAGTGAATACCATTTTCCGTCGAGGTACATGCTGAAATTGTGCAGCGACTCAGGTTTATAGATATCTGTACCTTTTTCCTGGACGGAAAACGTATTGGCCAGCTTTTGGATGAATTCTTCCTGTGACATCCCATTCAGGTCAGTCACTACACGGTTGTAGTCGATGATGGTGAGCTGGTTATCGGGAAAATGAACGGCAAGGAAAAAGTTGTACTCTTCATCACCTTTGTGGTTTGGGTTGTTCTGACGTTTTTCGTTGCCCACGAGCGCTGCTGCTGCAGTACGATGGTGCCCGTCAGCGACATAAGTTGATGGGATGGTGCTAAAAATGTCAGTTAGTTTTTCGATGACTGGTTTTTCGTTGATTACCCAAAAATGGTGGCCAAAGCCGTCATCTGCTGTAAAATCGTACGCTGGTTCATGGCTGGCAACCCATTTTCCCACAATGGTATCGATTTCATTGTTGGCAGGGTAAGTAAAAAATACGGGTTCCATATTGGCATTGGTGATGCGGACATGCTTCATCCGGTCTTCCTCCTTCACCTTCCGGGTGAGTTCGTGTTTTTTGATTACGTTGTTGAGGTAATCGTCAACAGCAGCGCAACCAACAAGGCCGTATTGTGTTTTTTCGTTCATCGTTTGGGCATAAATATAAAGGTGTGGCTCCGAATCGGCCACCAGCCAGCCTTTATTTCGAAACATTTGAAAATTATCCCTTGCTTTGTCGTAAACTTCCTGGGCATAATGATCAATGTCTTCCGGAAGATCAATTTCGGGTTTGATGATGTGAAGCAGTGAATATTCGTTTCCTTTGGCTTCTTCGCGGGCTTCTTCTGAATTCAGGACGTCGTAAGGACGTGAAGCTAATTGTTTTACGATTTCTTTGGGAGGGCGTAATCCTTTAAAAGCTTTTAAAACTGCCATTTTTTGTGTAAAAATTTAGTTGTTTTACGTTTATCTTTCGTCAAAATTACCACCATTGTTACGTTGCAATGAACCAATGAGGGCGCCAATCATTTTTGTTAATTCCATTAACTGATTGCGCGATTCTTCCGAGGATGTTTCTGTCATGTAATTCAGGCTCCTGGCGATGGCTGTGTAAACCACACATTCGCGGATAGAGCTCTTGGCCATTTTCAGGTAATACACAAACTGAACTTTGTTTCGTGAAGAACCTTCAGCAATCTGAAGTGTGATGGCCTGTGCGGCGTTTATGAACTTTGCTGTGAGATGGTAATTCTCATGTTCAGGAAACAGGCTCGTGGTAACGTGTACCCACTCAACGTAGTCGAGTGCTTTGTGATAAACTCTCAGGTCTTCAAACCTGAAGAATGTCATCGTTTTTTCGATTTCGTTTTCCATAGTGCAAATAGTCGGGGGATGAATTAGTAATAAAATCTATTAAAAAATCAGACCTGATAAATTAAAATTCATCAGGTCTGAATTTGCGGCAAAAATAAAAAAATTATTTATTAACCTGGAAAGTTACATCACCATGTTGAAAATAGCCAACTATTTGTTTTGCAGCGGCTATTCCAGCATTGATATTGGCTTCCGAGGTCTGTGCTCCCATTTTTTTCGGGGTGAAAAAGTAACGTCCGGCATACTTTTCAGCCATCTCGGCAGAGCAGCCCGGTTCAATGTCCGAAAGGTATTTGAAATCCTCGCGTTCAGCAAACATCATCAGCAGTCCGGCCTCGTCAATCACCTCTTTGCGGGCGGTATTGACCAGCACTGCATTTTTCGGCATCTTCGAAAGTAACTCAAAGTTGATGGACTTTTTGGTTTTCTCATTGGCCGGAATATGCAAAGAAACATACTGACACTTCGAGTACAATTCGTCAACCGAGTGGACAGGTTCAACCTGATTATTAATCATCTCGCTGTCGTCAACAAACGGGTCGAAAGCGAAAATTTTCATTCCAAAGCCTTTGGCGATCTCAGCTACGTATTTTCCAACGTTTCCGTAAGCATGAATCCCAAGGGTTTTTCCGCGAAGCTCCTTGCCCGATGACCCGTTGAACATGTTGCGGGCCATGAAAACCATCATTCCCAAAGCCAGTTCAGCTACGGCATTCGAGTTCTGACCAGGAGTATTCATGGCAACAACCTTGTTTGCAGTTGCAGCAGCAAGGTCGATGTTGTCGTAACCCGCTCCTGCCCGGACGATGATTTTAAGGTTTTTGCCGGCTTCAATCACTTCCCTGTCGGCAATATCGCTGCGGATAATCATTGCATCCACATCGGCTACGGCAGCCAACAATTCGGATTTCTGTGTGTATTTCTCCAATAGTACCAATTCGTACCCTGCGCCCTCCACAACTTTGCGGATTTCCTTAACGGCAACCGGTGCAAAGGGCTTGTCGGTGGCAACCAATATCTTTTTCATATCTCTATTATTTTGATAATAAATTACTTATCTGTGAAACGAAATGTCTAAAAAAAATTCAAAAAGCAAAAATCAAATAAATCGCAAAAACAAGTGCCTAAAAATCAAAAAGGAAAATGTCTGGTTTAGTCCTGATTTTTAATGAAAGAAATTGAAATTTCCCTTCCATTTGACTTTAAACTGCCAACAGCTGGCTTACAACTTACGACTTACGACTTATGACTTACGACTTATGACTTACGACTTATGACTTACGACTTA